>CAYYKK010000119.1:0-19955 GCA_964467935.1 uncultured Polyangiaceae bacterium
GGCGCGCTTCCTCGACGAGGCGCGCGTGCAGGCGCAGCTCTCGCACTCCGGCATCGCGCAGGTCCTCGAGGCGACGACGGACGAGGCGAGCGGCGAGCCCTACGTCGCCGTCGAGTACATCGACGGCAGGAGCCTAGGCGACGTCCGGCAGCGCGCGCTCGCGGCGGGAGAGAAGCTCGCGTGGCACGAGGCGGTCGCGCTCACGGCCCTCGCCGCGGAGGCGCTCGCGCACATGCACGACCGCGTCGACGCGTCAGGCCAGCCGCTCGGGATCGTCCACCGCGACCTCAGCCCGCAGAACATCATGGTGAGCTACACCGGCGAGCTCAAGATCATCGACTTCGGCACGGCGCGCGGTCAAAACCGGCGCTGCCACACGGTCGCCGGCGTCGTGTTCGCGAAGCCCGGCTACGTGGCGCCCGAGGTCGCGAACGGCGATCCGGGCGACTACCGCGTCGATCTGTATGCCCTCGGCGTCATGCTCTGGGAGCTCTGCAAGGGAGCGCGCTTCCTCCAAGGCGACGCGGCGGAGCACATGGCGCTCGTCGCGAAGAACGAGAAGAACCTGCCGCCCATCGCCGAGGCGTGCGGCGCCCCGCCCGAGCTCGATCGGATCCTCCACGATCTGACGGCGTTCGATCGCAACGCGCGTTACGACGAGACGCGCTTCGCTGCGCGCGATCTCGCGGGCCTCCTCGGCGCCGCGCCGGAGCTCACGAGCGGCGAGCGCGGCACGCGGGCGCGGGCGCACGCCGTGATGCAGCGCCTCTTCCCCGGCGAGTCGGCGAAGGCTCGTCGTGAGTTCTCGCGGCTCGTGGCGCAGGCGCGCAAGACGCTCGCGGGGCTGCCGACGCCCGTGTCGAAGGCCCCGGTGGCCCTCGCGCGCGTCGAGTCGGAGACCAAGGACGGGATGCTCCCCGGCACGCGCTACCGTCTCGGTCGAGAGCTGGGACAGGGCGAGAGCTCGGTCGTGTACGAGGCCGAGCACGTCGATCTCGGTCGTCGCGTCGCCCTCAAGGTGGCGAAGCCCGAGGCGGGCGGCAGCGAGGGCGCGATGGATCGGCTCCGACGCGAGGCTCGTGCGCTCGCGTTCGCGCGCATGTCGTGTGTGGTCGAGCTCATCGACGTCGGCCGGAGCGCGGACGATCGACCGTTCACCGTGATGGAGCTCTGCGACGGCGAGACCCTCGACAAGGTGCTCGCGCGCGCCGAGGGCATCTCGTGGCGCGAGGCGCTCGAGCTCACTCACAAGGCGCTCGTCGCGCTCGAGGCGCTCCACGGGCTCGGCGTCGTCCACCGCGACATCAAGCCCGAGAACCTGCTGCTCACCGCGGAGGGAGAGCTCAAGGTGCTCGACTTCGGCATCGCGCTCGTTCGACCGCTCGACATGAGTGATCTCGACACGCCTCCCCCCGCGAAGACGGGCGTGGAGATCTTCGGCACGCCCGAGTACATGGCGCCGGAGCAGGTGTCGCTCCGCAAGGCGGACGAGCGGAGCGATCTCTACGCGGTCGGATCCATCCTCTACGAGATGCTCACCGGGCGGCTCCCGTTCGCCCAGACGAGCGTCGCGCTGCTGCTGGAGGCGAAGGCGCAGGGCAACCCCGAGTCGCCGCGGCAGCGCGCCGAGGCCCGGGCGATCCCGGTGGTGGTCGACGAGCTCTGCATGCGCGCGCTGGCGCGGCACCCGAGCCTCCGGTTCCAGAGCGCGCGCGAGATGCGCCTCGCGGTCGAGGCCGCGCTCGCGTTGCCCGCAGCGACGCGGCAGAAGCGTCGCGTGCTCGGGCTCGGCGTCGTCGCGGCCGCCATGGCGTTCGCCGGCGTGCTGCTCGTCGCCGAGTGGCACCACGTCGGTCCGTCGGCGAGCGCGCTGGTCGCGAGCGCGCGTTCGAGGATCGCCAAGCTCCACGGGGCTTCGCCCGAGAGCTCGCCGCCCGTCGCCGCCGCGTCGCCCGAGGCCTCACCTCCGGCCCGCGAGCCCGAGCGGGCGAAGCCCGTGAGCGCGGAGATCGCCGCCGCGACGCCGAAGCGCAGCGTCGAGCCTGCCGAGGCCACGCCGCGGAGCGGGGAGCCCGACGCCCTGCCGAAGGCCGAGAGCCCGACCTCCGCGGAGGTCGCCGACGCCGCCGACGCGCGCGACCCCGACGGCGCGCTCGACGTGGTCGCCAGCGAGCGGACGCCCGTCGAGCCCGCGGCTCCGGCTCCCCGCGCTCATCGCAAGGCCGAGAAGTCCGCGGAGAAGAAGCCCCACGCGCACACGGCGCTCAAGGAGAAGCGCTCCAAGAAGCACAAGGCGAAGCGCACCAGCGAGTGATCGCGCTCGTCGACGGGGATCGTGACGTCGAGGCGCGCCGCTCGGCTCAGAACCCGCAGGTCCGCATCATGCGGTCCTTGCCCAGCGCCCGCTTCGCCTTGCGCTTGGCGATCGTGTTCGGGAGCCGCTGGTACGGGTCGCCGTCGCCTGCCGCGAGCACCTCGTTGAGCATCTTCGTGTAGGTCGCCTTGTCACCCTTGAGGCAGTAGTAACGCAGCGCGTACTGCACCTTCGGCAAGAGCACGCGATCGCCGCCGATCTTGAGGGCCTTCTCGAACTCCGCCTTGCCCTCCTCCATCTCCGCCATCGGGCTGCGCGCGTGGTAGGCGCCGAGCGCGACGTGGACGCTGCCGTTCATCACGGTGTCGTCGAGCTTCGCCGACTGGTTCAGGATGACCTCGCCGACGTACGCCTGACCGACCAGATCGCCGTTGTCCTTCTGGACGTTGACGCGCCCGAGCCAGGCGTAGCCGACCCAGAAGAGCTTCTCCGCGTCCTCGGGCTCATCCCACTGCGCCACGTACGCGCGCATCGTCTCGGCGTTCTTCGCCGCCTCGTTGAAGCCCGGGTGGTCGAGCTCGAGCAGCTGCACGCCGTACCAGACGGCTCGCTCGTACGCCTGCACCGCGCGGCGCTTCTCGTAGTCGGCCTCGGGGCTGCCGGGGCCGCGGTCGTCCTCGGCCTGCTCCATCCGGTCCTCGATGAACCCGAGGCCGATGCTGGCCCACGACTTCGTCAGCATGAAGAGCGCGTCCTCGTTGTCGGGCGCGAGAAAGCGGAGCCCTTCGATCGTGCCGACGCCGCCGAGGGCGGTCTTCTCGGCGACGTCCCAGTCGCCGATCGTCTGCACGGCCGCCGAGGCCTTGCGGGTCGAGGCGATCTGGCCGTCGAGCAGGAGCTTCTTCAGGCAGCCCGTGTTGAACAGCCCGAGCGACAGAAGGAACGCTCCGCGCACGGCCCACTTGCCCGACTGCCCCCAGAACCCCCGACCCGAGCTTGTTCGCATCGGACGCTAGTACCGAACTCGGCGCGACGTTTCAACGGCCGAGGCTCCCACCGCGCTTTCTCCGCGGCGAGCGCGCGTCCTCGCCGTCAGGGGACCGGCACGAGGAAGACGGCGACGCCTTGGCCCGCCTTCGGCGCCTTGCCCGCGGGCTGGAGGCTCACGGTCGTGTCGCGGTCTCGGTTCGCGTGGAACGTCGCCTGGAGCTTGCCGTCGCACGAGCTCGCCACGAGGGGGAACGACCCCGCTCCGCCGACGTGCCCGATGTCGCGCGTCTCGCCCGGCTTGAGCGGCGTCGTGAGGACGTTGATTCGCGAAGGCGGCGGCGTCGAGGGCTTGTCACCAGTCCTCGACTTGTCCGGCTTGCCCCGCCTCGCCCCGTCGGGGGTGGCAGACGCCTTCGGGTCGGGCGCCGCCTCGGCCGTGAGCGAGCAGACGAGCGCGCTCGTGCCGTTCGTCACGCGGACGACGTGCGGTCCCTTCATCGAAGCCCAGAACCCTTCGGCGGCCTTCACCTCCGGGCTGTCGGGCGAGGGGGGCGGGGGTGCCGTCTCCGCGGCGTGACGCGCGGCCGTCATCCCGGCGGTGAGGTGCTCGACCACGACCCGCGGCGGCGGTCCCGCCGAGCCGCTCGGTCCCTCCGAGCCGGTTGCGCCGTTCGATCCGGTCGATCCCTGGCCACCGCACGTCTGGCCTTGGTTCGGCCCGTCCGGCTGTCGCCCCGGGCTGCCGCCGCCGCCTCCGGGGCCGCCGGGGCCGCCGCGGCCGCCTTCGCCGGGCCCGTTGTCGACGTCCACGATCTTCGCCCACTCCGGATGCCCGTCGTCGACGTGCACGAGCACCGCGCCTCCCTGGCCGCCGGGCCCGCCGTTGCCTCCGTTGCCTCCGGGCCCTCCGGCGCCGCCGTCGCCGCAGCCTTGCCCCTTGTCGGTCCCTCGCCCGCCGGCGCCGCCGCTCCCGCCGGGCCCTCCCTCGCCACCGCGAGCGCCCACCTGGAGGCGGCCGTTCGGCGACAAGAGCATCGCAGCGCTATTGCTACTGCCATCAACACGTACTTGTATCAGCGTCCCGCGTCGGTCGGTCTCGAGGGGCGCCAAGAACACCTCGACCGGCCCGGCGTTGCCTCCCGGGCTCCCCGGACCGCCGTTGCCGCCGGCGGCGCCGCCCCCGCCGCTCGGGCCGCTCGCTCCGGCGCTGCCCGGAGGGCCGCTGAAGTCGACCGCGGCGGGGCAGCTGAAGTCCGCCTTCAGGTCGAGCTCGCTCTTCAAGAAGGGGTTGCCCTTCATCGTGATGGCGACCTTCACGTCCTGCTCGAGCAGATCCGCCTCTCGCTCGGGCGGGACGTACTCGGCGTAGTCCGGCCGCGGCGAGAGCACGCCCGATCGCACGACGCGCACCGTGCCGATGCTCGTGGTCCACTCGAGCACGCCAGGATCGAAGCGCTGCGCCCTCGGCGCCGCGGGATCGATGGTCCGCCGCGTCCCGTCGTCCATCATCGCCGTGAGGGGGAGGGTCATCGCGCGTCGGACGCAGAACGAGCCGTCTCCGGGGAGGCTCAACGCCTTGACGCGCATCGCGTCGATCGCGGGGGTCCCGCACCCGGCGACGAGGGCGGCGAAGGCGAGGGTCGGCACCAGCGTGGCGACGTTGACTCGCGCGGAAGACGGTTTCGATCGCATGGGTCGGAGCTCCTCGACGGATCGCCTCGTTCGCCCGACGGCGTTAGCAAACCGCGCGGCGCGCCACAATCTCGCCTCGGGCCCGTGCGGCGCTACTCCGGCGGCGCGATCTCGCGCAGGTCGGTCCCGCCGGCGTACGCGTAGCTCACGTAGGAGTCGAAGCCGGTGATCGACACGAAGACGGGCTGATCGCTCTCGACCTCGTGCACGCCGTCGTTCTGCGTGCCGGGCGACACGAGCGGCGGGTCGACGGTGGGATCGATCGTCGGGAAGCCGAGCTGGCAGCGGTACACGAACGTGGCGGGATCTTTGCCGTTGCGCTCCGCCGTCGTGAGCCCGTCCGCCGGGGCCACCTCGCACGTCGCGGGGCCGACCGGCTGCCCGTCGAGGCGGACGGTCGCGCCGTTCGCCGCGACGATCGTGACGAAGTCGAACGCGTACTTGTCGGGCGTGAGGAACACGTACTCCCTGCGCGACTGCTCGAGCGGGGGCACCATCATGAGGCTCGGATCGCCGCCCGGCATGCCGCGTTGGATGATGCCGCAGGCCTGCTGGCTCGCCATGATTTGCGCGACGAGCACGGGCGCGGACGCCTCGGCGGTGAAGTCGCGGAACGCGCGCACCTCGTGGAAGGACGCCAGCGAGTCGAGCGTGAAGTGATCGTCCGGCGGCGGCAGGGTCGTCGTGATCTCTGCGCCGCCGCCGTTCGCCGCGATGAACCGCACGTAGTCGGGCTCGGGCACCTCAGGGATGTTCGCGCCCGCCGCGTTCACCGCGCGCGTCCGGCTCGGCGTGTGCGGGACGGCGAACGTCATGCCCGCGGTGCGCGTCGGCGCGACCTGATCCTCGAGGTGATCGGCGCAGCAGCGGCGATCGCTCAGCTTCGTGAAGTGCGGCGCGTCCGACGCCTCGCTGCCCGAGAACACGGCGATGGGCCCGTCGGCCTCGATCAGCGAGCCGGTGAAGTCGGCGAGGAAGTCGCCGGTCTCCAGGTTCAGGACGTCGAAGGGATCGAGCGTCGCGTCGATGGTCCCCCCGGGGCCCGTCATCGACACCGGACCGCCTCCGACGACGGTGGTCGCGGGGTGCACGCGCACGTGCGTCGCCGGGCGCGTGCCGACGATCGTCAGCGTCGCGCGCAGGTTGATCGGGTTCGTCGGGTCGAAGTTCGTGTCGGGGTTGTCGGTGATCGCGATCGTCTGCGGCCAGCCCAGCACGACGTACGCGAGGCTCACGGTGGAGCTGTCGTAGGTGAACGCCTCGGTCGGGTAGAGGAGCGACGCGTCGTTCGAGAACACGTTCACGTTGTCGAGCGGGTTGAACTGGTAGACGACGACGGGGAAGTCCGACTTGATCTGGTAGGCGTGGCGCGTGAGCGCCGTGTTCGTGCCCGTGTTGTACTGGCCCGCGGGGCTCCCATCGACCTCGCGCGGGCCGAGCTTGAAGACCTCGAGGTTGTGCGGCGCGATGACCGCCGTCGCGATCTCGTACGGCTGCCCGACCATCCCCGGCGACGTGTCGTCCTGCAGGATGTGCACGGTGGCGGGGACGTTGGGCTCGGGGTTCGACACGACGACCGCGAACTGCTGCGCGGCGGCGTTCTCGGTCGCGCTGATGACGGCGTTGTCGAGGTCGACCGCCCAGTACTCGCAGCCGACGTTGCTCTTCACTTGCGCGGCCTGGCCGCAGAGATCGACGCAGGCGCCGGCCTGGCAAGCGAGCGCCTTCGACGTGTCGCAGGTCGAGACCTTGTCGCTCGCGGAGCCGTCGTCGCGGCAGAGCACCACGTCCTGACCGTCGCACGAGACTTGGGTCGGCACGCACGCGGTGCAGCGGAGCAGGGTCGGAGCGCAGACCTTCTGCTCGGCGGCGCAGTCCTCGACGGCGACCCACTTGGCGCCCGTGCCGTCGTCCTCGCAGCGCTCCACGGCGCTCGTGCAGCGCTGGTCGCCGACCTTGCACACCGGGGTCGCGGGCTGCGCCGCGTCGAGCCACCGATCGCCGCGATCGAAGCAGCTCGACGAGAGCGTCGAGAGCGCGAAGAGGAGCGATGCGGTGCCGGCCGCGCGGCCCGGACGGAGCGAGGTCATGGCAGGTGCGCGTTCACGTAGTCGAGCGAGTACGCGGTCATGCCCGCGGGGCCGAGGTTCTTGTAACCGAGCTTCTTGTAGTCGAAGCCGTCGATGTGGCCGCCGTAGATGCCGATCGTGATCGGGCCCGACGCGAGGGCCGCGTCGGGGTAGAAAGAGAGATCGGGGAGCGTGACGGACTGCGAGCCGCCGGCCGCGGCCACCGTCCAGTGCTGCAGACCGCCCATCGCCGCGATGTCGTAGACCGTGAGGTCGACCGTCGCGCCGCCGCCTTGGAACTGGGTCTCCAGGTGCTGCGCGTCCCACGAAGTGTTGAGCGCGGGGGTGAGGAGCGAAGGGACGCCCACGAAGCCGCCCATGTCGATCGGGAAGGCGGTCGTCGTGGCCTGGGCGCCGCCGATGACGCTCATCGGTGCGCCGAAGCCGGGGCCGGTCACGGCGCGGGTCGAGGCGACGTAGGTCGAGCCGAGGAGCGAGCCTCCGAGCAGCGGTACGCCGACGAACGTGAGATCGCCCGAGAGCGGAAGGAGCGGCGCCTTCTGGCCTTGAGGCAAGATCGCGTAGCCGCTGCCGCCGAGCCTTATCGCGACGTTGGCCTGGAGGCGGTCGGGTCCCTTCGGCCCGACGGCCGGCGGGGAAGGGTGGAGCACGAGCGCCTCGTCGAGCGTGCTCGTCATGGGCACGAACACGTCCTTCGTCTGCTCGTTCGGGAGGACCGGGACGCCGGCCACGAGGCCCATCGAGTACGCGACGAACGTGGGCGGGCTCTTCGTGCGGTTCTCGAGCCCGGCGAGGACGTACAAGGTCTTCGAGCCGGGTGAGGTGAAGAACGAGTACTCGTAGCCCACGCTGCCGGGGCTCATCGGTGTCACGGCGCTCGTCGCCGAGGGGAGGCTGAAGGTCGCGAGGGGGCTGCCGGACGCCGAGAAGACGTAGGCGGTCATCTGCTCGGGCGCGATCGGGTTCGGGACGTTCCACGCGCCGCGCTTGAACTCCTGGTCCTGCGGAAAGACGATCTGTCCGGTCACGAGGCCCGTCGAGCCGACCTTGGTCCCTGCGCCGGGCGGGTCGCCGCCCGATCCGCACAGGGGGCTCAGCACCGGATCGAGGTAGACCGTGATCGTGTCGACGGGCTCGGCGACGAACGTGATCGGCCCCATGCACTTCGCCGCGACCGTCACCGTCTGCGGCGCCACGAGCGATGGATCGGTGATGTCGACGACGCCGGTGGGGCCCACGTCGCGCTTGATCGCGGTGGCGATGTCGCTCCCCACGATCACGTGCGCGCCCGCGACCGGGTCGCCCTTGAAGTTGTCGTAGACGAGGACGCGGAGCTTGCCGTTGAGCGGCAGGCCGGAGAGGCCTCCTTTGAAGCCGTCGCTCGAGTCCTCGTAGGTGTAGCCGTCGAGCGCCGAGACCGTGTCGGCGCCGTTCGTGACGCGCACCGTCTTCGACCCGGGTGTGCCTTGCGGGGAGATGCACACGAGCTCGGTGGGCGAGACCACGGTCACCTGCGTGCAAGGCACCTGGTCGATGAACGCCTGCGCGCCCGAGGCCCACTGCGTGCCTTGCCCGTGGACGTGCACCTCCGTGCCTCCGGAGATGGGCCCGGACGAAGGCTCCGCGTAGATCGCGTCGTAGACGTAGCCGCCGGCGAGCGTTCGCTTCGTCGAGGCGTCGTCGCCGTTCTGCGCGGACACGTCGACGGGGCCTGCGTCGCCCGCCGGCGCCGTGACCTGCACCTTGGTCGCGTCGACCGGGACGACGTCGGTCGCCGCGACAGCGCCGAACCACACCTTCACGTTCGAGGCGAAGCCGTTGCCGCGCACGAGCACGCGCTGTCCGCCGGAGAAAGGACCGTGCGAGGGCTGCGTGCCGATCACCGCGTGCGGATCGGTCGGATCGAGCCCCGTCGCGGAGGAGGTGCCGCCGCCGCCCCCATCGTCGAGCTGGAAGCCGCCGTCGGTGTGCCCGGTGATCTGCGAGAGGTCCGGCCCGGAGGCGATGCACGAGGTCGCGCTCACCGCGGCGCCGAGGGCGAGCCCGAGCGCCGCGAACGCCGCGAAGATCAAGCCGGACGAGCGCGAGCGCCGCGACATCGAGGCGAGCTTACCCCGCTTCTCGGAGGCGGACGAGCCGGAACACGCGCCGCGCGCCGACCTCGACGACTCTTCATCTGCGCCGAGCGCGGCTCAGTCGGGGCTCGACCACTCGAAGAACACCCCGGGGCCGCCGCCGCCGCGACTTCCCGCGGCGACGCCGACGCCGAAGAGCGTCTGCGGTGTGTTCGCGAAGAGGTAGTCGAGCTCGACCTCGGCCTCGCTCCTGCCCACGGTCGGGGGCCGGGTCGAGGTCATCACCCGCACCTTGCCGTTCGAGGTGTAGCGCTCCGCTTGGTAGTGCTGGAGCTTGCCGTAGCTCGCCTGCGCGTCATACGGATCGGCCCACGCCGTCACGCGATCGAGGAACAAGAGGTGCGGCAGGTTCACCGAGATGAAGCTCAAGATGAGCAGGTTCTCGTGCTGCGGGAACTCGACCGTGTTCGAGATGGGCATGTCCGGCTCGGTGAAGAACCGCTCACGACCCTCGTTGTGCATCGCGAGCAGATCGTAGAGCGCGCCCGGGCTGCCCGCGCCCGCGAGCACGGTCTTGCGATCCGAGAGCGGCCCGAACATGTGGATGCGGATCTTGTCGCCCGTGCCGACGCCGGCGACGCCGCGCAGCGCGCTCGGCTTGAGCGGCTTCTCGAACGACAGATCGAGGAACCCGCCCGGGTTCTTCTCGTCGAACGTGATCGAGCCCTTCGCGAGGGCATGGAAGGCGCCGCCGAGCGACAGCTCTCCCTTGTCGATGTCGAGCCGGCCGGTGATCTTGCGCCCGGCCGCGCGTCGCTCGATGTGGAGCTCGCCGCGGGGCCAGAGATCGATCGGCGACTGCATCACGTGCGCGCCCTTCGCGATCTTGATGTCGAGGTCGAGGCCCGTCTCGGGCGGAGCCGCTGCGCCGGGCGGCGGGGGAGGCTCGTTCGCCTTCTCGGAGGCCGCCTTCTCTTGCTCGATCTTCTCGAGCGTCCCCGCGCCGATCGGCAGCTTCCCGAGCGCCACGGTGCCTCCGGTGCCGTTCGGGGTCTCGCCGAGGAAGACGAGATCGCCGACGTGCACGTCCTCGGGCTGGTGAGCCTTCTCGAAGCGATCGGGGATGAGCAGCTCGAGCTTCTTCACGTCGATCTTCGCCTGCTTGATCGGCTGGTCGAGCTCGGCGCTGGCGTGCGCGTCGAGCGAGAGCGTGCCGCGAGGCGCGTCCGCCTGGCCGAGCAGCTTGGTGCCGAAGACGAGCCACTTGTTCGCCGCGACGTCGAGGTCGACCTTCGTGGGCTTGAGATCGTGCCACGCGAGCGCGCCCGAGATCACGATCGAGCGGTCCTGCACCTGGAGATCGCGCTCGGTCGCCCGCCCCGCGTCGATGCGGAGCGCGTCGGCGGCCGCGGTGAGCTTGAGCTCCACGTCGCGGTAAGTGCGCTTCGTGTGCGGCAGATCGATCTGCCCCTTCTCGAGCGCGAACGATCCCGTCAACGTCGGGTTCTCGAGCTTCGTCGCGCCCGCCTCGTTGCGCGTCACGTTCGCGCCGAAGTCCATGTCCCAATCGAGCCGTCCCTGGACGCCGAGCCCCTTCACCTTGTCGAGGGCGAAGCTCGGCAAGAGCGTCTTCAGATCGACGCTCTTCGCGCGCATCGTCGCCGCGATGGGCAGCTTGCCGTCGGGCTTCGAGAGCTCCGCGAGGCCAGCGCGCGGCACGTGTCCCTCGATCGCGATGCGCGGCCCGGGCCCGTCGGCGCCGATGCCGAGCCCGACCGCGAGCTCGTCGCGGTCGGCGTCGAGGCTGAGCGCGACCTTGCCGGCGTCACCCGAGAGGGCCTTGAAGCCGTCGACGACGAGCGTCCCTCGGCCGACGGGCGCGCTCTTCGTCCCGTGCACCTCCACGTGGCCGGAGAGGTCCCCGGGGATCGTGGCGAGCGCGGGGCTCACCGTGGCGAGCGACGCGAGCGCGCGCTTCGGGATGTCGAGCGAGACGTCGACCGAGGGGTCGAGCACCTGCTTCGCGCGGAGCTTGGCCACGAGACCTTTGCCCGCGACGCCGATCTTGCCGTCCACGCCGAGGAGACGGCTCTTCGCGAGATCGACGCCGAGCGCGATCTTCGCGGCCGCCTCGTCGAGGCCGATCGACAGGTCTGCGTCGATCGGTCCCTTGCCACCCGGCCGCAGATCGTGGGCGCCGAGCGTGAGAAGTCCCTTCGCGTCGTCGAGCGTCCCCTCGAAGTCGCCGTGGAGCGCGACGGTGCCGCCGACGGCCTTGCCGCGATCGTTCGGCAGCGGGAGCGACGCGAGCGCCTTCGGCTTCATGTCGAGGACGGCGTGCCATCCGACGCTCTTCGGTCCCGGCGTGAGCGGCGAGCGCGCGAGCGCCGCGTCGAGACTCGCGTCGAGCAGCGCGTCGGCCTGGTCGTCGAGCCAGACGTGCGTCTCGGTCGCCACGCGCGCGCCGGCGCCGTCGGGATCGAGCTTCCCGGTCAGGTGGAGGCGCTGCTCGATCGGCGCCGGGAGCGCCTTCGCGTGCACGTCGAGATCGAGCGTCCCCGACGGACGGAGCGGCGTGCCCGCGAGGTGCAGGTCGAGCGCGAGATCCCCCTCGGGGATCGTCTTTCCCTCGAGGAGCTTCGGCGGAAGGAGCGCGGTGAGATCCGAGAAGCGGGTCTTCGGGATCGACAGGGCGATCGAGACGCGGCCTGCGGGATCGATCCCCTTCGGATCCCCGGCGAGGTGGAGCGGGAGGCGCACGTCGCCGTGGAGCAGGTCTGCCTCGCCGCGCCGGCCGCTCAGCGTGAGCGCGGCGTGGCTCGCGTCGACCTCACCGCGGAGGCCGATCGCGAGCGGAGATCCGCCGCCGTCGTCGCGCTGGGCACGGACGCCCAGATCGATCGTCGCGCGCGGATCGGTCGGCGTGCCCTTCACGTCGATCGTGCCGCCGATCGTGCCGTCGATCCCCGGGAGCTTCTTGCCCCGCAGCGCGGCGAGCGAGGAGAGTCGGAGCCCGGCGACCGACACGTGCGCGTCGAGGCCGAGGATCTCGACCTTCTTGCCATCGGCAGGCGGGGGATCGTGCCTGAGGAGGCTCGCGTGCGCGGCGAGCCCGATCGTGCCGCCCGCGAAGGCGAGGTGGGGCGCCTCGACGTTCGCCTCGAGGGCGCCAGCGAGGTCGCCCTTCACCTTCACGGTCATGTCGCCGGGGCGGAGCCGCACGAGGCCCTTCGGCACGTTCGCGTGGATGGGAAGCCCCGCCGCCTTGAGCCGCGCGAGCGCGTCGCCGACGTCGCCCTCGACGGCGACCGAGAGATCGACGTCCTTCTTCGCGATGCCGTAGGTGCCGCTGACCTTCACCTCTTGCCCGACGGCCTTGACGTCGAGCGATCGCACCGTGACGACGCCGCCTTCGATGCGCGCGTCGAGCGCGACGTCGTCGACCGGTACGCCGCGGGTCTTGAAGCGCTCGACGTGGAGCTTCGCGTCGGTCGCGACCGCGCCGAGCTCCTTGCCGTGACCCTTCACGTCGAGCGACACGTGGCCGACCTCCACCGGCGTCGGCAGGATCCCTGGGGCGAGCAGCTTGTCCGTCGAGACGTCGTCGACGGAGAGGGACAGATCGTACGAGGGGTTCGCCGGATCGGCGACGCCCACCGTGCCCTTGAGGCCGACCTTGCCTCCGTTCGTCGTGATCCGCGAGTCGAGCGCGATCGCGTCCGGTGGGCCTGCGACGTGCGCCTCGACGTCGACGTCGCTCGCGAGCAGCTCCTTGCCGAGCAGCTCGTTCACCTTCGCCGCGTCGACGTGGAGCCCGACGACGTCCGCCTTCTGCGCGCCCGAGAGCTTGCCGTCGGCGACGCCGCCGCGCACCTCGACGGAGCCGAGCGCGACGATCCCCGTGAGGAGGCTGCCGATCGAGGCGTCGAGCGAGCCCTCGTGCACGTCGAACGAGGTCGCGCCGAGCCCCAGATCGAACTCGCGCCGCTCCTTGCCGGGCAGCGTGAGGGCGACGTGGCCGGACACCGGGTGGAGCGTGACCTTGCCTCCGCCGCCGGCGACGTGGACGCTGAGCCCGGTCGCGAGATCGGAGATGGCGAGCTTGAGGGCGTCGGGACCCTTGTCGAGATCGAGGCTCGCGCCGATCTTCGAGATCTCGACGTCGAAGGTCTTCGACGCGGGGACGATCGCGATCGAGCCGTCGAGGCCGAGGTGCGAGAGCGTGAGCTTCGTCCCGTCGGGCTGATCGATCGCGACGCCCACGTCGCCGACGTGGAGCATGCGGATCGAGATCTTCTTGTCGAGGGGCTTCTTCGGCTCCGCCGGCTCGGGCTGCGGCTTGAAGAGGCGCTTCAAGTTCGAGCCGCCGTCCGCGTCCTTCACGAGGTGCACGCGCACCGCGTCGATGGAGATCGCGGCGATCTCGATGCGGCCGTGGAGCAGGTCGCTCCAGGACGGCACGACCTCGAGCGATCCCACCGAGACCACCTCGGCGCCCGACGTGTCGGAGAGCTTCACGCCCCGCAGCGCGACGTGGCCGCCGAGCGCGTAGTCGAGTCCCTCGATTCGGATCGAGCCGTTCATCTTCTCGCCGACCTTCTCGACGATCAGCGCGCGCACGCGCGCCTTGCCGCTCGAGGTGTGGAGATAGAGGACGACGACGGCCACGAGCGCGAGGGGGACGAAGAGGGCGATCGCGACGCCGCGGGCGATGCGGAAGCCGAGCGAGCGCCGCTTCTTCGGCCGCTTCGCGCGCGGGACCTCGGGCTCGGGCGCTCGCGTGGACTCGTCGCTCATCAGAACGCCTCCCCGATGCGGAAGAATACCTGGAACGGACTGTCGTGGATGCCCTGGAGGCGGCTCTGGCGCACGATCGCGTAGGCGAAGTCGAGGCCCGCGGGCAGGTACCAGAGGCGCAGGCGGAGCCCGAGACCGGCGGCGAGGCTCACTCCCTCCTTGAAGGGATTGAGGGTCGCGGACGCGCCGCCGAAGTCGGTGAACACGACCGCGCCGTAGGGGTCGCGCGGCGGCAGGAACCGGAGCTCCGCGCTCGTCTCGACGAGGCTCAGGCCACCGACCGGCGTGTTGTCGCAAAGGAACGTCTGGAGGGGCGGGCACCTCACCAGGGTGGGCGACAGTTGCTCGCGTCCGTAGCCGCGCACGCCATACTGACCGCCGCCGAAGAGGCGCGCCGTGAGCGGCACGCCGTCGGCGTCCGTCGATAGGAGCGACCACGCCCCTTGTGCTTTCAGCCCGATCGCGAGCTTGGTCCCGAGCGGGATGAAGTATCGGGCCTCGGGCGCGAGGTCGAGGTACCGATGGGTCGACAGCGGCCCGCCCGGCGCGAACCTCGCGCGCAGCGCGAGCATGTGACCGGAGAGCGCCTCGACCGGGTTCTCTCGCTCGTCCCAGACGATGGAGGCCTGGAGCTCCGCGCCGTACGCGTCGTCGCGCTTCGGCAGGTGCAGCGCGGCCCGCTCGGCGTCGCCGAACGGACCGAAGTTCATCGCCCTCGAGTAGGTCGCGAACACGTCGAAGTCGACGAAGAGGCCCTTGTCGATGGTGGTCCGCACGCCCGGGCCACCTTCGAAACGATGGAGGAAGTAACCCGGATACAGATCACTCTTGTAGTGAGCCGTGACGCGCATGTCGCCGAGTCGCCCCAGCACGCCCGAGTGCACCGAGCGGAGGAGCGCCTCGCCGTAGACCCCCGACGGCGACTGGTTCTTGAAGCGATCGCCGAAGATCCAGCCGTAGCCGACGCGCCCCTCGGCGACGAGGTGGTGCATCGGGGCGAACAAGTTCCGGAACCACAGCGTCGTCCCGAGCCCCGTGTCGGCCCGCGACGGATCGATCTCGAACGACCCGCGGAAGCGCACCGTCACGCGGGGCGACTCGACCACGTGGATGGTCACGTTGACGCCCTCCGGCAGCTTCCGCGGGACCAGGTCTCCGTCGAGATCGACCTGTTCGTCGCGCAGCTCGCCGCCGGTCTCCGGCGCGGTGCCGGGCACGATGAACTTGGTGTCGGTGTCGACGCGGACGAAGGCCGCGGCGAACGATCCGGTGTCGAGCAGGTCGCGCACGACGTCGTCGCGCAGGCCCTCCTCGTAGGGGTCGCCCACGTGGAGCCCGCTGCGCCGGATGATGTCCTCGGCGGGGATCTTGTGGTTCCCGTCGACGCGGATCGACGCGATCTTCGTCCGCGGCCCCGCGTCGACGAAGTAAAACCAATGTAGGAGCTTCTTGTCCTTGTCGACGTAGGTCCGCGAGTAGACGTTCGCGTGGCCATAGCCGGCGCGTCGGATCACGTCCGCCATGTCGTTGCGGACTTTGCGGAAGGCCTCGAGGTCGATCTCCGTCGTCCCCGTCGTGAAGGGGATCATGGCGCCGAGGCGTTCGGCGAGCTCCGGCGGCGGCTTGTCGAGGTGGACCTCGCCGATCGCGTAGCGCTGGTTCTCCTTCACCTTGAACACGATCGACGCGGACGAGCGCGTGGCGTCGAACGTCACCTCCGCGGGCGAGACCTCGACGTCGAAGTAGCCGAACGTCTGCCAGAAGGCCTCGATGCGCCGCCGGTCCTCCGCCTCGCGGAACTCGCTGTACGTGCGCTGCGTCCGGATGAGGCTCTTCGGCCTCATGCCGAGCCGCTCGAAGAGCCCCTCGTGCTCGAGCTCGAGCTTCTTGCCCGGCTCCGCGCAGACGATCTCGACCTTCGTGACGCGGATGTTCGTCTCGCCGGGCACCTCCGGTGGGCGCACCTGGCAAGCGGAGGCGAGCATGGCTGCGGCAGAGAGCAGCACGAGCCGCAGGAGCCATTCCCAACCGAGACGCGATGCGCGTGGCGCGAGTGAGGCGATCGACACGAGAGCCGCCGAGCATACGCGGCGTCGCGCTCTAGGGGGGAGGGACGTCGCGGCGCGTTCCGCGTGGGAAGGTCTCACCGCATCGACCCGGCTTCGCGATCGCCGGAGATCGAGGGCGACTTCACACGCACCCGCTGGCCGCGGCGTCGCAGTTCGACGTGCACTCGGTGCAGACCGAGCAGACGATCGCCGTGCTGAGGAGCGCGTCCGCGTTCGGGTATTGCGTCGCGCAGTTGTCGAGGCACGTCGCGTCGGAGCCGCACGCCTGGAGGCACATCGAGTGCGCCGTCGCGTCCGGATCGCTGGCGTAGGCCTGCCACTGCGACTTGCATTGGTTGTTCTGCGAGCAGGCCACGCACGTCTGGCAGATCTGGATCTCGGCGGCCGTCGCGCCCGGGTTGAGCGAGCCGTGCGCGCCAGTGTCGCAGGGGCCGGACCCGGTGCCGGAGCTCGACGCGGTCGTCGTGCTCGCGGAGGACGTCGCCTGGCCGGTGGCGCTCGTCGTCGTCGCGCTCTGGCTCGCCGTGGTGGCGCTCTTCGAGCTGGTCGTCGACGTGGCCCCGCCTGCGCCGCCGGATCCGGACGACGAGCCGGACGCGCAGCCGAGCGCCAGGGTCGCGACCCACACGCCGGAGATCACCGCGATCGCGCGCGCGTCGATCGCTCGCTCGGTGGGCGCTCCTCCGCGTCGGAGGCGAAGACGTCGGGGGGATGAGCTCATCTTCCGGTTCCTCGGCGCGCGGCGCGTGACGAGACACAGTCGCAATAGAAATATCGCTGCAAGAAAGTCGCCGCCTTCGCCATGAGCAAAGCTTAACCGAGCTTTCGTTGACACGTCCTCGTCCTGCGACAAGGGTTCGAAGGAGGAGCGCCATGCGGAACGCCTTCTCCTTCGTGTTCGTCGCCGCGACCCTCGCTTCGATCCCGTCCGCCTGCGCGTCCAACGCCACGAGCGATCAGGGCTCGACGAGCAGCACCGGGACCGCCGCGGGCGAGTGTCCCCAGTGCGTGACCGATCAGGACTGCGCGACCGGCGGCCTCTGCTCGCAGCTCGGGAGCGACTCGTACTGCGCGCCTCCTTGCCCGAACGGCAACGAGTGCGCGGCCGATCGAACGTGCGTGCCCGTCAGCAAGGTCGACGGCCAACAGGCGAGCGTCTGCGTCCCGGCGGGGCAGGTCTGTAGCCCGTCGAATGGAGGCGGGGGCGCGCCTCCCACGGACACGTGCGGCCCGCTCGTCGGGCCCACCGTCGCGGCGGGATGCTCGTCCTGCAAGGCCGGCTCCACGTGCCAGGCGAACGGCTGCTACGGCGGATGGTGGTGCAACACGACGACCAACAAGTGCCAGTCGCCGCCTACCAACTGCGGCTCGAGCGGCGGCAAGATCGATGCGGGACCGCCGGTCACCGGCACGGTCGACGGCACGGGCGGCAAGCTCTCGCGGCTCCTCTTCGCGGTCGTCGGCGACACGCGACCCGCGGTCATCGACGACACGACCGGCTACCCGACGGCCGTGATCGACCAGATCTACGGCGACCTCGAGGCGTTCAAGCCTCACCCCCCGTTCGCCGTGTCGACGGGCGACTACCAGTTCGCGAAGTCGTCGGGGAGCCAAGCGGCGCCGCAGATCGATCTCTACATGGCGGCGCGATCCCACTTCAGCGGCGCCGTGTTCCCGGCGATGGGCAACCACGAGTGCACCGGCGCGACCGCGTCGAACTGCGGCCCCGGCTCGCAAGACGGCTCGACGAGCAACTACCAGGCGTTCCTCTCGAAGATGCTCGGCCCCGTCGGCCAATCGAGCCCCTTCTACTCGATCGAGGTCGACGCCGCCGACGGCTCGTGGACCAGCAAGTTCGTGTTCGTCGCCGCCAACGCGTGGTCGAGCGCGCAAGCCTCGTGGCTCTCGAACGTGCTGTCGCAGTCCACGACGTACACGTTCATCGTCCGCCACGAGTCGAAGGCGGCGAACCAGGCCCCGGGCGTGGACCCCTCGGAGCAGATCATGGCCCAGCACCCGTACACGCTGTCGATCGTCGGTCACACGCACACGTACGAGCGCTCGGGCCCGCGCGAGATCATCGTCGGCAACGGCGGGGCGCCGCTCACGGGCGGAAAGAACTTCGGCTACGCGATCGTCAACCAGCGCGCGTCGGACGGGGCCATCGTCGTCGACATGGTCGACTACGCGTCGGGCCTCGGCGACGCCTCCTTCCACTTCGCCGTGAAGGCGGACGGCAGCCCGGCCCCCTGACATGAGCCAGAAGCTCCTCGTCTCCGGCATCGCGGGCGCGGCGGTCGTAGGCCTCGCGGTCCTCGTCGCGTCGACCTCGCACGATCCCGTGTCGCCCGCGCCCCCGGGAGCGCGCTCCGCGAGCCCCCGCGCGTCGGCTCCGCCGCGGCTGCCCGTCGCGTCTGCGTCGCCCGCGCGGAGCGCGGCGCCTCCGCCCGCACCTCTCCCGCTCGAGATCCACGTCCCCCGCGCGACGTCGCCCATCGTGGCCGACGGAGAGGTCGAGGACGCCGCTTGGGCGGGCCGCCTCGGCCGCACGGGCGCGTTTCGAGGGCCCGACGGGGCCGACGCGAGGCCCTACTCGGACGCGCGGTTCCTTTGGAGCGACGGCAAGCTCCACGTCGTCCTCTACGCGGCGGACGAAGACATTCGAACCTTGAAGGTCGGGGCGGCGTCCGGACAAGAAGACTCGTTCCACATGGTCTTCGACGACGGCAAGCTCGCGCGCTCCCTCGACGTGTCCCCCCTCGGCGTGCTGACGGAGGGCAGCCGGCCATCGGGGAGCCCCGCGTCGGCGCCGCCCGCGCCGTGGAAGAGCGGGGCGAAGCTCGGACACGATCTCGACGGCACGCCCGACGATCCGAAGGATCAGGACGAGGAGTGGGTGATCGAGATGGATGTGCCGCTCGCGTCGCTCGGCCTCGAGGGCAGGCCCGGCGAGCGCATCGGCCTGAGCATCGAGCGCTGCGACACGCCGAAGAAGAGCGCGCGGACGTGCGCTGGGTGGGGGAGCCCTCGGCCCGGGACCTTGGTGCTCGAGTGAGCTCGGCGCCGTCGCCGAGGGACGGGCGCTTCGTCGCGCGCGCGCGGCTGCGCAGCCGCGTCGTCCGTGCGGTCACGCTCGGGCTCGCCTTCGTGCACACCTTCCCGGCGAACAAGCACCTGCACGCGCTGCTCGCCGCGCCGAGCCTCTCGGAGGCCTGGAAGGCGTTCGGCGCCGGCTGCGCGATCCTCCTGTACCTCCTGCCGCCCTCGACCCAGGCGCGAGCGATCGTCGGCCTGTGGCGCGCTCGGCGCGGGCTCGTGACGATGGCGAGCTGCGCGCTCGTGCTCTGCCACCTGGTCCCGGCCAGCGATCACCTGCCGAAGCTCGTCGCCCATCCCGGCTTCGGCGATGCGTGGCGCGGGCTCGGCTCGGTCGTCGCCGTCGTGTGGTTCCTGCTTCCGCTCTCTTGGCAATCGAGGGCGCTGTCGCTGTTGGCGCTGCGCCCCGCGGTCGAGAGGCCGGCCGAGTCCGCCGCTTGACACCGGACTGCCCTCGACTAGTGTGCGCCGCCCGCGGATGAAGATCCGCTAGGAAGTCCACCCCACACGCCCCTCGTTCCTGCGTCGCGCCCTCGGGCTCGCCGGGGGAGGCGGGTGAGCCCCGGTGCCGCGCCTCTTTCCCGAGCGCGCGGTTGGCTCACCCGAGGGCGGAGGAAACAACCGGAACGAGGAAATCATGTCGGAAGAGACCAGCACGATGGACGCGGCCGTGGGCCAGGCGTCCGGTGAGCTCCCCCTGCCGCTCCGCTCGCTCCTCGACGCGGGCGTTCACTTCGGCCACCAGACCAAGCGGTGGAACCCGAAGATGCGGCCGTACATCTACGGCGCGCGCAACGGCATCCACATCATCGACCTCGACCAGACGGCGCGC
>CAYYKK010000120.1:0-16119 GCA_964467935.1 uncultured Polyangiaceae bacterium
CATCCCGAGCGACGCGGGGCTCGCGGCGTCGCCCTCCGCGTCGAAGGGCGCGAGGTCGGCGTCGAGCTCGCGGAGCGTCTGGTAGCGGTCGCTCGCGTTCTTGGCCATCGCCCGCTGGATCACGAGCTCGAGCGCTTGGGGGATCGCCGGGTTGAGGGCGCACGGCCGCTCCGGCTCTTCGAGCAGCACCGCCGTGATCGTGGCGGTCGGATCGTTCTTGTCGAACGGTCGCCTGCCCGTGAGCATGTTGTAGAGGATCGCGCCGACCGCGTAGACGTCCGCGCGCAGATCGACCTTCTCCCCGCGCGCCTGCTCCGGCGCCATGTAGGCCGGCGTCCCCATGATCATGCCGGTCTTCGTGAGGTTGTTGCCGCCGCTGTCGCTGAACTTCGAGATGCCGAAGTCGATCACCTTCGCCACGGGCGCGGCCAGATCGCCCGTGAGGAACACGTTCTCCGGCTTCATGTCGCGGTGGACGATGCCCTTGTCGTGCGCGGCGATGAGCGCCTCGCAGACCTGCCGAACGACCCGCACGGAGAAGCCCACCTCGAGCTGACCTCGACCCTTCAGGAACTCCGCGAGCTCCTTTCCTTCGAGGAACTCGGCGACGATGAAGGGTCGTCCGTCGGCCGTCTTGTGGACGTCGTAGACGTCCGCGACGTGCTGGCTGCCGATCGAGGCCGACGCCTCCGCCTCGCGCTGGAAGCGCGAGAGCACCTCGCCGTGCCGCGCGAACTCCGGGTGCAGGAGCTTGATCGCGAAACGCCGCGACGGGATCCGGGTGTGGCGCGCCTCGTAGACGCGACCCATGCCGCCTTCACCGACGAGCCTCACGAGCGTGTAGGTCTGGACCAGCGTCGTGCCGGTGAGATCGTCGTCGTCGAGGGCCTCGACGTCGTCGAGCTGCGTGGCGTCGCGAGGGCAGACGTTGAACTCGACGGGATACCGGGTCCCGCACTTCGGGCACACCTTCGGCAGGTCGCCCGCCGTCGCGTCGGGCGTGGACATCGGCCGCGGCGGCTCGGGTCGCGTCGGCCCCGCTGGATCGAGGCCGAAGCCCGTGACGCCTTGCACGTCGACGAGGCTCTTCGCGACGGCCACGTTGGGGCTCGATCCCGGTGGGCGGATCGCGCTCGACGGCGGGGGGCTCGGCGACTCCGTCGCTCCGTCCTCGCCGGGCTTCCCCGGGATCATCATCGTCCGAATCGGTCCCGCCATTCGCCTCTCTGACCCCGCAATCGCCCCTTCGACTCGTAGCTCCGCGGTGGGCCCGCGGTCCATACGTATCGTACGGCCCCTCGGTCGAACGCTCCTCGGAGGGTACTCGGCGCGAACGCGCTTGTCAGGCGATTCGAGGGGCGGGACCGAAGGCAGGCGCAGTCCTTCGTTGACGGCTGGACGAGCTTGCATATAGTACGCGGCCCTTCCCATCCGGGAAGGTTCCTGGCCCCGAGGATCGCTCCGCGATCGCGGGGGCTGCGCCCAACGGGGTGCTGCTCCTCTCAGGGCGTCACAGACTCGCCCTTCCTAAAGCGGGTCCGAGGCCGTTCATGCTCCACTCGATCCAGAAGACCAGCATCATCCACCAGTTCCAGACCCACGCGGGCGACACCGGGTCGCCCGAGGTGCAGATCGCTCTCCTCTCCGAGCGCATCAACTCCCTCACCGAGCACTTCAAGACCCACAAGAAGGATCACCACTCGCGCCGTGGTCTCCTCAAGCTGGTCTCGCAGCGTCGACGGCAGCTCGACTACCTCAAGCGCGCCGACATCGAGCGGTACCGCTCGATCATCAACAAGCTGAACCTCCGCAAGTGACCTCATGGGTCGCGCCCCCCGTCGACGGACACCCCGTCGACAGGGAGGTCGACCATCGAGATCCCGCGCGAACGAGGGGAGCCCGACCACGCGGGCTCCCCTTCGTCGTTCCTCCGCCGCGCCTCGCGTCGGGGCCCCGTGTCGGGACGCGGTCGGGCGCGCGATCGATTCGTACCGGCGCGGAGACAAAGCACTGGCATGAGGGCCGGTATCGCTCTAAAACGCCGCCACAAAGATAGATCCGACGTTCCACCCTCCGGTGGCGGAGGGAACGCAGCTTCATCTTCGCTCTGCGTGCAGCACACCCCAGCGCACCCCGCGCGTGCTGCCCGAAGATCGAGGAAGAAGAGCTCTCTCCGCTCCGGCGTCGCGGCTGCACGCAGCGGCCACTGTTGCTCGCGCTCCGCCGTGGCGCGCGGGCGAGCCCCGAAAAGAGAGAGAACATGTACGTTCGCGAATCCGTGATGGTCGGTGGGCGCAAGCTCACCATCGAGACTGGTCGACTGGCGAAGCAGGCGCACGGCTCCGTGCTCGTCACGTACGGCGACACCGTCGTCCTCGTGACCGCGGTCTGCACCGAGGAGCGTCCCGGCCTCGACTTCTTCCCGCTCACCTGCGAGTTCTTCGAGAAGACCTACGCGGCCGGCCGCATCCCCGGCGGCTTCTTCAAGCGCGAGGCGCGCCAGCGCGAGGAGGAGATCCTCACCTGCCGCATCATCGATCGCCCGCTGCGCCCGCTCTTCCCGGACGGGTTCCGCAAAGACACGCAGGTCATCGCGACGGTGCTGTCGAGCGACAAGCAGAACAAGGCCGACGTGCTCGCGCTCACGGGCGCCGCCGCCGCGCTCCACATCTCCGACATCCCCTGGAACGGCCCCTGCGTCGGCATCCGCGTCGGCCGCAAGAACGGCGAGTTCGTCGCGAACCCCACGCAGGACGAGATCGAGAAGAGCGATCTCGACCTCATCGTCGCCGCTTCGAAGGACGCCATCGTGATGGTCGAGGGCGGCGCCGCCGAGGCCACCGAGACCGACATGATCGACGCGCTCATGTTCGCTCACGCGCAGGCGCAGCCGATCATCGAGCTCATCGAGAAGATCCGCGCCGCGGTGGGCAAGCCGAAGCGCGAGTGGAAGGCGCCGTCGCTCGATGGCGCGATCAAGCAGCGCATCCGCGAGATCGTCGACGGCCCGCTCGGATCGGCGACGCGCGTGCTCAACAAGAAGCAGCGCTACGAAGGCTACTCCGCGCTCAAGGCCAAGCTCACCGAGACGCTGAAGGCCGAGCTCGGCGAGGCGGCGTACACCGCCGTCGCGGGCCTCGTGAAGGAGGAGTTCGAGGAGCGCAAGGCGCACGTGGTCCGCACGTACGTCATCGAAGAGGGCAAGCGCATCGACGGCCGCGACTCGCGGACCATCCGCCCGATCATGACCGAGGCGGGCCTCTTGCCCCGCGTCCACGGCAGCGCGCTCTTCCAGCGCGGCGAGACCCAGGCGATCGTCACGACGACCCTCGGCACCTCGAGCGACGAGCAGAAGATCGACGGCCTGATGGGCGAGACGTGGAAGCGCTTCTACCTCCACTACAACTTCCCCCCGTTCTCGACGGGTGAGACGAAGCCGATGCGCGGCCCCGGCCGGCGCGAGATCGGTCACGGCGCCCTCGCCGAGCGCGCGCTCTCCCGCATGATCCCGACGCAAGAGGCCTTCCCGTACACGATCCGCATCGTGTCCGAGACGCTCGAGTCGAACGGCAGCTCGTCGATGGCCGCGGTCTGCGGCGGCTGCATGTCGCTGATGGACGCCGGCGTGCCGGTGAAGTCGCCCGTCGCGGGCATCGCCATGGGCCTCATCAAGGAGGGCGAGAGGTACGCCATCCTGAGCGACATCCTCGGTGACGAGGATCACCTCGGCGACATGGACTTCAAGGTCTGCGGCACGTCGCGCGGCATCACCGCGATCCAGATGGACATCAAGATCGAGGGGCTCACGCGCGACATCCTCGAGCGCGCGCTCGACCAGGCCCGCGAGGGGCGCCTCCACATCCTCGGCAAGATGCTCGAGACGCTGCCGGCCGTGCGCTCGGAGCTCTCGAAGTACGCGCCGCGCATCACCACGGTGAAGGTCAAGCCGGACCAGATCCGCCTCATCATCGGCCCCGGCGGCAAGACCATCAAGGGCATCGTCGACCAGACCGGCGTCTCCATCGACGTCGAGGACGACGGGACGGTGAACGTCGCCTCGAGCGATCCGGACGCCGTGAAGAGGGCGCTCGACATCATCAAGGGCCTCACCGCCGAGCCCGAGGTCGGCGTCGTCTACCGGGGCGTCGTCAAGCGCATCGCCGACTTCGGCGCCTTCGTCGAGATCCTCCCGAACGTCGACGGCCTCGTGCACATCTCCGAGCTCGCGCACCACCGCGTCGAGCGCGTCGAGGACGTCGTCAAGGAAGGCGAGGAGGTCGAGGTCAAGGTCATCAGCGTCGATCGTGACGGCAAGGTGCGCCTCTCGCGCCGCGAGCTGCTCCCGCTCCCCGAGGGCGAGGAGGGCGAGCGCGCCAAGGAGCGCATCGCGCAGGCCCGCGAGGGCGGCGGCGGCCCGCCGCGCCGTGAGGGCGGTCGTGATCGAGGTCCGCGTCGCGACGGCCCGCCGCGCGAGCGCCGCGATCGCCGCTGAGCCCGAAACGAAGCGACGTCGGAGACCGAGCGACCAGCGAGTCGGAGGGAGCTTCACCCTCGATTCGCTGGTCGTTCTTCGTAGAGGGCTCGAGCCCGGTCGGCGGGGCCCCGAGAGGCGCGGATGTTCCAACGTGATCAGGACGGGGTGGCGACGCTCGGCGGCGTTCGGCTCGACGCGCTCTTCGGCGAAGGCAGCGCGCGGACGCCGGCGTACGTCTACGACCTCGACGCCATTCGCGAGGAGGCGCGCGACCTCGCCGCGGGATTCGACGGCGCGAGCCACCTCGTCGCCTACGCGGTCAAGGCCAACAGCGCGGGCCCGATCCTGCGCGCTCTCGCCGAAGAAGGCTGCGGCGCCGACGTGGTCTCGGGCGCGGAGCTCTCGCTCGCGCTGCGCTGCGGTGTCGCGCCCGACCGCGTCGTCTACAGCGGCGTGGCGAAGCGCGACGAGGAGCTCGACCTCGCGATCGGCGCGGGTGAGCGCGGCATCCTCGCCATCCAAGCGGAGAGCGTCGAAGAGATCCCTCGGATCGAGGCCCGAGCGCGCGCCCTCGGTCGCCGCGCGCGCGTGAGCTTGCGCATCAACCCGGGCATCGAGGCCGAGACGCACGCCTACATCGCGACGGGCCACGACGAGGCCAAGTTCGGCATCCCGAAGGCCGAGCTCGAGCGCGCGATCGACGCGCTCCGCGAGGCGCCCCACGTCGATCTCGTCGGCCTCTCGAGCCACGTCGGCTCGCAGCTCACCTCGACCGACGCCTATGTCACTGCAGCGCAGATGCTGTTGCCATTGGCTACTGTCTGCGAAGCAGCGCTCGGTCGGGCCCTCTCCTTCATCGACTTCGGCGGCGGCTTCGGCATCGACTACGGCGCGGGCTGCCCGGTCCGGCCGCGCGATTTCGCTGCGCGCGTGACCGCCTCGTGCCGGGAGGCGCGACGCGACGACCTCACGATCGTGGTCGAGCCCGGGCGCTCTCTCGTCGCGAGCCACGGTGTGCTCTGCGCCGGCGTCATCATGGAGAAGCGCGCGCGCCCCGGGGCAGAAGAGCGGACGTGGCTGATGGTCGACGCGGGGATGAACGATCTGCTCCGCCCGGCGCTCTACCAAGCCTTCCACCGCATCGAGCCGCTGGAGGTGCCGCCGCCCCCGCTCGGCGAGGGGCGCGTGATGCGCGTGGTCGGCCCCGTCTGCGAGAGCAGCGACGACTTCGGCAACCACGCGATGCCGCTCTCACCGGTGAAGCGCGTGGTCGTCCGCGACGCCGGCGCCTACGGGTTCACGATGGCGAGCGAGTACAACGGCCGCGCGCTCCCCATCGAGATCTTCCTCGCGCGTGGCCGGATCGCCGAGACGATCTCGCCGCGCGACCCCGAGGCCTGGATCGCCGAGCGTCTGGGGCAACGCGGATAGCTCGAATGCCGCGCGCGTATCCAAGGGGCCATGCCACGCATCGCTTGAGGCCCACCGGCAAACTCCGCGCGGCCAACGAGGAACAATTCACTTGACTCCTCCGAGCCCCAGCCAGATCCAATCCTTGGATTTCCAGATGCATTCTTGGATCTGCAAAAAACCGAAATAGGAGCGGAGGGGGCATGCGCGTTCGAGCGAACATGGCGGTGGGGCTTGTCGTTGGCATCGGCGTTCTCGAGATGTTCGGCTCGGGGTGCGGCGGGGGCTCTGGTTCGGGTGGCGGGGGCGCCAGCGCGGCGACGGGGACGTCGAGCACGGGGAGCGGGACGGGCACGTCCGCGACCGGCGCAGGCGGCGGCGCGGCGTGTCAGTCGGCTGCTCAGTGCCCAGCGGCGAGCTCGACGTGCGCTACGCCGGCCTGCACGAACGGCGCCTGCGGCTTCACGAACCAGCCGAAGGGCACCGCCTGCAACGACTCCGGCGGGCACGTGTGCGATGGCAATGGGCATTGCGTGCCCGAATGCATGCAAGCGAGCGACTGCCCCCCGACGGGCACGGCCTGCGCGACCCCGGTCTGCGAGCCTGGCGGTACCTGCGGGACGAGCAACGCGGCGCTGGGGACACCGTGCTCCGACAACGGCGGCGTCACCTGCGATGGCAATGGTGTTTGCACGCAAGCCCACTGCTCCGACGGGATGAAGGACGGCGACGAGAGCGACGTGGACTGCGGCGGCAGCTGCAGCGCGTGCGCCGTCGGCAAGGCTTGCGGCATGACCTCCGATTGCGGCCCGGAGCAGTTCTGCGAGAGCTCGATCTGCGAGTATCCGACGACGTGCAACGACCTGCACATGCGCGATCCCGCGGCGCCGTCGGGCGTCTACACGGTCGACGTCGACAAGTTCGCTTTCTCTCAACCGCCCTTCCAGGCCTATTGCGACATGGCCAACGACGGCGGTGGCTGGACGTTTCTCTACAAGCTCAACTCTGGGACGACCGAGAACCCCTACGACCTCTGGATGAACGACGTGGTCGTCGACGATCCGAGCTGCCACGTGAACACGAAGGGCACGATCGATTGCGCGAGCGACATGCTGAATTCGTTCCATTGGGGCGATTCGGGCTACACGCGCCTCCGGGTGAACCTCTACAAGGACGGAACCGGGCTCGTGAAGCAGATCATGTTCAAGGGCTTCGGCAGCGCGTCGAAGACCGATTGGTTCACCGCCTCGAACATCGTAACGTCGTCGTGGGCCGATCTGAACGCGACCACCGCGACGAACTACTTCTCCATCCAGGGGGACGGCGGGAACGCGGGGCTCCGCCGCAACTGGTTCATCAACCACGACTACACGGGCTGCAATGGAGACAGGGGATGGCTGCTCGTCTCGGCCGCGAACCCGTCGAAGGCGTGCGCCTACGAGTCGGGCACGGGGGTGAACAACGTGATCCTCTATGCCGATGCGGATGCGAGCTCGGTCACCCACTGCCAGGGCACGAGCGTCGGCTGCTACTACTGGGACGACATGCCGCAGACCGGATACATCAAGCAGGCCGACGTCCTCACGGTCTACTTCCGCTGAGCTCGGCTCAGTACGCGCGCAGCGGCTCGGGGGGCTGCCACAGCATCGGCCGCGGCCTCGGGGTCGTGATCATGGGCGTCGGCGGAGGCCTCATGTTCCGCTCTGCCGTCCGGGGTCGCGTTCTTCAGCGGCCCATCGAATTCCATGAAGGCGAGCAGGCGGACCGCAAGGCTGACGCACCGAAATCCAGGTCATCTGCGGGAAGACGATCTCGACCTGGATCGTGATGGCTAGTCGAACCCCATCGCGGGCCCGAGCTGTGCGAGCTGGTCGGCGCTCTTTGGCGGCGTTTCGCCCCAAAGCCCTGCCTTCCAGCCTCGCGCTCGGGGTGGTAAGCGCTGCGAGTGAACGGCTCATCCCTCGTCCTCACGCGCGATCGCCACTCGATCAGCCCTTACGTGTTCTCTTGCTTCGTCGCCCTTCGGGAGAAGGGCCTCGACTTCGAGCTCGAGACGATCGCGCTCCACGAGGGAGCGCAGCGACGCCCCGAGTACGCGGCCGCCACGGTCACCGCGCGCGTGCCGGCCCTTCGTCACCGCGAGGCCGGTCGACCCGAGATCGTGCTCGGGGAGTCGAGCGCCATCGTGGAGTACCTGGAAGAGGCGTTCCCGCCCCCGACCTTCGCGCGCGTCTTGCCGGAGAGCCGAGAGGAGCGCGCGCGCGCTCGGCAGATCATGGCGTGGATCCGGAGCGACGACACGCTGCCGATTCGAGTGGAGCGGTCGACCACGACGATGTTCTACGCGCCGACGACGACGCCGCTCTCCGAGGGCGCCACGAAGGCCGCCGAGAAGCTCGTCGCCGTCGCGTCTCGTGTGGTCCGCTCGGCAGATCGAGATCTCTTCGCCACGTTCTCCATCGCCGATGCGGACCTCGCATTCATGCTCATGCGCCTCGTCGCGAACGGCGACGCCGTGCCGAAGGAGCTGGCGAGTTGGGCGGAGCGCCAGTGGAGACGCCGGAGCATCGCCGAGTTCGCGGGGATCGAGCGCCCCACGTTCATCCCCTATTGACGCGTCGCTCGACGAGAAAGCGCCGCTCGATGCGCGCCTACGGACGGTGGGTGGGACGATCTTCGAAGGGCATCGACTCGGCGCAGATGGTACACGCCGACTGGCCCCGCCGCTCGCGCGTGCTCGTCCGCCGGAACGGCGCTTCCGAGCTCGTCGGTGTCGTAGAGCGCGCTTGACGCGGTCTTCTCGCCCTGCGCTCATCGCCGGCATGGCCCGGCTCTCGATTGGAATCACGCAGCGCGATGTGAACGGAAGCAATGCATCGCTCGTGTTCAGAAACTTCGCGGACAGCCCGGATAGGTATTCGGCTCAATTCGAAGCCCAGCTCGTCGATCGGTCGCGAAACCCGGTCGGCACGCCCGTGACCGGGCTGGTGCACGGAAGCGCCTTCGAGCTCCCGCTCGGTGACGTGCGCGAGGTCCTGGTCACCCAGACGACCGGGGACGACGCCGGGTCCACCACCTACGTGACGCTCCAGGTCTACCAGCTCGTCTTCGGCGAATATGCCATTTTCCACTTCTTCCACGAGGAGCACGGCGAGGCGGTCTGGGGCATCGGATGCGCGCTCACCGACTTCGACACGATCTACGTCTTCCGGTCGGCGGACTACTTCCAATCCGTCCCAGGCCCGCACAGCAACACCGAGATCCGAGGCTCATTCACCGCGAGCGGCGACAACGCGAATCCCAACTCCCTCTCGGGCAACGGCCGAGCGCCGACCATGTACAACGGGCCATACCGCTCCATTTATGTGGACCGATACGGCAACGTGATCGTCACCTGGCGCCCGCAGCCGATGATCTCCCGCGACGGGGGAGCGACGTTCGAACAGCTCGGCTTCTCGTGGCACATGCCCTCCGACGGCGAGATCTGCCCCTTCTGGAACATCACGGAGAACGACTCCGGCACGATGGTGATCTCGGAGTATGGCACGGCGCCGAACGACGGCACCGGCACCGACAACTCCATGAGCGATTGCGGGACCTATTGGAGCTCCGACGCGACGCGCTCGAGCTGGACGACGCGCCTCGTCGGGCCCGGCTTCGACAGCGGGGACGATTCGAAGTTCTCCGGATACTTCCGTCATCTCCACGGCTATCACATCCACCCCGACCTCCCGCTCATCCATCACTTGTTCGTCGGCGACGCGCCCGACGGCCACCCCAACGAAGGTCCTACGGGCTATTACGTCAGCCAGGACGGCGGCAGCACCTGGAGCACCGAGATCATCCGGCAATGGCCCCAGTTCAGCGGCAATTTCTACAATGGTCCCTGCTTCGTGACTTGGTGGCCGAACGGCAAGGCCTTCGTCGTCAGCGATCACCCGGAGCACGGCGGCGACGCCTATTCGTGGGGCTCCGGCCCGAACGACTGGGGCGGCCCCGGCTTCGACCCGGCCATCGAGCTGCACGGAGACGTCGACGACGAGATGAACGAATACGAGACCCCGTGGATGGCGATGGCGGTGAAGGGTTCCTACGAGACGTATTGCAGCACCTCGGCCGACAAGCCCGATTCGAAGGAGGTCGTGTGGCGATACGACGCGGACACGAAGGCCATTCGCGTCATCGCGGAGATCTACATGGCGGACATCGGGTCAGGGAACACCAACTACGACGTGAGCACGCTTCGCTGGCTCTCCGGCTCGCGCCACAATCGAATCCCGGCCCAGGCGCGCTATTTCTTCACCTCGGGCAACCGGCGCTTCTGCCGCTCGGCCATCCAACCGGAGGTGCGGCCCTTCGTCGACGGCAACTACAAGGTGATTTGCGCGGCGAGCAAGAAGGCCCTGACCATCCCGAACGGCTCGACGAGCGCCGGGACCGGCGCCGTGCAGATGCCTTACACGGGGGCCGACGATCAGAAGTGGATCCTCACCTATCGCGGCGGCGGGTATTACACGCTCTCGCCGCTCCACAACGGCAACATGGTCCTGGACGTCGAGGGGGGGCTCGTCGACGACGGGCTCACGTTGATTCAGTGGCCTCTGCACGGGAGGTCCAATCAGCTCTGGCAGTTCGTCGCGGAGGACGGCGGGACGTACCGCATGCTGAGCAACAAGAGCGGGAAGGTCGCCGACGTGCGCGGCGGCTCGCTGGACGACGGCGCGCCGCTCATCCAGTGGCTGTGGCACGACGGCGGCAATCAGAAATGGCTCATCACCCCCGTGTGATCTCGTCGGTCGCGTTCGATGACGCACGCGCCCCAGCGGTGCATTTCGCTGCGGCCTCGGAACGTCGGACCGGGGCAAGCGTCGGGGTTCCATCCCGACGCGTTCCCGGCCGGCACCCAGCTTTCCTTCACGATTCCTGTAGGTTGACCCCTCGTTCTGTCGACCGGACGCCTTGCCGCCACGGCGTCGCGCCTGGGCTCGCGCGGTCCGAAAACGCGACGTGAACGATTCCCGAGGCGGTTGTCCGGTGAGTTTCCGACGCGTTGCGCCTTCTCGAAATCCGAGAGGGCATGGCACCCTCGATGGGCGTAGAGTCGGCGCGCATGTCCACGGACCAGCTCATCGATCGGGGCGACTTCGAAGGTGCATTGAACGAGCTGCGAGCGATCACGTCGGCGTCGACCGCCGATCCCGCTCAGCTGCTCGTTCGGTTCAACATGGAGGCGCGCCTCGCCCTGTTCGACGAGGCGGAGCAGACGATGCAGCGCCTCTGCGCCGCCGCGCCCCAGGTGGCGCCGGTGATGGGGCCGCTCGGACTCGCTGCGCGCGCGGAGCGCCTCGCGACCGAGCGCCTCACGAACCCTCAGCTCGCGACGAGGCGCGCGACGGTCGACCTGCCGGCGCCGCAACAAATGGCGTACGTCGCTGCGGCGCTCCACCACGCCGAAGGAAACCATCCGGCGGCGGCTCAAGCGATCGCGCAAGGCAAGTCGCTGACGCCGCCGACGAGCGGTTCGATCACGCGACGCGGCGGGGCGACGCAGGCGTTCACGGCCATCACCGACAGCGACGAGCTCACGGGGGCGAGCATCCCCTGCTACGACGGCCAGAGTCTGCTCGACCTCGCGTATGGCGAGATCCGCAGCATCACCTTCGCCGAGCCGAAGATCTCATTCGACATGATGTGGCGCCCGGCCGAAGTCCTCCACGTGACGGGCCGAGTGCTCCACGTGCGCATCCCAGCCCTCTATCCGGGGACGGGTCGCGCGAGCGGCGCAGGTCTTCGCACCGGCTCGGAGACGTCGTGGGACCGCCGAAACGGCTACGCCGTGGCACTCGGCCAGCGCGATCTCATGCTCACGACGCCGAGCGGCGGACAAGCGATCGTCGGGTTCCTCGGGATCACGTCGATGACCTTCGACAACCCGATGCGTGCCCCCGTCGGCGGCGCGGGTCAGCGACCGCTCCAAGACCTCGCGTGGCCGATGGCGCAGAAGGCCGCAGCGGCCTACGTGGGGTTCGCGCTGTTCTTCTTCTTCTTCGGGATCCGGTTTCTCTTCGCCATCGACCTCGACATTCGCTGGCCGGTGTTCGCCTTTGGTCTGAGCGCGACGGCCGCGACCGCGTGGCTCGTCACGCAGCGAGCGGGCAGGTTGGCGGGTGGCATCGCGGCCGCGGTGTTCTTCGCGCTGACGACACTCAAGTGGCTGCTTTAGCGTCACGAGGCCCACGCCACGCGTCCGAGGCGTCCGCACGCCGAGGCCCTCCGCGCGGCTCGTTTCGACGTGCTGACCCGTTATCTCGATCGCTCCCACGCTATCCATCCTCGGTCGTCAGCCGACGTCGCAAGCGACGCCCCCAAACCCGTCGAGGGTCGTCCTCACGAGGCTGGGCGCGCCGGGCGAGGTCGTCGAAGGAACGCTCGACATCCCCAGGACGAACGTGGCCATTGGGACGCGGGTCGACGAATCGGCGCGCGCTGCAGCAGAAGACCTGGAGCGTGTTCGACGAAAGCTCGTCGGCCGGTGTTCCAAAGCTCGGTTCGCGTGTAGTCTTCCCACCCCGGTCACGTCGCGCCCGTGCGTCTGGCTGAGGGCAACGAGGTCGTCGATGGCTCGCACCGCACCCGTCCCGAACATCCCGCCCATCCCCGGCATGTGCCCCAGCATTGCGGTGTTGGGGGGCGGTGGCAGCGGCGGCGGCGGGTCGGGCAATGGGGCCGGCGACGGCAGCGGCGACGGATCGGGCACTGGCGATGGATCGGGGGACGGCGCCAACGGCGACGGCACGGGAGCCGGCTCGTGCGGCAACGGCGCGAATGCGAGCTGCGCCAACTGCTCGGCCGGAACGAGCGCGGGGGACCCGGTCGACGTCCTCACGGGTGAGGTTTTCACGCTGCCCAAGACGGACCTGTTCTTGTCGGGCTTCTTCAACCTGCAGATCGACCGTCGCTACTCGTCCTTCCGTCGACGCGTCGATTGCGGCCTCGGCTGGGGCTGGACGCACAGCCTCGCCTGGGAGATCCAGCTGACGCGCACGGGGACGCGGATTTCATCGGGGCGTGGCAACGAGATCGAGCTCGGGAAGCTCGAGCGTGCCGGTGAGGAGACCGGGTGGCAGGGCTGGGGTCTCATGCGTCTCGCGGACGGCTTCGTCCTCCGACCTGGCAACGAGTTCCTGCACTTCTTCTCTCCCGACCCGAAGGACGCGACGCGCTTCCGTCTCGAGGCGATCCAGTACCGCCAGCGCGGAGCCGTTCGCCTCGAATACGATCGCGGGCGCCTCGCGCGGATCATCGACACGGCGGGGCGGGTCGTCGTGGTCGCGTCCGACGCCGCCGGGCGCATCACGTCGATGTCGGTCCCGAGCCCGAGCGGCCCCACGATCGTCTTCGCGCGCTACGCGTATGACGCTGCGGGAAATCTGATCGAGTCGATCGACGCCGACGGCGCCTCCCACACCTACACGTACGACGACGATCACCGGCTCGTAGCGATGCGGGTCCCGTCCGGGATGACGTTTCACTTCGTCTACGACACGGAGGGGCGCTGCACCGAGACCTGGGGCGCGGGAGACGGGCCCGAGCCGTCGCTCGCAGCGGATGCGCCGTCGGTTCTCGCGGACGGCACCACGCGAGCGCGCGGCGTTCTCCACGCGAAGATCGAGTTCGGGCCCGACGGGACGAGCGAGGTCATCGACTCGCGCCGCATCCGACGCTTCTCGGGCAGCCCTGGCGGCGTCGTGACGAAGGGGCTCACCGGACGCGGAGGTGTCGTGTCTCGGGCGCTCGACGCGGCGGGAAACATCACCCGCCAGGTGGACCCGGCGGGTGGCGTCTGGCACTACGCCTACGACAAGCTCGGGAACGTGATCGGTCAGATCGATCCCGAGAACCACGAGATTCGTCACGAGCGCGATCGAGAGGGGCGCGTGACGCGCACGACCGACGCGGCGGGCGGCGTCATGGAATACGGGCGTGACGCGAACGGCGACGTCGAGTGGATGCGCGATCCGCGCGGCGGCCTGAGGAGATTCGGTTACGACGCGCGGGGGCTCGTCTCGTCGGAGAGCCGTCCGGACGGGTCCACGTGGCGATACGAGCACGACGCTCACGCGAACCTGGTGGCCCTCGTTCGACCGAACGGCGCGACATCACGTTATCGCTACGACCATTGGGGGCGGCGGACCGCCGAAGAGCACCCGAACGGGGAGCGCCTCTCTTTCGGCTACTCGAATGCCGGGAACCTCACGTCGGTGACGGACGCCCTCGGACGCACGAAGCAGATGGCCTACGATGGATTCGGCAACCTCGTCACGGAGATCGAGCCGGACGGGGCCGTCTATCGCTACCATTTCGGTGGCATCGGCTGGCTCTATGCGGTCGAATACCCCGACGGGGCCCGCGTCACCGCCGAATACGATCGAGAAGGCTGGATCACGCGGTTCTCCAACGAGAAGGGCGAGCGGCACGAGCTCGAGCGCGACGCGAACGGCGACGTGACCTTCGAGCGAGGCTTCGACGGGAGTTTTCGCCGGTTCACGCGGGACGCGCGCGGACACGTGATCGCCATTCAAGATGCCCTCGGCAAGACCGAGATCGAGCGGAACAAGCGCGGGCAGATCGTGCTCATGACCGGGCCGAGCGGCGGTGAGCGCAAGCTCGCGTATGACGCGCGAGGAGAGCTCGTGTCGGCCACGTCCGACGGCGTGACGTTCCTCCTCGATCGCGAGCCGCTCGGCGAGGTGGTTCGAGAGTCGCTTCAGTTTGGCGACGCCGCCTTCACGCTCGACAGCGAGCGGGACACGATGGGGCGGCGCCGCAGCCTCCGCACGAGCCTGGGGCACGAAGTGGAGACCACGCTCGATCGTCTCGGCGACGTGAGCGAGCTGACCGCCGGTGGGGCACCCCTCGTGCGATTTGATCGCAACGCCATGGGTTGGCCCGTGAAGCGCGAGCTACCCGCGGGCGGCGCCATCGTCGACGAGCTCGACGCGGCGGCCCGCCTCACGAGGCGCACCGTGCTGCGCTCCGGCGCCCCGATACGGGACGGCAAGCCCGACTGGATCGGTGGGCCGCCGCCCGGCACGTGCGACAAGTCGTATCAGTATTTCCCGAACGACGAGGTCGCCAGCATCACGACGGCAGCCGACGGCACGACGGAGCACGCCTACGATCTAAGGCGTCGCGTCCTCGAGCGCACCGGGCGGAAGGTCGAGGAGCGGTTCCGCTACGACGCGACCTCGAACGTCGCGGAGAGCGGCGTCGTCGCGCCCACGCGCGTCTACGGTCCGGGGGACCGGCTCGAGGCGCGCGGCGACGTCGAGATCGCCTACGACAAGCGGGGCCGCATCGTGGAGAAGCGCTCGACGGAGCCTTCCGGCGCGGTCGCGGTCACGCGATTCAGCTACGACGATTGGGACATGCTGCGCGCCATCGATGCGCCAGACGGTCGTCGCTGGGAGCTTCGCTACGACGCATTCGCGCGCAGGGTCGAGAAGCGGGAGCTCGTGCGCGAGCCGACGGGCGCGCTCCGTCCAATCGCGACGACCCGCTACGTCTGGGATCTGGTCCACCTCGTTCACGAGGTCGAGCGACGGGGCTCCGCGGAGCCCGTCGTGAGGACCTATCTGTCCGCGGACGACCGCGCGGCAGAGCCGCTCGCGCAGAGGACGGGCGACGCCGGCGCATGGACGTACCACGTGGGCGATCACCTCGGCGCTCCGGAGGAGCTGGTCGATGGAAGCGGCAGAGTCGTGGGCCGGTCGTCGCACTCGGCGTTCGGGCGCTGGACCTGGTCTCAGTCCGATCCGGAGACCACGCCGTTCCGCTTTCCCGGTCAATACGAGGACGCCGAGACCGGCCTCCACTACAACCGGTACCGATATTACGATCCCGATCTCGGTCGCTATCTGAGCCCCGATCCCATCGGGCTCGCCGGCGGCTTCAATGCCTATCGTTATGGGCCGAACCCGGTCGGCTGGTTCGACCCGATGGGTTGGGCCGGTCATTCGCTGCAGGCCAGCTGGAACCGCGGGACCATTCCCAACCCATGGGAGTCCACCATGGGGACGCAGCCGCACGGCCTGGAGTGCCCGGACTGTCTCGCCAGTCAATCCCGCTGCCACACCGAACGGCAGCTGCTGCATCATCTCGAGAACAACCCGAGCACGCGCGGCCGACTCAATGGCAGCAGGCTCGACATGACGGGCGAGCTGCCGCCGTGTCCG
>CAYYKK010000120.1:16129-19875 GCA_964467935.1 uncultured Polyangiaceae bacterium
TGTCCGCAATGCCACCGCGCGATGCACGACTTCGCGCAGCGCCACAACGCCACCATCACCTATACATATCCCGGCGGGGGCACGGTGACCTATGCGCCAGGGCAGCAGCCCTCTGCGCCGCCCGGGACGGGAGCTCACGCTCTCCTGCACGGTGGAGTCTTGCCGGACGGGACGCAGCGGAGAGGCGAATACGGTGACATGCTGCCGACGAGCGCCGCACGACCGAGGGGCTCGGGCGGACGAGAAGGCCAGCACGGCACCGAGTCCGCCGTCGATCGCTACGACTTCGGTGGCACCACCCCTAGCAGGGCCTATGCGGATGAGCGCGATCGCGTGAGGCCGCCGGCCGATTGACGAGATCAGGATGACGAGCTGGAAAGATCTTCGAACCGTCGCAGGGCCCGCGAACCGCGTCCCCGAGCAAGTTCGGGGGCTCTCGTCGGGCGACCTGCCCGCTCGCGACGCCGCCGCCAGGGTCCTGTCGGAGACCTTGGTGCGAGACGGGGTCACCTCGCCCGCCGCGGCGCCCGCGCTCGACCTGTTGCTCGCCGTCGTCGAGGGCCTCGACGTCGGCGCGCACCGCGCCGCGTGGATCGTCGGCGACATCTTCGCGGCGGGTCATCTTTGCTCGCTCGCGGGGCGCGAGCCGGTGTCGTCGAGTGACCGGCGGGCCGTGTTGACGCGCGCTTCGTCGGCGAAGACGGCGCTCGTCGCTGCGCTCTCGTCAGAGGACGCTTCGTGGCGAGCCGCCGCGGCGTTCGCGCTCGCGTTCGTCCCGAACGTCGAGCCCGACCCGCTGCGAACGGCCGCTCTCCGGGAGCCGCAGGACGATCTCGACCGCGGCGCGCAAGCCTCCGCGATCTTCGCGCTCGGCGTGCTCGCCCGCTCGTCCGTGGCTGCGAGAGCCGCGCTCGCGTCGCCGAGCGAGGAGCCATTCGCGCGGTCGGTATCGGCGATCGCTCGAGCGATCGCCGGCGAGGCGGTGTCCGACGAAGCGCTCGCCAGCGGCTGGGTGAGCTATTGGCTCGCAGCCCTCCCGCAAGAGGTCGTCCCTTGGGGGCGACACGCCCCGATGGCCGCCTTCATCGAGAGCGTGATCGGCGCCGAGACGAAGCGGGCGGCGCTCGCGCCGGCCCTCGCCGAGTCGCTCGTTCGCGCTCCACGCGGAGCGTTCGACGCGCGGCGTCCCGCGATCGCGAAGATCGTCGTCGGCTTCTCCGGGCTCGCGCGTCGATACGCCGATGGGCGCGTCGCGAGCCCGACGGAGCTCACGCCGCTCGAGCTGCGCGTCGCCGAGGCGTTGTCGGAGGATCCGAGGGTGGGTGTGATCGAGCAAGGCCTCCCCGGCAACGCGCGCGCGATACGACGCTGGCTCGGGAAGCTTCCGCCCGGGCCGCTCGAGGCGAGCGGCTCCACGGGCCGGCCTCGCTGGGTGGAGGCGCGAGAGGCCATCGGCAGAGGTGCGTCCTTCGACGAAATCCTCGACGCGTCGTTGCAGGGGCTCGGGCCCGCCGAGCGTCTCGACCTCCTCACCGAGCTGCTTCGAGGCGCCTATCGCATCGTATCGGACGGCAATGGTTACATCTCCGCCGAGGCGCTCTCGCTCGCAGCGGCGCAAGCAGGCGACCGCGCGATCGATTGGGCGCAGCGCGTCGTGCACGACGTGAACGAGCTGCCTGACGGCATTCGCGACTACGAAGCGCTTCAGGCTTTCGCCGACGACCACCTCGGCGTCGCGCTCCTCGTCCTCGTGCGGGCGAAGGCTCCGATCGAGAAGGGCACCGCGCGCCTCGTCTCGCTCTCCAGCCCAGACGCCCGCGAGATCCTCGCGGCGCTTCCCCCGGACGAGGTTCGCCAAACGGCATTCGCAGAATGGCGCTCCTTGTCGCCCGAGAACGCGGGTGCCCGCGGGAGCTTCGTCGCCGATGTCGCGCCGCTCTTCGACCTCGTCGGGTCGAGACCCCTCGCGCGCGAGCTGCTCGCCGCCCTGGAGGAGCCGATGATCAAGGCGCGCGGCTTCTCGCCCGAGCTGAGGACCACGCTCGAGCGCGCCGCGGCCGAAGGACCGCTCCTCGCATCGGGGACGGCTTCGGCTTCGTGAGCGCGCTCGACCTTTCGGTCTACCTCGCCCTCGATCCGGCGGAGCGACGGGCCGTGGCGACGCGGATCTTGGCCGGGCTCGGAGGCGCGTGGTCCCTCCTCGACGAGCCGGTCGGACCCCGAGCGCTGCCTGCTGCGCGCCACACGCCCACGGGACGGACTTTCGTCCTCGTCCCAGGCACCACCTTCGAGATGGGGCTCCGCGACTCGGACATGCAGGCGCTCGCCGACGAGGTCGACTGGACCCTCACCCTCTCGAAGCACGTGGAGGATCTCCTGCGACTCGCCCGCCCCGTGCGGAGGGTCGACGTGCCGCCGTTCTTGTGCGATCGGCAGACCTTGCGGCGGGCGGACATCATTCGACTCACGGGGCGCTCGGAGGCGCTCGAGACGGTGACCCGCGATCGCGCCATCGCGCTCGCCGAGGGCCTCGGCCTGAGGCTCCCTTCGGAGGCCGAGCTCGAGCTGCTCGCGCGTGGCGGCGGCGAGCTCGCCTTCGTCGACGACGGCGCGCGGGTGTGGCGTGAGACGGGTCGCTGGCCGACGGAGGGGCCCCTCGGCATCGAAGATCTCTCCCTGGGAGAGTGGGCTGGCGACGACTTTCATCCTCATTACGAGGGGGCGCCCCTCACGTCTCGCGCCTGGATGGAGGGAGAGGCGTGCGGCGTGTTTCGGGGAGAGCTCCCAATCGGTCCCGACCGGGATCGCAGCGAGCTCTTCCTCGCCCTCGCCGCGCGTCGCGGTCGCGGCGCTCGTCCCGGCGAGCAAGGCTCGGAGCACCGCGCGCTTCCATTTCGCCTGGCCATGTCGGTCGATGCCCCTTCGCTTTAGCGGCCTCGCCGGTCTCGGCGCGATCCCCGACCCGGGCGTCGACGATTTCGCGCGCGCCTCGATCGCGGCGTTCGACCGAAAGGACGACGCGCTCGCGCTCGAGCAAATCGCCGCCGCGCTCTCGTTCGCTCCGCTGCGACCCGATCTCCTTCACTTGCTCGAGCGCCTGCTCGATCGGCACCCGTCCCCACGACGCGCCTACGAAGCGCTCGTCGCGCAGCGCCCGTTCTTCGGCTTCCACGCCGCCGCGGCGTGGGCGGACGCGCGCGAGGGGGACCTCGGCGCTGCCCTCGAGAAGATCCTCCAGGTCGCGACGTATCGTCCCGACATTCCCTATTTGCGTTGGGCGGAGCGATGGATCGACAGCGCGAACGGGACGCGCGGCGTGAGCCTCGCGGATGTCCTGCCGCACCTCTCGCGCCTCGCCGCCGAGACGAGCCGGCACCCTGCCGAGCGTGTGCGCGCCACCCTCGAGGCGGGCACCCGGCTCGCGCATCGCCTCGGCGTGGATCGCCCGCGCTCTGCGGCGTCGCTGGCGCTCGTCGAGGCCCACCTCCTCCGCCAAATGGGTTTCGCCGACCAAGCCGTCTCGGTCATCGAGTCGGTCGACGACGGATCGTTCGAGCTCTGCGTCGAGCTCGCGTGCGCCCATCGCGCACTCGGCCGGTGGGAGCAAGCGGTCGCGTGCTACGAACGGGCGGCGCGAAGCCGCTCGGGAGACGCCGCGACGCGGATCGATCCCGGCGACGCTCGCCTCGAGTGTGGGGCCCTCCTGGGGGCACGGCGGGCCTACGACCACGCGCTCGCGATCCCGC
>CAYYKK010000121.1:0-19733 GCA_964467935.1 uncultured Polyangiaceae bacterium
CAGGAGGGGTCGGCGCTGGGACACCGGCGCGGGCTTCGGCTTCTCCTCGGCGGGCTCGGGGTCGGGGAGACCGAGATCGAGGGGGATCGAGAGGAGCGGCTTGCGCGCGGGCTGTGGCTTCGGCGCGACCGGCTCGGGGGCGGCAGCGGGCGCAGGCTCGGGAGAAGGCGGCGCGGCACCTTCGCCTCCGGCGAGGCTCGCGATGCGCTTGAGCGCCTCGGGATCGGCGCGCCGGGCGCCGAGCCCACCCCAGCGCAGACCACCCTTCTTCTTCACCGGCTCGGGGCCACCGGCCGCGCTGACGGTGCTGTCGCCGGCTTCGTCGAGGAAGCCGAGCGGATCGGCCGGCGGAGCGAATCCTCCCGGGCCGGCTTGGCCAGCTTGCGGCGCGTGCCCACGCGCGTGCTGGCCGTACGCCTCTTGCGGGTGACCTTGGGGAGCGTGGCCTTGCTCGGCGTAGTCCGGCGATGCGTGCCCCTCCTGCCGATATCCCTGCTGCGAGTATCCCTGCTGCGAGTATCCCTGCTGCGAGTGACCCTGCTGCGGATACCCCTGCTGCGAGTGACCCTGCTGGGCGTAACCCTGTTGCGAATAGCCGCCCTGCCCGGGGTCTGCATTCCCCGCCCCGTCCCACCCCTGCTGCCCGGCAGGTGAGCCGTAGCCCTGCTGGGCGTACCCCTGTTGCTGCGCGTAGTACGCCTGTTGCTGCGCGTAGTAGGCCTGTTGCTGCGCGTAGTAGGCCTGCTGCTGAGCGTAGGCGTCGGCCTGCGACGGATCGGCGTAGCCCGCTTGCGCCGCGTCGCCCGGGGACGCGCCCACCTGCGAGGGCGGCGGCGTCGGCGCGTCGTCGTCGAACTCGTCCATGAGCTCGACGTCGCTCGCGCTCAGCTCCTCGACGATGGACTCGCGCTTGTTCCGTCTGCCTTGGCGCGTACCGAGCCGCTCACGCTGCGCCTCGATGACCTTCTTGAGCTTCTCCGCTTGCTTGCGGCCGACGCCGGTGAGCGCCTCTTCCGCACCGAAGCGCGCCGCGGCCTTGAGGACGTCACGACGAAACGTGCCGTTCTCGATCTCGCGCATGGTGCGACCCCAGTGCTGTTGCATGGTGTTGTACCGTTGCACCAGCGTCTGGAACTTGAACCGCATCGCGGTGTTGCGGATCTGCTCCTTGCGCATCTGCGCGATGATGCGGTCGACGTCCTTGCGCGGGATCTGCGGCTCGATCTTCTCGAGGCCCACGAAGTACTGCTCGTAGAGCGCGCGGACGCGCTCCATCTTCTCCTCCAGCTCAGTCAGGTTCTTCTCGAGCTCGGACGGTTCCATGAGGTCAGGAGGCGCGGGGGCGAGGAGGGGCCGGCAAGGAGGAGGGGCTCGTGAGGGGGTGCGCGAGCGACGGAGGGGGACGCCGCGACGGGGAGGGACGCATCATAGCGGTGTGATGGTCAGGTTGTCGAAGCAGACCGGCGCCTCCCAGTCGTTGAAGCCGAAGTTCTCGTGCCCCGGGCCCGCGAGGGGCGCCTCGTCGACCAGCTCGAAGTAGACGGCGCCGTTGACGCCCCAGCGGACGGTGTTGCCCCCGCGGCGCTCGATGATGAAGTGATAAGGCTGCCCCGGCTCGACCTTGCGCGCGCGCTCGTCGTCGCTCCCGGGCTCGACGTCGATGGAGAGGCGATCGCTGCCGTGCTCGTCGAGCCGCGCGAGGACGTGCTTCGAGTTCTTCCAGCCGCCGAAGATGATCAGGTAGCTCGTCGCGTCCGAGTACGTGGTGCCGGTCGCGCCGCTCTTGCCGTCGCCCCAGGCCTCGACCTTCAGATCGCCGTCGGTGGAGAGCGCCGTGCCGTCGAACTCGATGCGCGCGTTGACGGGGAGCTTTCGCTTGAGCCAAGCGGGCTGATTTCGCGCTCCCTGGCCGCAGAGGCGGCCGTCCTTGATCGTCCACGCGGCGCTGAGCGCGTTCCAATCGGGGCCGAGCGCGGCGCGATCGAACGTGTCCCGGAAGGGCTCGGCGAGGACCGACGCAGCCTCGACCGTGGTGGAAGGAGCTTGGGGTGGCGGCGCGACCGGCGCCGGCGGCGTGGCTGGCCCCTCGGGGATGCAGGCGACGAGCGCGACGGAGGCGACGAAGATCGAGGGGAGCGCGGAGGCTCGCGGAGCGGACGACACGACGGCATCCTAGCCTCGTCTCGGGCGGGTGGGATCCCCGCGACAAAAGCGATAAGGAACGGCGGTGCACCCGATCCTCTTCCACCTCCCGCTGCCGCACTTCGGGAGCGTCCCCATCTACAGCTACGGGATCATGCTGGCGGTGTCGCTCATCGTCGGCTGGTTCCTGACCCTCGGGCTCGCCGAGCGGGACGGCCTGCCGAAGGAGGCGATGGCGAACTGCTACGTCGACACGGCGGTGATGGCGCTGATCGGCTCGCGCGTCCTCTACATCGTGACGAACCCGGCGGAGTTCACGTCGTTCGCGTCGCTCTTCGCGATGCGGAGCGGCGGGCTCGTCGCCTATGGCGGCTTCCTCGGAGGCTTCATCGGCTCGTACCTGTCGCTGCGGTTCGGCTTCGGGTTGACCGGCCTCGTCCGCTTCGTCGCCGGCCGCTTCGCGGAGGAGGAGCGGAGGGCCTGGTCGCCGCTGCCGCTCCTGCCGTGGGCGGACGTCGCGGTGCCGAGCCTCGCGTCGGGGCTCTGCATCACGCGCATCGGCTGCTACCTCTTCGGTTGCGATTTCGGGCGCCCGCTCGGTGAGGGCGCGCCCGCGATGCTGAAGCGGCTCGGCACGTTCCCGCGATGGCCCGAGGGCACGATGACCGACGGAAGCATCGGCTCGCCCGCGTGGGATCACCACGTGCGGACGAACCTCATCTCGCCCGACGCGGCGACGTCGTTGCCGGTGCACCCGACGCAGATCTACGAGTCGCTCCTCGGCCTCACGCTGCTCGCGTTCCTGCTCCTCATGCGGCGCCATCAGCGATTTCGTGGCGAGATCTTCCTGTGGTTCGCCTTCCTCTACGGCGGCGCGCGCTTCCTGCTCGAGCTCGTGCGGGACGACACCGAGCGCGGGAACATCCCGCCTGCGCTCTCGCCGCACGTGCTCTTGCCCCTCTGCCTCTTGCTGTTCGGGGTCGGCTACGGGCTCGGGATCGCCGGGCGCATCGGCTCACCCGCGCTGCGCGCGATCACGCGCCTCGCCGCGCTCGTCCCCGCGGTGTGGTCCTTTCTCGCCACGCAGCCGCACGAGTTCGAGAACGTCGCGCCGATCGAGCTCTCGACGTCGCAGTTCGTCGGCGTGGTGTCGGGCGTGCTCGCGTGCGCCGGATTCTGGGTGCTGAACCACGCGGCGATCGAGCATCCGGAGCTCGCGATGGCCCTGCCCGACTTCTCCGCGCACCTCGAGGCCGAACGGACAGGCGAGGACGGCGGCGACGACGAGGAAGAGCGCGGGGCCCGACCGAAGCGAGCGAAGACCGAGGACACATCCCCCGAGGGCGCGAGCGACGAGGGCGTGAGCGACGAGGGTGTGAGCGACGAGGCCGCGGCGGAAGAGCCCGCCGGGACCGGCGCGAGCGGCGAGGCGAGCGGAGACGAGGCGCCGATCGAGCCCGACGGGACGAAGCGCGACGGCGACGCCACCCCCGAAGCGAAGGGGCCCGCCGAGAAGCCCGTGAAGAAGAAGCGCAAGAAGAAGCGGACGGCGTCGTGAGCGACGACCCGGTCGAGGGCACGCTCAGCGTGGAGCTCGTCGCGCGGGGCAAGAAGGCGCTCGTCGTGGGCGCGTGCCGCGAGTGCGCGCTCAAGCTGCCCCGCCTGCTCGCCGCCGGAGCGCGCGTGCACGTCGTCGCCGACGGCGCCGTCGATCCCCTCTTCGTCGAGAGCGCGGCGCGCGGCGACATCGTCCTCGAGCGGAGAGCGTTCGAGGACGGTGACTGGGAGGGCGCCGTCGTCACGTTCGTCTCGCCGGAGCACGAGGCGATCGGGGCGCGCCTCGCGGAGCGGGCGACGGCGACCGGCCGGCTCGTCTCGACGCTGGATCGCCCGCTCGCCTGCACGTTCATCAACCCCGCGGTCGTCGAGCGCCAGGGCCTCAAGGTGACCCTCTCGAGCGGCGGCGCGGCGCCGGCGCTCTTGCGTCGGCTGCGCGAGGACCTCGAGCGCGCCTTCGACGACCCGACGCTCGGAGAGCTCGTCCGCGCCTTACGTGACGTGCGCCGCGGCCTCCCGAAAGGAGAGCGCTCGGTGGAGCTCCGCCGCCTCGTCGAGGGCTTCGGCCTCGAGGTGAGCTTCACGTTCCCCGCGTGGCTCTCGACGAAGAGCGACGGGGCGAAGCCGAAGTGAGCTAGGCTTTCGCGGGGATGTTCTCTCGAAGCGAAGCGGACGCGGGCGCCGCCCGTGCGTCGTGGATCGGGCGGCTCGTCGCGCAGCGCTACCGACTCATCGGGCGACTCGGCGAGGGGAGCATGGCCGACGTGTACCTCGCGCGGCACGTGCTCATCGATCGGCTGAGCGCCATCAAGCTGCTGCGCCCCGAGTTCGGCGGCGACGCGGCGCTTCGACGCCGCTTCCTGCAAGAGGCGAAGGCGGTCAACCGAATCAACCATCCCAACATCGTCGAGATCACCGACTACGGCGAGACCGACGGCACCGCCTACCTGGTGATGGAGTACGTGCCGGGCGAGCCGCTCTCGCGCCACCTCGCCGAGGGGCCGCTCGGGTTCGCGCGCTCGCTGCAGGTCGGGCTGCAGGTGGCCTCGGCGCTCTCTCGCGCACACGAAATGGGCGTCATCCACCGCGATCTCACGCCGGCCAACGTCCTCATGGTCCCCCGCCGCGCCGGGCCCGACCTCGTGAAGCTCACCGACTTCGGGGTCGCGAAGATGCTGCACAACACGAGCATCGGCCCGGGCCTCACGTTCACCGGGCCGAGCGACCAAAACCTCGACCCCGCCTACGTGGCGCCGGAGGTGAGCACGCTCGGGACGGTCGATCCGCGCAGCGATCTCTATTCGCTCGGCGTCCTGCTCTTCCACGCGACCTCGGGCGCCCTGCCCTTCGCGAGCGGTGAGGGACGTCGGAGCTCGTTGCCGCCCGCGCCGAGGCTCTCGGATCTCGGCGCCGACGTTCCGCGCCACTTCGACGAGATCGTCGCGACGCTCGTCGCCGTCGACCCGGACGACCGTCCCCGCGACGCGTTCGAGACGTTCGAGATGCTCCGCCGCGTCGCCGAAGAGACCGACGCGCCCGTGTCGCGGAGCAGCATGGCGAGCTTGTCGCGCCCGTCGGATCCGAAGCCGAAGCGCGCGCGGCCGCACCTCTTGACCGTGAGCTTCGAGCGCATCGGACCCATCTGTCACGCGGCGTGGTGCGAGATCGCGCGCCGAGCGGGGATCTCGGAGGGCGCGGCGATCGCGTCCGCGTCGAGCACGCGAGGGCTCGAGCGGGAGCAACGCGTGCTCGTCGAGGGGGCGGAGCGGCTCGTGCGGATGGTGGAGGGGCTCGCGCGGATCGTCGAGAGCGACGCGCGCGCGCTCGCGGCGGCGGAGGAGCGCGGGCGGTCGTTCCGCTCCGACTACGGCGGGCGCCTCGACGAGGTGGCGAAGGAGCGCTCTCGCTCGCTCGGTTGGGCAGGTACGATCGCGGAGCGACACGACTACGTGAAGGCGCAGCGCCACTCCGGGGCCCACCCGATCCCCACGGCGGACGCGATGCTCTGGGAGCAGGCGGCGCTCGAGCGAGAAGAGGAGCGTGCCTACGCCGAGGTCGAGGAGCTCCACCTGCGCTTCGCGGCGCTGTCGCGTGAGCTCGAGCAAGCGAACGAAGGCCTCGAGCACGATATCTCGGTGTTGTCCGCGCAGCTCGACGGGCACATCGCCGCGCTCCGTTCTCTCGCGATGGAGGCGTGGCTCGCCCTGGAGGCCGCGTCGACGGCGTTCGGACTCGACCTCGGCGACGTCGAGCTCGACGCTGGAGAGTCACGCGACCTCGTCAGCGTCACCCCCTCGGGCTCAAAATCCTTGTAGGCGAGGCCCTGAGGAGTTTATCTGTCGCTAGGATTCAGGGTCAGGAGGAATCTCGTATGCGTTCGCTCTTCCGTCGGTCCATCGTGACCGCCACCGTTGTGACGGGCCTCGTGACGCTCGTCGGCGTCTCGCCTGCCGCGGCGCAGGGCAAGCCCGCTGCGCCGGCCAAGGGCGCGCCGGCTGCTCCCGCGAAAGGTGGCGCGCCGGCTGCTCCCGCCAAGGGCGCGCCTGCGAAGGGCGCCCCCGCGAAAGGCCCCGCGAAGGGTGGCGCCGGCAAGTCCGGCAAGGCGCTGACGGAGAAAGAGAAGAAGGAAGGCGCGAAGAAGGCCTTCGAGGAAGGCGGCAAGAAGTTCGAGGCCGGCGACTTCCAGGGCGCCTACGCCGACTTCAAGGAAGCCGACGAGCTCGTCCCGGGCGCCGTGCCGAAGTACCGCATGGCCGAGTCCCTCGACAAGGCGGGCGACGTCGCCGGCGCCACCAAGGCGTACGAAGACTTCCTCGCGTCGAACCCTCCCGCCGACAAGCAGCAGGCGCGCATCGACGCGGCGAAGTCGCGCATCGAGGCCCTCAAGAAGGCGCCCGCCGACGTGAAGGTGAACGTGACGCCGGCGAACGCGACCCTCGCCGTCGACGGCGCGGCGCAGAGCGGCAACCCGCTCAAGGTCCCGCCGGGGCACCACACGATCAGCGCGAAGGCCGACGGCTTCGACGAAGGGAAGGTCGACGTCGACGTCACCGCCGCGGAGAAGAAGGAAGTCACGCTGGCGCTCAACGCGGCTAAGCCCGTCGAGCAGCCGATCGCCGCGGCGGAGAAGAAGCCGGAGGCGCCTCTGAAGCCCGTCGCGCCTCCGCCGGAGAAGAGCAGCGGCTCGTCGAAGGTCCCCGCGATCATCACGCTCAGCCTCGCGGGCGCGGGCGCGGTCGTCGGCACCGTCTTCGGCGTCTTGGCGCTCGGATCGAAGAGCGACTACAACAAGACCCCGACGCAGGATCTCTACGACAAGACGGAGCGCAACGCGCTCATCGCGGACATGAGCTACGGCGTCGCGATCACGTTCGGCGTCACCGGTCTCGTGCTGCTGCTCAGCGGTCACGACGATGCACCTGCAGCGCAGGAGAAGAAGGCTTCCGTGCCGAAGCCTGGTTTCTTCATGGCACCTTGGGCGGGTCCGAAGGGCGGCGGCGCCCTCGGCACCGTGACGTTCTGAGCTCCGACCGGTCCGTGCTTGAGAGGTATCGAGCGATGAAAACTTCGAACATCATCCTTCTCGCGGGTCTCGGGCTCGCGGCGGCGGGCGCGCTCGGCGGCTGCGAGCTGATCGCTTCGGTCGACCACGACAAGATCCCTGGCTCCACCGGCGGCGCCGGCGGCTCCGGCGGCTCCGGCGGAGCGACCACGTCGAGCGTGAGCTCGTCGAGCTCGTCCAGCTCGAGCTCCTCGTCCAGCTCGAGCTCCTCGTCCAGCTCGTCCAGCTCGAGCTCGTCCAGCTCGAGCTCGTCGTCGAGCTCCTCGTCCAGCGCGAGCTCGAGCTCGTCGTCGAGCGCAGCGTCCTCGTCGTCTTCGGGCGGTGGTGGCCTCGCGAACGGCGCCACGTGCACGATGGACGTCGACTGCATGTCGAGCCACTGCGTCGGCTCGGGCTCGAAGATCTGCTGCGATCTGCCGTGCGCCGGCGGCTGCGACTCGTGCCTCGCGTCCGAGAAGGGCACCGGCACCGACGGCACGTGCGGGCCCATCGCGGTCAACACCGATCCGAAGGGCTTCTGCAGCGCCACCTCGACCAACTGCGAAACGGGCAACTGCGACGGCGCGAGCGCGTGTGGCTTCGTCATCGCGGGCACCGCGTGCGGGAACGGCCCGATGTGCGCGAGCGACCAGCTCAAGCCGCAAGACGCGTGCGACGCGGCGCACTCGTGCATCGCGGGAACAGCCGCCGCGTGCGCGAACAACCTGTCGTGCGTCAGCGGCACGGCGTGCAACACGACCTGCAGCGTGACCGGCTCCGCCCCCGGCGGATCGAGCGTCGGTTGCGCGACGGGCTACTACTGCGACACGGTCCCCGCCTCGCCGACCTGCAGCAACACCCTGAAGGCCGCCAACGCGACCTGCGTGAACGACTTCGAGTGCATGAACGGCAGCTGCGTCACGGGTCAGTGCAACTGAGAAGTCGATGCATTTGAAGCGGCTGTACGGCTGAAGAAGCTGGCGGCTGAAGAGAGCAGAGCGCGATCCCCCCGGGTCGCGCTCTTGCTTCTTTTGTCAGGCCTCGGGAAGCGACGCGACGCTGCGCGACGCGTCGGAGAAGGGATCCTCCCGAGCGCCGTCGAGGCCGTCGACGAGGCCCTCTTCGCCAGCTCCATCCACGTCCACGGCGGGTCGGTGGAGCGCAGCCTCCTCCCAGCGCGACTCGAGGCGCTTCGCGATCAGCTCGAGCAGCGGCGCCGTCGTCTCGCGGCGGGTCGCGCTGACGAGCACCGCGTCGGTGCGACCGAGGGTGAGCCGACGCGCGGCGCCGACGTCCAGCTTGTCGACCTTGTTGTAGACCATGAGCCGCTCGATCTGCGAGAGGCCGAGCTCGGCGAGCAGCTCCTCGGTCGTGGCGATGTGCTGCGCGCACGCTGGATCGCTCGCGTCGACGACGTGAAGGATGAGATCCGCGTCCGCCACCTCCTCGAACGTCGCGCGGAACGCGGCGAAGAGATCCTTCGGCAGCTCGCGGATGAAGCCGACCGTGTCGGTGATGATCACCTCGCGCTCCTCGGGGAAGCGGAGCCTGCGCGAGCGCGGATCGAGCGTCGCGAAGAGCTTGTCCTCCGCCAGCACGTCCGCGAGGGTGAGCGTGTTGAGCAGCGTGCTCTTGCCCGCGTTCGTGTACCCCACGATCGAGACGATGGGCACGCCGAGGCGCGATCGCTTTCGACGGCGCTGCGATCGCTGCTGCGAGAGCTTTCGGAGCTGCGCCTCGAGGTGGCTGACGCGCTCACGCGCGCGGCGGCGTCCGATCTCGAGCTTCGTCTCACCGGGACCTCGGCCGCCGATGCCGCCGGTGAGGCGCGACAGCGAGTCGTCCTTCTGCCCGAGCCGCGGCAGCGTGTACTTGAGCTGCGCGAGCTCGACCTGCAGCTTGCCGTCGGCGCTCTCGGCGCGTTGCGCGAAGATGTCGAGGATGAGCTGCGTCCGGTCGATGACCTTGAGATCGGAGTGTTTGCTGATCGTCGCGGCCTGCGTCGGCGTGAGGTTCTGATCGAAGACGAGGATCTCGGCGTCGAGCTCGGCCGCGCGCAACACGACCTCGTCCAGCTTTCCCTTACCGAGCACCTGGCGTGGATCGATGCGATCGCGCAGCTGCAACACCGTGTCGACGACCTCGACGCCGGCGGTGCGCGCGAGCTCGGCGAGCTCGCGGAGGCTCTCCTCCGCGCGAGCAGACGCGCCCGGTCGCGACTTCTCGCCGACGTGCACCAGGATGACGCGGCCGTCCTTCGCCGCGTGGACGCGGCCGCGCGAGAGCCGCGAGAACTCGTCCTCGAGCGAGCGCATGAGCGCGCCGAAGTCGACGCCGGCCTTCGCGATCGGGAGCGGCCCGACGGAGCGGTACGGCAGCGGACCTCGTGCGGGCGGGCCCGCGACGCCGGAGCCCTCACTCGGCGCGACGTCCGCGCGCGCCGACTGCGCCCGCGCCGCGCTCGGCGGTAGGTTGTAGGCGTATTGGAGGCTGCGCGGCTCGCCCTCGGGCGTCAGCTGGATCGCCGCGACCAGATCGAGGCGGAGCCGGACGAGATCGACGAGATCGTCACGCGACAGCTCCTCGCCGAACAGGTGCGTGTGCACGAGACGGAGCGCGCGAAAGCGCCCCTCCGCGGCGCGGAGGCGCCCGATGTCCGGCAGCATCAGCTTCGTGGCGTCGCCGACGATGACGAAATCCACCTCGCCGGAGCGATGGACGAGCGCGCCCACCTGCCGACCGGTCTCGCGCGACGCGTCGGCCAGCGCGCGCGTGAGCTCGGGGGTGGTCACCGCGTCGAGCGGGATCTTGCGCCGGTAGATGCGCTCGAGCGTCTTCTGTGCGTGCGGAGCCAGGCCGCTCGTGTTGCCGTAGAGGGTGGGCATGCTTCGGGATGGGGGCGCACCTCGCGTCACACGACGTGCGAGGGATGGAGCTACCTTAGCGCCGATCCACCTTCCGGCGACGGCACTTCGACCCGACGACCTACGACCCGACCATGGCCCTCCTGACTCCGCTCTCGCTCGAACGCGCACGATCGCTCGGTGCCCGCTACGGCCTCGAGGTGCGATCGATCCGCCCCATCCAAGCCGGCAGCGTGAACTCGAACTTCGAGATCGTGACCGATCGAGGCCGGCGCTTCCTACGGATCTACGAGGAGCAGACGGCGGAGACGGCCGCGCGCGAGGCGGCCCTCCTCTCTCACCTCGCCCACGCGGGCGTGCCCACCCCCGAGCCGATCCATCGCGCCGACGGGCGCGGGTTCATCGTCGACGAGGCCGGAAAGCCCGCGGCGATCTTCCCGTTCCGCGAAGGAGAGATGATCTGCCAGCGCGGCGTCACGGAGGCGAAGGCGCGCGCCGTGGGCGATGCGCTCGCGGCGATCCACCGCGCGGGCCAGGCGCTCGCGCCGGGTCGTCTGTCGGAGCTCGCGGGGGAGACGCGGTTCGGGGACGCAGCGCTGCTCGAGCGGGTCGCGCGCATCGCGGGTCTGACGACCTCCGACGAGATCCTCGCGGTGACCGCGTCGGTGCGCTCGTACCTCGAAGCCCCGCGCGCGGCGCCGCGCGCGATCGGGCTCATCCACGGCGACGTCTTTCGCGACAACGTCCTCTGGAGCGGCGACGCGATCGTCGCCGTCCTCGACTTCGAGAGCGCGTCGATCGGGAGCCTCGCCTTCGACGTGATGGTCACGACGCTCGCGTGGTGCTTCGGAGACGACCTCGACGGACGGCTCGCGAGCGCCCTCTTCGCGGGCTACGTCGCGGGCGGTGGCCCGGGGAACGCATTGCGGGACGAGCTCCACGACGCGGGCCTCTTCGCGTGCGCGCGCTTCACGACGACCCGCCTCACGGACTTCGAGCTGCGCCCGCGCGGGACGACGGTCTACAAGGACTTCCGAAGGTGGCATCGTCGCGGAGAGCGGCTCCGCGCGCTCGGATCGGCGGGGCTCCTCGCGCTGATGGACGTCGAGCGGGCCCTCGGCGGGCGCTGACCTCCGCGATCGTCCCGTCCCCGTTTGCGAAAGCCCTCCCTCGCCATTACGCTCCGTTCGATATGGCACAAGTCGGCGAGCTGAGCTTCCAGTCCTTCATCGACAACCGTCGGACCTCGCTCCCGGGCGAGGGGCGCGACGGCGGACGCGGCTACGCGTACGTCTCGGACAAGACGACGTCCTCGGCGTTCGAAAACGCGAAGCCGGTCGAGCACGCCGTCGAGGCGGCCGTCCGCTTCTTCAAAGCGTTCGGCAAGAGCGAGCTGCTCGGACGCGCGGTGAAGGTCGGGCCGAACCAATTCCCGCGCGTTCATCGCCTCGCCGAGCAGTGCGCGACCACCCTCGGCATCACGCCTCCGACCGTGTTCGTCGTCAACAGCCCGGTGATGAACGCGGCGACGCTCGGCACGAACGAGGACTCGTTCATCATGGTGCACAGCGCGCTCATCGATCACTTCACCGATCAGGAGCTGCTCAGCGTGATCGGGCACGAGTGCGGGCACATCCACAATCGGCACGTGGTCTACCTCACCGCGCTGAACTACCTCTCGCGCCTGCTCGGCCTCGTCCTCGAGTGGTCGCTGCCCCCGGTCAGCATCGCGCTGAAGGGCTACCAACGCCGCGCCGAGATCACGTGCGACCGCGCCGGTCTCCTCTGCTGCAAGGATCTCGACGTCGCGACGAAGGCGCTGACGAAGCTCGCCCTCGGCAGCTCGAAGCTCTACGAGCAGCTGAACATGGAAGCCTTCATCGACCAGTTCGAGGAGGGCAAGGAGGGCATGGGCAGCCTGGGGGAGTTCGGCGCGAGCCACCCGTACCTGCCGAAGCGCGTCATCGCCCTGCGCGTGTTCGCCGAGAGTGAGCTCTACCGCAAGCACGCCGGGCTCGGCGAAGGTGGCCTCTCGATGGAGGAGGTCGACCAGAAGGTCGCCGACGTCATCAAGGTCGTCCACTGACCGAATAGACCCGGGGGACCCTTCGTTCGTCTGTGTCGGGACCCCGCGACCTGGCTATCGTAGCTCACCCACCTCGCGGCCGCGGGCCGTCACCCCAAAGGGAACCTCTCATGCTCGAGTCCTTCCACGCGAAGAAGCGCGACGTCACGGCCGCCATCGCCGAGCTCTCGACGCTCGCCACGCGCATCGGGGCGAAGTCGCTCGCGGGCCGCATCGACGCCGACCTCGTCCAGAAGCTCCAGGCCGACCGCTTCCATCTCGTCGTGGTGGGTGAGTTCAACCACGGCAAGACGACCTTCGTGAACGCGCTGCTCGGGAGGAACATCTTGCCCGTCGGCGTGACGCCGACGACCGCGGTGATCCATCACCTCGAGTACGCCGACGAGCCCACGGCGTCGGTGGTGCGCATGAACGGCGAGAGGCACCCGCTCTCGTTCGAAGACGTCCGCCGCTACGCCGTCAGCGGCGACCACGAGAACGACTCGAACGAGGTCCGCTTCCTCGAGGTCGGCTTCCCCTCGCCGCTCTTGAAGGAGCGCATCGTGCTCGTCGACACGCCAGGCGTGAACGATCTGTCGCTCCAGCGCGCCGACATCACCTACAGCTACATCCCGAAGAGCGACGCCGTCCTCTTCCTGCTCGACGCGGGCCAGCCGCTCAAGGAGAGCGAGCGCGTCTTCCTCCAGGAGAAGCTGCTCGGGCAGTCGCGCAACAAGATCATCTTCGTCGTCACGAAGCGCGACATCTGGGACGAGTCGGAGGAGCGCGAGGCGCTCGGCTACGTCCGAACGGAGCTCGCGAAGCTCATCAAGGACGCGCCGGTGTTCCCCGTGAGCGCCGAGCGCGCGCTCGAGGAGAAGGGGCAGAGCGGCTTCCCCGAGCTCACGAGCCACCTCATGGCGTTCCTCGCGGAGGAGCGCGGGCGCATCCTGCTCGACAACGCGCTCGGCGAGGCGATCGAAGCGGGGCTCATCCTCCAGAAGGGCGTCGACGCGCGGAGGCGCGCCGTGCAGATGACGACGGCGGAGCTGACCCGCCGCATCGACATCCTCGAGAAGGATCTCGCCGGCCAGGCGCGGACGATCGAGGAGCGGCGCGCGGGCATCCGAGAGGAGGTCTCCGCCATCCGGGCGTGGCTGAAGCGCGATCTCGAGCACTTCACCGACGACGTCATCAAGCAGCTCCCGCAGATGATCGACAACGCGAAGCCCGACGAGATCAAGGTGCACCTCGGGCCGTTCCTCGAGCGCACGTTCGTCGAGTGGGCCGAGAAGGAGACGAAGGAGATCGCGACCGCGCTCGAGGCGCTCGCCGAGAAGACCGTGGCCCTCGTGAAGGACGACGCGAACGACGCGGCGAAGCGCTTGTCGGGCGCGCTCGGCTCCGACATCAAGTCGCCGAACATCGAGGTCGACAGCCTCCGCTACGATCTCGGCGTCGTGGCGCTCGCGGCCGTGGGCTTCGGCATGTTCTTCACGAACGCGCTGCTCGGCGGGATCCTCACGGCGGCGGCGCTGCCGCTCGCGATGTACGTCCGCAACCGGGTCGAGAAGCAGACGCGCGAAAAGGCGCGTGAGCTCGCCCCCGTCGCGATCCGCGAGGCCGCGGGCAAGCTCGGGCCGAAGCTCGAGGAGATGGTCCAGGACTTCGCCGACCGCCTCGATGCCTGGGTGGTCAGCGCAGGCGAGGAGCTCCACCGCGAGCTCATCGAGATCCTGAAGACCGCGCGAAGCGAGCACGAGGCGGGCGCGCAAGAGGTGAAGAACGCGATGCTCTCGTGCGACGACCAGGCCGCCGGGCTCAAGAAGGTGGTCGAGCGACTCGCCGAGATCCGCGGCGCGCTCTGGGCCGCGAAGCCGGAGGCCGCGACGCAGGCCTCCGCGACCCCGACGGCGAAGCCCTCGGAGAGCCCGAACGACACCAAGCCCTCGGAGAGCCCGAACGAAGCCAAGACCGAGAGCACCGACGCACCGCCGGCCTGAGCCCTTGGCGACGCCCGAGGAGGCGTGACATCATCCGAAGCGGTGCAGTTCGACCTCGCAGCGCGGGAGCTCACGCTCAAGCTCGTCTATTACGGGCCCGCGAGCGGCGGCAAGGCGACCAACTTGGTCGCGCTCCACGCATCGAGCGAGCCCGAGGCGCGCGGGCGGCTCATGACGCTCGAGTCGGGAGACGATCGCACGCTCTGCTTCGACTTCTTGCCGTTCGGGGTGCACGGGGATCGAGCCGGAATCGCCGTCCGGATCAAGATCTTCTCCGTGCCGACGCTCCCGATCCACGGCGCGACGAGGCAGCTCGTGCTCGAGGGCGCGGATGGCGTCGCGTTCGTCGCGGACTCGCGGACGAGCGCCATCGAGAGCAACGCGGCGGCGTTCCTCGAGCTCTGCGAGCGCTTGCGCGCGAACGGCACCGCCGTCGAGAGCGTCCCGCTCGTGATCCAGTTCAACAAGCGTGATCTCCCGGACGTGCGCAGCGACGCAGAGATTGGGGAGATCGCGGCCCGCGGTCGAGAGCCCGTCTACGTGGCGAGCGCGTCGACCGGAGAGGGCGTTCGAGAGACCTTCCTCGGTCTCCTCCACCTCTCCTGGAGGACGCTCGAAGCGTCACGGGCCGAGCTGCACGGCGCGCGCGCCGAGGAGGTCCTCGCCGCGGCCGCGGAGAAGCTGCGGACGGACGCGTCGATCGAGGCGCTCCTCTCGAAGAGCATGGGCGGCGCGCGACGGGTCGGACAGCTCTCACCGTGAGCGATCCGCCGGACGACGGGGAGAAGCGCGGACTCGCGGAGAACGCGAGCCGAACCGGTCTCGAGGCGCCGGAGGCTCCACCTCTTTCGACGCGCGCGCCGCTGTCGGGCCGAGAGGGCGCGGGGCTCGGCATGGTGGCGCCGAAGCTGGAAGAGCTCGTCGCGGTCGCGCAGCTGAAGGAGCTCGCCGACTCCGCGAGCCGCCTCTTCGGGATGACCGTCAGCATCACGAACGATGGCGGCGCCCTCCTCGCGGGCGGGCTCCCGCACGCGCTGCGCAAGCCTCCGCCGCGCCCCGGCCCCGCCGCGCAACACACGACGGAGGCGGGTGAGCGCTACTGGGTCTCCGTCATCGAGCTCGACGGCCGGTCGCTCGGCAAGCTCGTCCTGGGTCCCCTCGACGTCCCGACCGCGCGCGCGAAGATGGCGGCCGATCACCTCCTCGTCTCGCTCGGCCTCATCCTCCACTCCGGCGAACGCGCCTTCTACACGTCCACGATGCACGTCGCCTCGGTGACGCGGACCTCCCAAGAGCTCGAGGCGAAGAACCGGGACCTCGAGGCGGCGTACGCGAAGCTCAAGGAGGTCGACCAGCTCAAGTCGGGCTTCCTCGCGACCGTCTCGCACGAGCTGCGCACGCCGCTCACGTCGATCCTCGGCTACAGCGAGATGCTCGCCGAAGGCTTCGGGGGTCCGCTCAACAAGGACCAGCTCGATTTCGTCCAGACCATCCGACAGAAGGGGGATCAGCTGCTCGCGTTGATCATGAGCCTGCTCGACCTGACCAAGCTCGAGAGCGGCACGCTGAGCATGCGCCCCATGCAGCTGCCGATCGAGACGATCCTCGGTGACGCGGTGTCGACGGCGCTGCCGAAGGCCTCGAAGAAGGGCGTGAAGCTCAAGATCGAGCGGTCGGCCTCCTCGCCGACGGTCCGCGCCGATCCGGATCGGATCCGACAGGTCTTCGTGAACCTCGTCGACAACGCCGTGAAGTTCACGCCCCATGGTGGCCAGGTGACGCTGAGCGCGCGCGAGGTCGACGGCGCCGTCTCCGGCGAATCGGGGCTCGTGCTCATGGCGCCGGTGAAGCGCGAGATCGAGGTGCGCGTCGCCGATGAAGGCGTGGGGATCCCGCTCCACGAGCGGCAGCGGATCTTCGATCCGTTCTACCAAATCGACCAGTCGTCGACGCGCGAGCAAGGCGGCGCGGGCCTCGGGCTGTCGATCGTCAGGCGCATCGTCGACGCCCACGGCGGGCGCATCGGCGTCGAGGAGAACACGCCGAAGGGCACCGTCTTCGTCGTCCGCCTCCCCGCGAGCGAGCGGCCACGACCCTCGTCGTCGGGGCTCCGCACGCCCACGCCGCCGCGCTAGGATTGCGACGGATCGCCCGCAGCGCTACCCCGCTCCGCATGTCGAAAGCAACGAGCGTGCGCGGCGCCACCCCGCGAACGCAGAGCCTCGAGCACGAGCGTGTGGACCTCCTCCGCGCGCTCTTCGAGGGCGGCACCTCCGACGACGCCGCCCTGCTCGGGATCGGGGACGACGCAGCGATCCTCGCCGCGCCCCCCGAACGACTCGTCTGGTCGATCGACGCGCAGGTGGAGGAGCGGCACTTCCGTCGCGCATGGATGGGCCTCGACGACGTGGGTTACCGCGCGACGATGGCCGCCTTCAGCGACCTGGCAGCGATGGGCGCTCGTCCGCTCGGCGCGCTCTCGGCGCTCGAGCTCCCGCTCGAGACGAGCGACGAGGAGCTCGTCCTCCTCGCCGGAGGACAGCGGCTCGCCGCGGCCGAGCTCGGGACGAGGATCCTCGGCGGCAACATGGCGCGCGCCGACGTCCTCGCGATCACGACGTCGGTCCTCGGCGCGGCAGACAAGCCGATCCGAAGGGGCGGCAGTGCGCCGGGCGACGACGTCTGGGTCGCGGGCGCGCTCGGTCACGCCGCCGTCGGCCTCGAGCTCCACCTTCGCGGCGCGCGCGCGGCGACCGAAGCCGAGAAGATCTGCGACCTCGCCTTCCGGAGGCCGCGCGCGCTCGTGCGCGAGGGATGCCACGCCGCGGCGCGCGGGGCCTCGGCGATGATCGACATCTCCGACGGCCTCGCGGCGGACCTCGCCCACCTCGCGCGTGCGAGCGCCGTCACGCTCGTCCTCGACGCGGACGCGCTGGCGGATCCGCTCCTCGCGCGGTGCGCGCGGGACCTCGGGACGGCGCCGCTCTCGCTGGTGCTTTCGGGCGGGGAGGACTACGCCCTCGTCGCGACGGCGCCTCGAGGGGTGATGCTCGAGGGCTTCCGGCGGATCGGTCACGTCGTCGCGGGCGAGCCGGTCGGCGTGCTCATCGACGAGGGCGGCTCGAGACGAGCGGTCGACGAGCACGGCTTCGACCACTTCCGCCCGCGCTGAGCGGTCGAGGTCACCCACGGCGCCGATCCCCCGCGGCCCATTCGCACCTTCGATGCACTAGCATCTCGTGTGCAAATGAGCCCGAGCGCCTCGAGACGCGAGGCTCAGTTGCAGGCGGCGGGGACGCTGGCGCCGGCGAGCGACGCCTTCACCTGCGTGAGCGCTGAAGCTCGGCTCGTCCTGCCCGTCTTCACGAGCTGCGAGATGCCGCCGCAAGCCGCCGCGGCGGCGCTGGCCTTCGTCTTCGTCTCCTTGCTCACGCCGGTCGACTGGATCGCGTTGATCGCGGCGCAGCACTTGTCGATGCCTTGCCCGCCACCCGTCGCGACCGCCCCGCTCGTGGCGGGCTCGGGCGTCGGAGCGGTCGTCGGGGCGGTCGAGGGCGCCGCCGCCGCAGAGCTCGCGGCCGAGCCCGACTCCGCCGGTGCGGCCGACGCCGCAGCCGTCGCGCTCGCGGACGGCGCGGCGCTCGCCGTCGCGTCCGCGGAGGCCTCGGTCTTCTTCTCCGGGAGCTTCAACGGCTCGTCGGACTCGTCGCTCTTCTTCTTGCACCCGGTGACGAGCGAAGCCGCCACGAGCACGCCGACCACCCATCCCCAAGCGCCTACCGATCGACCCACTTTGCAAGCCATCTCGCTATCGTTCTCCTGGTTCCACCGACGCGGGCGGAAGCCGACGCGCATGGTAGCTCCGAAGGTCGCTCGATCTCCACTCCGCGCCGTGGGCGCGGAGGGTCCCGAAGGCGCGCCCCTCTCGCGCTCGGCCTGGCCCGAGAAACGACGACGCGGCAGCGCCGTGAGGCACCGCCGCGTCGAAGCCGGGTCGGCGCGCACCGTCGGCGCCTCCCCTCCCCCCGCCTTCGCTCAGGAGCAGCCCATGCTGTTGCCGCAGTTCAGGCACTTGTAGCAAGCACCGTTGCGGACCGTGATGTGACCGCAGGAGTCGCAGACCGGCGCGTCGCCCATCATCTCCTCGAGCTGGGCGTCGAGCGCGCTCGCGTGCCCCGCCTCGGCGTGGTCCGCCCCAGCATGGCCAGCCCCAGCATGGCCAGCCCCAGCATGATCTTGCTCCCCCCGCGTGCGCCCCGCAGTGAGGCGCGGCGGCGGATCGGTCGACGTCACCTCGTGATCGCGCGTCTCGGCGGGGTCTTCGATCTTCGCCGACTGTTGGGGCACGACGTGCGCGAGATCGTAGCGGCCGAGGTACTCCACGCCGAGGGCGCGGAAGATGTAGTCGACGATCGAGGTCGCGATCTTGATGTTGTCGTGCCCTTCGACCGGTCCTTGCGGCTCGAACCGCGTGAACGTGAACTGCTCGACGAACGTCTGGAGCGGGACGCCGTACTGGAGGCCGACGCTCACCGCCATCGCGAAGCAGTTCATGAGCGAGCGGAACGCGGCGCCCTCCTTGTGCATGTCGACGAAGATCTCGCCGAGCGTGCCGTCGAGGTACTCGCCGGTGCGCAGGAAGATCTTGTGTCCGCCGACCTTCGCCTCCTGCGTGAAGCCGGCGCGCTTCTTCGGCAGGCGCACGCGGATCCCCGTCGGCCGAACGAGCGGCGTCACCATGCGCGTCGTCTCGCGCTCGCTCGCGCTCTCCGCCGCCTCCTCCTTCGCCGTCGTCGACGAGAGCGGCTGCGACGCCTTGCACCCGTCGCGATAGAGCGCGACCGCCTTCAGGCCGAGCCTCCAGCCCTCCTCGTAGATCTTCTGCACGTCCTCGATCGACGCGTCGTTCGGGAGGTTGACGGTCTTCGAGATCGCGCCCGAGAGGAACGGCTGCGTCGCCGCCATCATCTTGATGTGCGCCATCGGGGCGAGGTAGCGCTGGCCGATCTTGCCGCAGCGGTTCGCGCAGTCGAACACCGGGTAGTGCTCGATGCGCAGATGCGGCGCGCCCTCGACGGTCATGCGACCGACGATCGTGTCGTTCGCCTCGTCGATCTGGGCCTGCGAGAAGCCGAGGTACTTGAGGAGCGAGAAGCCCGGCTTCTGCCGCTGATCGGCGGAGATGCCGAGGCGCTCGTAAGTCTCCTCGCCGAGGATCCAGGGCCCGAACGCGAGCGGGAGATCGAACACGCCCGGGATGGCGCGCTCGATCTTCGCGAGGTCGGCGTCCGAGAGGCCGCGCTGCTTGAGCGACGCGCGGTTCACGTGCGGCGCGGCGAGGAGCGTGTTCGTCCCCGAGACGTAGGCGACGATGTCGGCCACCTCGTGCTCCGAGTAGCGCAGGCGACGCAGCGCCTCCGGCACCGACTGGTTCACGATCTTGAAGTAGCCGCCACCGGCGAGCTTCTTGAACTTCACGAGCGAGAAGTCCGGCTCGATGCCCGTCGTGTCGCAGTCCATCAGGAGGCCGATGGTCCCGGTCGGCGCGAGCACGGTCGACT
>CAYYKK010000122.1:0-19478 GCA_964467935.1 uncultured Polyangiaceae bacterium
GAGCCCGAAGACCTTCGACACCCCGTCGACGAACCCCTTGAGCAGCGGCCGGCTCCACATCGCCGTCATCGTCGCGCGCCAGAGCGCCACGTTGCGCTCCGGGCCGACGACGTCGCGGACCGCGTCGCTGAGGGCCATGTGCATATCCATGTGCGTCCAGCTGAGCGGGAGGTTCTGCTGGATCTCGTCGATGCGCTCCTCGCCGAGGCGCGCACGGATGCCCTGGCGCTCCGGTGTCGAGAGATCCTCGGTCGCCCGGAGGAGCGCCTGCGGCATCGCAGAGCGGATCATCGGCTCGTCGGGGCGCATGCGCGGAGCCTAGCGCAAGGCGTCGCCGCGCTCGACCCGCGCGTCCATCAACGGTACGCGGTGGGATCGGGGCCCGGCGCCGCGGCGGCGTCGGGCAGGGGCGCGCGGACCTCGACGGCCTCGGCCTCGGCGCGGAAGAACGCGGCGGCGAGCGTGTCGGACTTCGGCGCGTGGCCGGCCCCGAACCGCTTCAGCGCTTCGCGCTCGAGCCGGTGGTTGCGGTCGACGAAGGCCGTCGTCGACGCGGCGCTCGCGCGATCGGGATCGCCCTCCCAGGTGCGGCGCGACCAGAGCGCCACCTCTTCGACGGTCGCCGATCCGGCGACGTAGCGCCCGAGCGCGTCCTCGTAGGCGTTGCGCGCCGCATCGGCGACGCGCTTCATGCGCAGCGCCGTCTCGGCCTCGGCGGCGTCGGAGGGCGCGTGGGCGACGGGTGGAGCGGCTTGGCTCGTGCGACTCACGAGCGCTCCGCCGGTGAAGAAGGCTGCGGCCAAGAGGAGGGTGCCGAGGACGACGAGCGGCAGGCGCTTCATGTCCTCGAGGATAGCGCTCGTGGCGCCGCGAAGCGCGCGACGAAGTCGAACCATTCGAGGTACCACGCGCGGAAAGCGGTATCTCGTCGGAGCGCGACCTGGCTCGCTACGCCTTCGCGCGAGGCTGGGTCGCGATCCAGAGGACCGCGACGTCGATGCCACCACCGACCCTCGGGGTGAGCTGGACGGAGGTGACGACGCCGCCGCCGCGCCCGCGGAGCTGCACGAAGACCTCGTCGAGCCATTTCGAGGGTCGTGCGATCTTGGGTTGGATGCCGAGCGCCACGAGGGAGGATCGATAGTGCTCGGCAGCCTGTTCGAGATCGTCGCTCGCGATGTCGAGTCGCAGGACGCCTGCCCGCGCCCCGGCCAGGCTCATGGTCGGGCGTGAGCCCATGAGTCGAAAGGCATAGGCGACGTCGAGGGGCTCGAGACGGGGACGACGGGCCGCCCTCGGCAGCGGAATCCCGATGTCCGACAGTTGAAGCGGAGCGACACGCCGCGCCTCTCGGACGGCGTCGACGACATCGGGCAAGAGGAGCGCGCCGGCATCGAGCCAGAGAGCGCGCACCTTCACGTAGCTCGAGCGAGGCGTCTCGAAGACAGCCGCGTCGGTCGTTGCGACGATCTCCCGAGGGCACGGCGCCGCCGACAGCGCGCGAAAGTGCTCGCCGGTCAGGTCGAGCGCGAGAGCTCGCCGACGTGCGGCGCTCCGACCGAGCAGCGGGTCCCAGCGGTCGCCCTGCACGATCACGTAGTCGCTGCCCTTCCAAGAGCCGCCGACCTCGGCGTACTCGTCCGAGCGCACCACCGACGCGGGCGCGCGGATCAGAAAGAGCAGGTCGACGGACACGGCCGCGAGAGTACACCTGGTTGGAACGCCCAATCTCGCCGGCGCGTAGCAATTCGAACCGTGATCGGGCCTCGAGACCAGACGGACGGCGTGCGCGTTCGGCGCGCACCGACGGGCCAGGCCGGCCGGAGGGGCCGCGAACGAGGCCGGACGAGATCCGAAAGGGTCGCGGCAGGCGCTCACCAGTCGAAGGGATCGAGCGCGCGGCAGGCCTTCTCGAACACCGCGACGGCATCCACCGCCTCCTTGTCGAGCGTCGCGCGGCAGGAGAAGTAGCGCGAAGCGCCCTTCTTCCACTTGGCCACGACCACGTAGGTGCTGTCGCCGTGGGCGACGAGCACGCGCTCGCCATCGCTTTTTTCGTCCTTGTCGACCTTGAATTTGCCGTCGCCGGCGACGAACTGGGCGAAGTCGACCTTGTTCACGGTCGCCTCCCAGTCCTTCGGGCTGCACATGCCGTCGCAGTTGCTCGACACCCAATAGCCCGTCATGAAGCCGAGCTCGCCGTCGGCCTTCTGGTTGCCCTCGAAGACCTCCTTCCAGCCCTTCGGGCGCACGTACGCGGCGTTCTTGTCCTTCGTGAGGGCCGCCTCGAACGAGAGCTTGCCCTTTAGCGACGCCGGCACCGCATGGTCGAGCTCGGCGGCCACCGACTCGAGCGCCTTGCGCCTCGCCTCGGGATCGATCGCCGGCGCGCTCTTCTTGTCGCCGCACGAGACGGCGAGGAGGAGCAACGCGGGGGCGATCGACGAGCCAGGGCGGAGGGACATGATCCGAAGCACTAGCCCAGTCCTCGCGCTCGACGCGACAGAAAGCGACGCGGCGCGCCTGCGCCGCCGCGCTCTAGACCGTGAGCTCCATCACGCGCTGCTCGAGGCCGCGCCCCTTCGAGACGCCGCTGATGCGAGCGTTCGCCTGGAGCAGCACGACGAGGCAGCGCGCGATCATCGCCTCGGCGTCGGCGAAGCGCCGATCGAAGGCGACGACGAGCTCGCGCGATCCTCCGTCGAACGACGCGGTCTTCACGCCCTCGATCGCGCGGATCGCGTCCTCGGGCACGGGACCCGGCGCGAGCTCGAAGCGCAGCTCGCTCGACGAGGCGGTGAGCTCGGCCATCGTGTCGGCGACGACGAGCCGGCCGTGGTCGAGGATCGCGGCGTAGTCGCAGATCGCCTCGAGCTCTTGGAGGTTGTGGCTCGAGATCACCATCGTCGCGCGCCCCTTGCGTGACGCGACGAGCTGACGCACGCCGTACGCGACGCGCGGATCGAGCCCGGCGGTCGGCTCGTCGAGGAGGATGAGCCGGGGCGATCCGAGCAGCGCCTGCGCGAGCCCGACGCGCTTCGCCATGCCGTGCGAGAGCGCGCCGCACCGCGTGCGCCACCAGTCGCTGCCGCCCACCTCCTCGAGCACGACGCCCGCCTGTCGGCGCGCCTCGGCGGGCGCGAGGCCGGCGAGCCTCCCGAGGTAGACGAGGAAGTCGCCGACGCTCTCCTGCGCGGGCAAGAGCGCGTCCTGCGGCAGGACACCGATCTGGCCGCGCAGCGCGGCCACGGCGTCGGGCGCGTGATCGAGCACGCGCAGCTCGCCGCTCGTCGGCGAGAGGTAGCCGGCGAGCATCGAGAAGGTCGTCGTCTTGCCGGCGCCGTTCGGGCCGATGAGCCCGAAGACGCTGCCCTCGGGGACCTGGAAGGAGACGTCGTTCACCGCGCGCAGCGGCCCGAACGTCTTCGTCACGGCGCGTACGTCGATCGCGACGGGCCACTCGCCGCGCCTGAGGCTGCGCGGCGTCGCGCTCGAGGGAGGCGGCGCCGCGTCGACGGCGGGGACCGCCGCGCCGGCGGGTCGCGTGCTCTCGCTCACAGGTCCCTCCTGCGCACGATCAGGGTCGCGAGGCCGACCGCGAGCGCGCCCCAGCCGATCGAGAGCGCGCAGCCGCCGAGCGCCGTGAGCGGGTTCGGCGACACCATGAGGCTCTCGTACGTCGACGGGAAGAGCCACGTCGCGGCCTCCGCCTTCTCGCCGATCGCGAGGAGGATGCCGCGCACGACCAGCAACCCGAACGCGACCCCCGCGCCGACGAAGAGCGCGAGGACAGGCGTCTTGAACCATGCGCTGACCGCGCTCACGAGCCCGACGTACGCGGCCGCGAACGCGGCGCTGAAGGCCCAGAGGCGCAGGCCCCACGAGAGCGTGACGCCGATGCCGAACTCGCTCCGCGCGACGAGGGCGATCCACACGACCACGTGCAGCACGAGCACCATCGTGGCGATGACGCCGTAGACGCCGATCGCCTTGCCGACGACGATCGCGTGTCGCTCGGCGCGACCGACCAGGTAGCGGATCGCGCGGTGCTGGACCTCGCCGGAGATCTGATCGAACCCCACGAGCAGCGTGAGGAGCGGCAGGAAGAACATCGTCCCTTTGAAGACGAAGAGGAGCACCGGCGGGCAGCTCGCGAGGTAGTGCGCGACGGCGTGGTCGCCCTTGTAGAGGAGGAGCAGGCCCTGCTCGACCATCTCCCGCTCCTCCTCGGGCCGCAGCGAGCTCATGTGCGCGGCCCGCGCCGCGTCGTCGAGGAGGATCTGGACGATGCTCGGCACGGCGCCCCCGAGCACGAAGAGGATGAACATCGCGATCCCCTTCTTGCTCCGGAGGTTCCTGCGGAGCTCGTGCTGGGCGACGAGGACCCCTTCGCGCAACGCCATCGGACGCGTCTACCGTCGACGTCGCGCGAGCACAACCGACGGCGCGATCAGCGATCGAAGAGGATCGCGTCGCACATCAGGTTGCCGTGCCGGTTCGCGCGCTTCTGACCGGGGAAGCAGCCTTGCTCCCCGAACGTCGCCGCGCCGATGAACGGCGCGCCTCCGATCCGCTGCGCGAACTTCGTGCCCACCTCCGCGGCGGTCTCGCCGATCGCGAGGACGCAGCCGCCGCAGTAGATGAGGATGGAGCCTCGGACCGAGGCGAGCTCGCCGGCGAGCGCGCGGGTCGCGACCTGATCGGTGCGCTCGACGAGCGCGCCCTCGGAGCCGAGCATGAGCGTCACCTCGTCGCCCGTCGCGAGCTCGGTGAAGAACGTGAGCGCCCCCTCGGCCGTCACCTCGTGCGGGTGCGAGAGCAGGTACCGCGCGACGGGGCCGACCTTGTCGATGACGCGCCCGAGCGGGTGCAGCGTCGTGGCGGACAGCACGTTCCCGCCGCCGAGGTAGGCCTCGATGACGCCGTTCGTCCAGCGGTTGTAGACGATCGCCGCCGGCTCGCCGTCGATGGTCATCACCTTGCGGCCGCGCGCCGAGGTGATCTTGCCCGTCCGCGACGTCGCCGGGTAGCCGCTCACGAACGAGCCGTGCACGCGGCGGGTCGACGCGAAGCCGACGAGGACGAACCCCTCGCGCTCGACGCGCGCCCCTGCGAACACGCGCCAGTCGCCTTGGATGGCGTTGTCCGCGGCGCTGCCGCCGTAGACCGGGACGTCGCTGCCCATCGCGTCGTCGATCCCCTCGAGGATCCGCTCTTCGAAGCCGGGCGTCGCGTGCAGGAGGAGCGTGTCGGGCTTGCGCCCGAGGCGTGTGGCGATCTCGAGCGCCGCGACCCGCGCGTCGACGCGCGCGCGCCCCGCGGAGCTCGCGCGCAGCTCCGGCACGGCCTCGATGTCGTCGCCCTCCTCCGCGAACAAGAAGTGCACGCCGCGCGCGAAGCCCCGCGGACTGAAGACCCCGCGGAACGACGTCGCGCCGAAGAAGTGCACCTCGGGGTGCTGCGTCACGAGCGCGCGCAAGGCGCGATCGAAGGGCGCGTCGATCGTCGAGTAGACGAGCCCCCACTTCGGACGGCTCCCGAGCGCGAGCCCCTCCCCCCATGCCCCCCAGCGCATTCGGTCGAAGGTAGCCGACGACGGGCCCCCGGCGCCATCCCCTCCTCTCCCGAGGCGCGGGGCGCGCGAGACGCTTCGGCGACCGAGGATCCACGACCTCGTCGCCCGGGGCGTCGCGCGAGGAAGGGTCACGCCGATCCTCGCGCTACGATGGCGTCACGCCCCGGGCTCGCGTCGCTCAGAGCGCGACGCCGACGCGGAAGAGCAGCTCGTGGAGCACGTGCGCGCCGTCGCGCGCCTTGTCGTTCACGCCCGTCGAGAGCGTGTTGCCCGGCGCGAGCGCGCGCTGATCGGCCGACCACGTCGGTCCTCCCGTCGTCGTCGCCTTGGTGGGCTCGGAGCCGGGGAACATGTTCACGACGTAGTTCGCCGAGAGGCGGATGTGCTTCGTGTACCAGTAGTTCGCGCCGAGCGAGAACGCGTTCACCTTGATCTTGCCGTCGATGCCCTTCGCGTCGACCGCGCCGCCGCGGCTCGCGCTCGCGTACTTGAGATCGAGCTGCTCCCACTTCGCGAGGAGCTGCAGCGCGTGGGGCGGGTTCGCCGGATCGGGCTTCGAGAAATCGAGGTGCGGCAGGTTCTCGTAGCCGAGCAGGCCGTTGATGTCGCGCTTGCCGTACGCCCAGACGCCGAGCTCGATGTAGTACGAGAAGCCGTTGATCGCGCCGAGGCGCTCGGTGTTCGTCGCCTGGTAGCCCTCGACGGCCTCGCGCGTGTCGTTCTTCACGTAGACGAACTCGCTGTTGAGGTCGACGATCGACACGGGCACGCGCAGCTCGGCGGCCCCGCCGATCTGATCGGCGGAGGGAAGGATGTGCGTGACGCCCTTCGAGCCCGTGTAGCTCGGCGACCAGAACGTGTAGTTGCCCTGCGTGGAGAGCGCCGGGTAGTCGTACGACGTGAACTTCGGATCGCGCGAGCCGTAGCGGAAGCTGCCGCCGATCTGCAGATCCTTGAGCTCGCCCTTCATCACCGTCGCGAGCGGGTGGACGAACACGCGCGCGATGAAGTCGCCGCGCGAGTCGGTGTTGAGGCGGTTCTGCCCCTCGCCGTTGAAGACGCCGAGCGCGTAGTGGACGATCTTCTTGTCGTCCTCGCCCCAGAGCATGAGGCCGATCTCCTTGTTCGTCGGGATGCCGACCGCGCGCACCGCGAGCGATCGCTCCATGAACGGGATGTATTTGTCGCTCGTCCTGTTCTCCATCGTGAACGGCGCGTCGAACTGACCGATCTGCGCGTTGAAGAGCGAGTGCGCCTTGAAGTTCACGAACACGTCCGCGGGCGCGGCCTGGAACTTCGTCGTCTGCGCGCTCGCGTAGCGACCGGACGAGTCGGTCGGCGCCTTGCCGGGCGCGGCCGCGGAGACCTCGTTCGTGCCCTTCGGGTTGTCGAGCGCGGTCGCGCCGAAGTCGCCCGAGAACATGAAGTACCAGCGCTTGAAGAGCTCGCCGGTGACCTCGGGGCGAATCCGGCGAACGAAGAGCGTGGGCTTGAGCGCCGTGTCGGAGACGCCGGGGCCGAAGTACGTGTAGGCGTCGATCTGCGCGCGACCCTGGACGTACACGCGGAAGTTGTCGTGGTAGGCGCGCACCTAGACGAGCCCGTTGTGCCAACCGGCGAGCGGGTGTCCGTCGACGGCGAGGGCCGAGTTGTCGGGGTTCGCAGGCGCGGACGAAGCGGCAGCGGGCGCCGCGGCGGTGGCGGCGGCGGCGGGCGGGGGCGGCGGCGGAGGGGGCGGCGCCGGCGGCTGCTCCACGGTCGTGGGCGGCGGCGGCGGCATCGGCGGAGGGGGCGGCGTCGGCCCGGGCTCACCGGCGGGCGGCGGAGGAGGAGGCGGCGGGGGCTCGACCGGCTGCGCGTGGGCGATCGCGGGGATCGCAGCGAGCACGGCCACGAGAGACGAGAGGATACGGAGCTTGGCCGACGAAGAGCGTCGGGCGCGGGGTGCTTCGAAACCTTGGGTCATGCGGGGCCTCTTTTCGGCGCGGACCCTCGCCCATGTGGATGACGAATGCGAGACGAGATCGCGACGTTGCCGGTGCTTTGCGCAACGGTGCGTGACCCGCCGCCACAGTCTCCTTCGGGTACTTTCGGCCACTTAGTTGGCCTCTCGCGGGTCCGTCTGGCACCTCCGCAGGGTGACGAGCGACGACGAGACGCGGCTCATCCGGCTCGACCGGCTGACGGCCGCGCTGCCCTCGGCCGCGACGAAGGCCCCGCCCAGCGCTCCGCGCCGCTCGTTCGCGGAGCGCTTCTTCTCGACCGCGGCCTGGGTCCTGCCGTTCGGGGTCGCCCTGTCGCGCGTCGCGCCGAGCGGCCGGTGGGAAGGCGACGTGGCGGCGCTGCGCGATCTCGCGCTCGTCTCGGTCGGCCTCGGCGGCGGCCCGTCGACCGCCCTCACGCAGGTGGCGAGGCTCCTGCCGCTCGGATCGCTCTCCTTTCGTGCGTCGCTCGTCGGCGTCGTGGCGCTCGCGGTCGCGGCGCGCCTGCTCTTCGGCGTCTGCCTGCGGCTCCTGCGCACGGCGGAGCGCGACAAGAGCCCTTGGCTCGCGCCGACGCTCGCCGCCGTCGGCACCCTCACCACGACCCTCGGCCCGAGCTTTCAGCGCGAGGCCACGGTGGGCGGCGGACGCATCGTCGCCATCGCGGCGCTCCTCGGCGTCGTCGCCTCGATGCAGCGGCTCGTGGTCGCCGAGACCTCGCGGCGCGTGGCCTCGCTCGTCACGCTCGGCGCGCTGCTCGGCGTCGCGTTCGCGGAGGACGTCGCCGCGGGCCTGCTCGGGCTCGCGTGCCTCGGCGCCGCCGTCGCGCTCGGATCGGACGCGGGCGCCGCGGCGCGCCGCGCGATCCTCCCGCGGCGATCGCTCGCGCTCACCTCCGTCGCGTTCGCGTCGACGCTCGCGTTCTTCCTCCTGCCCGCGTTCGTGCGCGCCGCGTCCCCGCACACGACGCTCGACTTCGGCCTGCCCCTCTCGAGCCGCGCGCTCGGCATCGCGAGCACCGACGGGATCGCGTTCGGATCGATGGAGCTCATCGTGCGCGAGCTCGGCGTCTCCGCGCTCGGCCTCGCGGCGATGGGCTTCGCCGCCGGGCTCGTGCGGCGCGCGACGCGCTGGCAAGTGGCGCCGCTCGCGGCGTTCGTCGCGGCCGACGTGTCCGTGCCGCTCGGCCTGCTCCGTCGCGTCCCCTTGGCGTCCGTCACCACGTGTCACCTCGCCGCGGTCTTCGTGCTGTGCATCGTCGCCGTGAGCGGCGTGCACGCCGGCGTCCGCCGCCTGCTCGCGCTGAAGATCCCGTTCGCGAAGCCGCTCGCTGCCCTCTCGGTCGCCTTCCACGTGACCCTCGTCGCGCTCATCTCGGAGCAGGCCGGCGAGGCCGCGGATCGCTCGCTGCAGCGGGGCGCCGACGAGTGGACCCGCGACGCGCTCACGTCGCTCGACCCCTCGTCGATGGTGCTCGTCCGGTCGCCGGCCAAGCTCTTTCGGCTCTACGCGGCCCAGCTCGTCGACGGGGAGCGACCCGACGTCGTCGTCGTGCCGACGCGCCTTCTCGGTCGCGGCAGCGTCGCGGCGGATCTCGCGACCCGCGAGCGCGACGTCGAGCCGCTGCTGCGCTCGGTCGCGCTCACCGGATCGAGCGACGAGTTCTCGCTCTCGAAGCTCTCCGACGCGCGACCGCTCTACGTCGAGCTCGAGCGCGCCTGGGATCAGAAGGAGACGACCCACCTCACCGTCAGCGGGCTGTGGCTCCGCTTCGCGCCGCAGCCGCTCGGCCAAGTCGATCGCAAGACCGCGACCGCGAGCTCGACGGCGCCGCTCGAGCGGCTCCTGTCGGCCGTGGCGCCCGACGCGTGGCCCGATCCGCAATCGACCCGCATGGCCCAGGACATCGTGCGCCAAGAGGTGACGCTGCTCGTCCGCATCGGGGAGCACAAGAGCGCCGGCGCCATCCTCTCGCTCACGCGCCGGGTCGGCGCGCACGGCGGGGTGCTCCAAGGCTCGTCGATCGCCGTGCTCGTGGCGGACGTGATCGCGCGGATCCACGCCGGCCACGACAAGCCCGACGAGGCGGCGAAGGCGGCGCTCAAGCTCATCGCCGAGCGGAGCCGACCCCCGGCGCCGCCGCCTCGGTCGAAGCGCAGCGGCTCGTCGCGTCCCGCCGCGGCGAAGCCGACCGCCGCCCCTCCCCGCCCCTGAAAATGGGCGCCGAAGAGTATCCCTCGCTCTCGGGGCCGTGATAGCCGTAGGCCATGATCTTCAGGGGAGCCTCACGCACGCTCGTCATCGCGTGCATCGCCATCGCGTTCGGTGCCACCGCTTGCGACAAGCTCGGGCTGGGCGGGAAGAAGGACGAGTCCTCCTCGTCCGACGACGACAGCAGCAGCTCGAAGAAGAAGAAGAAGAGCAAGAAGAAGAAGTCGTCGGACGACGACGACGACGACGACACCGCCCCCTCGGCGACCGCGACGGCGACGGCCACCGCGACCGCCACCGCTTCCGCCACGGCCGAGCCCTCCGCGGCGCCGACCGCGAGCGCCTCCGCCGCCGCCCCCGAGGACTCGGGCGACGTGAAGCGCTACCCCGACGAGACGCCGGATCACGGCCCGCTCGGGATCTCGAAGCCCTCCCCGGCCCACAAAGAGGCGACCACCTCGAGCGAGATCGTGCTCACGCTCCAGCCCGGCTCACAGGTCACGCGCGTCGCCCGCTACAAGACGTGGACCCTCGTCACGTGGAAGAACAAGTCGGGCGACCACTACGGCTGGATCGACAACTCGACCTCCACGGTCATCATCGATCGTGACGCGGGCCCCGCGAGCATCGAGGGCCTCGACAAGCGCACGTTCGACGCCGGCGTGAAGCCGACGGTGCCCGACGCCGGAAAGAAGTGACGGCTCCGGCCGTGCGAGAAGGGTCGGCGTCCGCCCGCCGTGCGCCACTTTGTTCCCGACGGTGGGCGTTACAGTCCTGACAGCGCGCCCTCCCCGATCTGTAAGCGACCGAAATGATGTAACTAGTTGATTGGCACGATCTTCTCATTCCTTCCGAGCATGCTGGACAGGGACGTGCAGACCGGGCTGATGGGGCACATCGACTCTGCGGACGGACGTCTCGCGGAGAGGACGCCCTCTCTCGAAGAGGTCCTCCCGAACGGTGACGCGCTCGAAGCGACCGTGAAGGAGCTCATCACCGCCGCGCGACGCGTGCTCGCGAACGTGCGCAAGGGCTCGAAGGTCTCGCCGCGCATGCAAGCGCAGGCGCGCGCGGTGGTCGACGAGCTGAACGCCGCGCTCCGCGAGCGAGCGCGCGAGGGATCGGTCGATCTCACCGTGGCCGAGGACGGCACGTGGTTCGAGGCCGGCGGCGCCAAGGTCGACGTCGCGCGTCGGGGCGCCGTCCGTCGCATCCTGGCCGCGCTGGCCGAGAGCCGCCTGCTCGGCTCGGCCCGCGCGCTGACCGTCGACGAGCTCTTCCAGATCGGCTGGCCCGGCGAGCGCATCCCTTACGAGTCGCAGGTTCGCCGCGTCTACACCGCGATCTGGACGCTGCGCACGCTCGGGCTCGAGGGGCTGCTCCTCACGCGGGACGAGGGCTACTTGCTCGATCCGAAGAAGCAGCTCGCGCGCGCCGCCTGAGGAGCGCATAGGGGATCCGGGTCTCGGTTCGTCTCATCTGGCGAACCTGCTGCGATCGACACCTCGACGCAGCCCGCATAGAGGAGAGACCGTCCCATGAAGCGATTCATCCGCCCCGTCGTCGCGCCGCTGGCGCTCTTCGTCGGCGTCGTTGCCTCGACCGGCTGCGGCGCCTCGCCAGATCCCGACCCCACGGCCGCGTCGGCCCAAGCCCTGAACGCGCCCGCAGGAGCCGCCACCGAGGCGCCCGGCCGGCCGCACATGCGGGGACGCGGCGGTCCGATGGCGATCTTCCACGAGGCGCTCTCGGAGCTCGACCTCTCGGCCGACCAGAAGGCGAAGATCCAGACCGCGTTCGAAGACGCGAAGCCCGAGCGCGGCGAGAACCGCGAGCAGGGCAAGGCGGTCTTCACCGAGATCGCCGACGGCGTCCGCGCCGGCAAGGTCGACGAGGCCGCCATCCAGAAGAAGCTCGACGCGCTCGCCGCCGAGCACGCGGACGGCCCCGCCAAGATGGCGACGGCGTTCCAGACCTTGCACGACACGCTCACCGCCGACCAGCGCGCGAAGCTCGTCGCCACGATCAAGGCGAAGATGGAAGCGCACGAGCGGGGCGAGGGCGGCCGTCACGAAGCGCACGGTCCGCCGCCCGAGGGCGCGGGCCCTCCGTTCCTGCACGGCATCGAGCTGAGGGACGATCAGCGCACCAAGATCGACCAGGCCCTCGCCGACGCCGGCCTCTCGAAGCCCGGGGGCAGGCCGCGGTTCGAGGACATGCGCGACAAGATGAAGGCGTCGCTCGACGCGTTCGCGAGCGACAAGTTCGACGCGAAGGCGACGTTCACGTCGATGGGTCCTGGCCCGGCCGACCACGTCGGCAAGCTCGCGAAGGCCCTCGCCGTCGTGGTGCCGCTGCTCGACGACGCGCAGCGCGCCAAGCTCGCCGACAACCTCGCCGAGGGCCCCATGGGTCCCATGCGCGGCCACCACGGCCCGGACGGCGAGCCCCCCGCGGGAGCTCCGTAAGGACCGAAGCGTGAGCGTCGACCTGAGGCTCGTCGCGACGCGTGTGGCCGGCGGAGATGCCTCCGCGTTCCGGACGCTGGTCGACCACACGCGCGCGCCGCTCTACCGGCTCGCGGCGCGCCTCATGGGCAACTTGCTCGATGCCGAGGACGTGCTCCAGGATGCGTATGTGAACGCGTACCGAGGCCTCGTCGAGGGACGCTACGACGGTCGAGCGAAGGTCGAGACCTGGCTCTATCGCATCGTGACGAACGCCGGCGTCGACGCGCTCCGAAAGCGTCGACCCGGCGGCAAGCCCTCGGCGGAGGAGCCGCGCTTCGACGGGCTCGTGCAAGCCGAGACGCGCGTGGCGCTGCGTGAGCTCGACGAGATGCTCGCCGCCGTCTCGCCGCCCGACCGAGCCGCGCTCGTGCTCGTCGCGGTCGAGGGGCTCAGCGCGAAGGCGGCGGCCGAGGTGCTCGAATGCTCGGAGGGTGCCGTCGAGCAGCGCATCCTCCGCGCGCGCGCAGCGCTGCGAAAGGGCACCCAGGAGAGCGAGGTCGTCGATGTCTGACATGTCCGATCGCAAGAAGTTCGAGGCGCTCGCGCGAGCGACCGAGGAGCTCGCGCCGAGCGACGCGATCGTGGACGCGGTGATGCGCCGCGTGACGGCGGCCGACGAGGACGTCGACGGGAAGCTCGCGACGCTCGCGAGCGCGACGGCGTCGCTCGACGCGTCTCCGGCGCTCGGTGACGCGGTCATGCTCCGCATCGACGCGATCGCGATCGAGGGAGGCGCCGCGTCTTCGAAGCAGAGGATCGCGCTCGCCGACGGGCTCGTCCGCTCGGGGCGCTTCGCGCTCTTCTTCGCCGCGGCGGTCGCGGCCGCGGCCGTGCTCTACGCGTCGTGGACCGAGACCCGCGTCTACGACGAGGCGCTGGTCACGGCGGACTCCATCGAGGTGGGCGAGTGAGCCCGAAGCTGAAAGCCGCCCTCGTGATGGCGGGCGTCTTCGCCCTCGGCGGCGTCGCGGGCGCCGCAGGATCGCGCGCGTACGTCCTGCACCGCTTCCGTTCCAACATCGAGGCGCCGACGCCGGAGGCCCGCAGCCGCTTTCGTCTCGAGGCGATGAAGCGCCACCTCGATCTGTCCGACGACCAGGTGACGAAGCTCGACGCGATCTTCCGCGACGCCGACGCCGAGCGCGACAAGCGCATGGAGGCGTGTCGTCCGGGCATGGAGGCCCTGCGCGGCGAGATGGACGCCAAGATCATGCAGGTGCTCCGACCCGATCAGCAGGAGCGCTTCCGAGAGCTCGCGTCGCACCACGGACCGTTCGGCGGACCGCCGCCCCCGCCACCCCATCCCGGTCCGTGACGATCGCCCGATCCCGCTCACGGAGGGGCGCATGCGATCAGGTCCGGGGCGCTCTCGATCGTCTCGCGCGGCGTCGTGAGCCGCCCAAGCTCGGTCGGGCGTCTGGATCGCTAGACGGGGAGATGCTCTGCCGAAGCGCAGCGCTCTCCCTGTCGATCTTTTCAGGCCCTCACTTCTTGTCGGGCGGGCGAACGGGCGTGAGCTGCGTCTCGGTCGGGCTCTGACCGCCCGGGCGAGGTCCGCCGCCGGGACCGAGCCCGCTCCTCGTGCCTCGATCGAACCCCGCGCCCGCGAACCAGTCGCGGCTCTGGCTGCGCGGCTCGTCGGCGGGATCGACGTCGCGATACCCCGACGCCTCGACGGCCTCGGCGCCCTCGTGCATGAGCTTGCGCGCGTCCTTCCGCAGCTCGACGAGGCGCTTCATGATCTCGACGCGCGCCGGATCGGCTGGGTTCGACGCCGATTCGTGCAGCGAGCGCGCGACGACGCGGAGGCTGCGCACCATCGACCGACCGATCTTCGCGCCCCGGAGATCGAGCTTCGCGAGGATCTTCTCGCGCTCGAAGCACCAACCCTCGAGCTGATCGGCGAGCTCCTTCGCGAACTCCTCGGCCCACGCGTCGGTGGGTCCGGGGGTCGGGGGCAAGCCGCTCGAACGGTCGGAGGTCATCGCCCGAAGCATCCTAGTCGAGCGAGCGCGAACGAACCCGAAAGAACGACGGTGGCCCGCGGCCGACGCGTCGGGCTCGGTGGCGCCGACCGTCCCTCGGCCGGAGGGCTGTGCTAGGAAGCGGCCTTCCGGAGGAGTGGCCGAGTGGTTGAAGGCACCGGTTTTGAAAACCGGCGTAGTCGAAAGGCTACCGTGGGTTCGAATCCCTCCTCCTCCGCCCTTGTTTCGGGCTGCGGTGACGAGCGCGCGCTCTCGAGCGCGTCTCGCGCCCCGCGCGCGCGAGAGAACGTCGGCGCGCCGAGCGACGCGCGGTCCGGTACGCTCTGGCTGGTGAGCCCGCGATCGATCGCACGCACGAGCCCACGCCACCTCGGCTGCGCCCTCCACCACGCCCGGGCGACGGTCCTCGCGTGCGGCGCGCCGCGGAGCGCGATCCCTCCCTTCGGCGCGCGCGCCGCGAGCCCGCCGTGACCGAGGTGCTCGACAAAGCCGACGTGTGGGCGGCGGCGCTCGTGTCGCGCCTCCTCGAGGAGGGACACCTCGAGCTCGTGACGCGCGCGTCGAAGCCCGACGTGATCGCGCTCGTCGCCCACGTGCTCGGCTTCGATCGCTTTCGCGGCGAGCACCTCGCCGCGCGCCTCATCGATTGTCGCGGCGTCGCCGAGCTCCACTGCGACGACGACACGCTGGCGGCGCTCGCCAGCGCCTGCGAACCGGCCCAGGCCGACGTGGTCGCGGCGCGCGCGAAGGCGCAAGCGGAGCGCCCCGCGGCGCCTCCCGCTCCTCCGCCGCGACCGTCGAAGCTCGACGCGGCGATGACCGCGCTGCTGGAGCGCGCCGTCGCGCGCGCCTGGGCCGAGGGGCAAGCGGAGGTGCTGCTCTCGAACGTGCTCGTCGAGATGCTCGCCCAAGACGCGATGGTGGCCGTCGCGAAGCGACGCGGCGGCGATCCCGATCGGGCGCGCGACGGCGCCCTCGCCCGCCTTCGACGCGCGCGAGGCAAGACGGTCGAGCCCACGCGATCGCGCCTGCTCGAGCGCGCGCTCGCGAACGCCGAAGAGGAGGCGCCGCGCTTCGCGAGCATGGGCGACGTCGCGCTCTCGGCGATGAAGCTCGAAGACGGAGGCGAGGAGAGCGCGCTCTTTCGGATGGCGTTCGAGCCGCCGCCACCGCCGCCGCCCGTCCCCGAGGACGACGACGCGCCCGACGAGCTGGCCGATCGCGCGACGCCGGAAGGCGCGCGCGGGCCCGGCGTGCTCACGCTCTCGGCGGAGCTCCACGAGGCGCTCCGCATCGTGCACGACAGGGCCGCGCGACACGCCCGACCGTGGGCGCTCGCGCCGTCGCGGACGGGCAACCTGTCGGCGCAGCTCGTGCTCGATTGCGAGGCCGAGCTCGGCACGACGCTCCCGGACGACTTCTGGGGCGCCGCGGCCGCCGGGCTGCAGGAGCTCGTCGAGCTCTTCGTCGTGCCGGCGACGTTCGACGCGACCCCCGCGTTGGAGGGCGATCTGACCGAGGCCATCCTCTCGGCGGCCGCCGACGCGGAGGCCGATATCGACGAGGGCTTCGTCGCGATCCTCGCGATCGAGAACGAACCCGAGCCGACCTATCTGTGCGTTCGACGCGGCGTCGCCTACGCCGATCGCCAGGGTCAATCGGTCTATCGGATCGATGCGAGCGAGACCGTCGACCTCGGCCCCTTCGGCGCTCACCTCCTCCGCGTCGCGCAAGGTGAATACGGCGCTCCGAAGCCGCGGAGCCCGGCGTTCTCGTATCGCGCGCGCCTCCACGGGCCTCCCGCGTCCAAGCGATGATCGCGGAGGAGCGTCGGCGCGGAGGAGCGTCGACGCGCGAAGTGCGTCGACGCGGGACTGGATCGCAGACGGCCGCTAGCGCTTCGTCACCACGCGGGTGCCGCGGCCGAGGCGGTCGTGCCAGCCTTGGCCGGTTCGACGAATGGCCAACGCGAGCGTGATCCACGCGACGAGCGCGACGAGGGCATCGATGGCGCGCGCTACGGCGCGCACGGCGAGCGACGGCTTCATCGCTTCGCCTTCGTCTGGGCCTTCGCTCGGAGCCCGTCGATGGCTTTGGCGATGCGTCGCTCGCGCGTCTCCGCGCTCTTCGCCTCTTCGATGCGGAGCACCATCTCCTTCTGGTGCGACGGCGCGGAGCCCTCGAAGGCGGCGAGCAGCTTCGCCCGGAGCAGCGCGTCCTTCAAATCGGGCGGCGGCGCCACCGCCCTCGACTCGCCGTCGAGCTCGAGCGCCACCTCGATCGACGAGACGTCCTCGACGTCGGCGGCGCGCCGGTTCTCGGCGTTGAGGGGGATCATGGAGACGCCGCCCATGACCCCGATGGTGGAGCGGTACGTGTATCCGTTGAGGGTGACCTTCACGGCAGGGCGCTTGCCCTTGCCGAGCGACGCGACGACGTCGGCGGGGACGACGAGGCCGGCGACCTTGCGATCCTCGGCGCGCTGAATCTTGGCGGTGAAGGTGATCATTTCAGCTCTCGGTAGGCGGGGTGAACGGCCGAGGTGATTTCGTTCGCGGTGACGAGGAGGCGGAGCGTTCGCTCGAGCTGCGCGAGCTCGCGCGGCGGCAGCCGAGCGAAGAGCTTCTTCTCGAGCGTCTGGGTGAGCTTCTCGATCGCGGTGAGCGCGCGTCGGCCGCCAGCGGTGAGGTAGAGCCCGTGGCTGCGGCGATCCTTCGCGCGGCGCTCGAGCAGGTCGCGCAGCTCGAGCTCGTCGAGCAGCAGCACGAGGCGGCTCGCGAACATGCCCAGGGTCTTGCTGAGCGCCTGCTGGGAGAGCCCGGGGTTCGCCCCGACGATGCGGAGGATGCCGGCGTGGGTCGGCTTGAGGTCGCGGGTCGCGAGCCTCCCGGCGAAGTCGCGGGCCGCGTAGGCGCCGACTTGAGAGAGCAGGAACGAGGGACCGACGACGGGCGTCTTCACGCCATGAATCATTAACAACATTTATTATTTGGATCAACGAGGGAGCGAGCATCGGTCACGACACCCCCGTGCTCGGCGGACCCCGGAGCCGGACGTCGATCCCCCGTCGGGAGATCCCCCGTCGTCGAATCGGCGATAGGCTCACGCCGTGAGCTCCCGAGAGAAGTCTTCGAACCCCCGCGTCCCCGGCCTCTCGCGGCGCACGCTCCTGTCGTTGACGACGAGCGCCCTCGTCGTCGCGTGCGATCCGCCGCTCGCGCCGTCCGCGCCCACGACCCCGCAGCCGCCCACGCAGAAGGCGGCGTCGAGCGAGCTCGACGATCTCGAGCGAGATCTCGGCGGTCGGGTCGGCGTGTTCGCGCTCGATCTCGGCACGGGCGCGCACCTCGAGCACCGCGCCGACGAGCGCTTCGCCATGTGCTCGACGTTCAAATGGCTCCTCGCGGCGGCGGTGCTCGTGCGCGCCGACGAGGGCTCGCTCTCGCTCGGAGAGGCTGTCCGCTTCGGCGCGGCCGACCTGCTCGATCACGCGCCCGTGACGAAAAAGAACGTCGAGGCAGGCGCGATGAGCGTCGAGGCGCTCGCCGAGGCCGCCGTCACCGTGAGCGACAACACCGCCGCGAACCTCCTGCTCCAGAAGCTCGGTGGGCCCTCGGCGATCACCGCGTTCGCCGAGCACCACGGTGACCACACGACGCGGCTCGATCGCAACGAGCCGACGCTCAACGAGAACGCGCCGGGCGATCCGCGCGACACGACGTCCCCGCGCGCGATGGTCAAGCTGATGGAGGCGCTCCTCGCGCGGCGCGCGCTCACCGCGCCGAGCCGCGACAAGCTCCTCTCGTGGATGAAGGCCTGCGAGACGGGGCGCGATCGTCTGCGCGCCGGCTTCCCCGCCGATTGGGTGGTCGGCGACAAGACGGGCACGGGCGCGCGCGGCGCCGCGAACGACGTGGCGATCGCGTGGCCCGGTCCGAGGGCGCCCGTGCTCGTCGCGTCGTACCTCAGCGACTCGACGGCCGAGCCCGCGCGCTTGAACGCGGCCCACGCCACCGTGGCGAAGCTCGCGGCGAGGCTCGTCCCGCAGCGCCCCCGCTGATCCTTCGCCCATCGGGTGACGGGGGCTACGCCGCACACGGAACGCGCGGAGCGCGCGCCACCAATCCTTCTCCCTCGGCGGCGGCGAGAGTGGGTAGGCTCTCGCGCCATGGCAGGCTTCTATTTCGGCACGTCGCGCTGGGACGACATCCCCGCCGCGCTCGGGCTCGCGGTCGAGGGCGGCATCCTCCGGGGCACGTGGAACGGCGTTCCGGTGCGAGCGTCGTTCGGCAACCAATACGATCAGCAGCGCGACGACTACGACCATTACACGTGGCTCGTCGCGTCGTTCGAGCCGCCGCTCCTGCTCGGCAGTGGCGAGGTGCGGGGGCTCGATCCGGCCCACCGCGCGTGGGTGCTCGACCCAGGCGTGATCGGCGCGCTCCTTTCGGGCGTGAGCGAGGCGGCGAGGCTCACGGATCTCGCTGTGTCGGACACGAGCGTGAGCGGCACGTGGTGGCATTACGAGGCGTCGTCGGATCGCTATCGCGCGGCGTTCGACGCGCTCTCGCACGTCGTGCGGGTCGTCGGCGAACGTCGCGCGACGCACGCCGCGGCGTGGGAGGGGGTGCTGAACACCGAATGGGCGCCCGTGACGCAGGCCTGGGGGCTCCGCGGCGATCGGGGTCGCCACGGCTTCGCAGGAAAGGTCGGCGGGCGCGACGTGGTGGTGCGGCCGACGATCGAGGCCGATCCGCAAGGAGGCAAGGCGAGTCTCTTCACCACGGAGGTCGAGGTGCAGGTCGGGCTGCCGCCGGGGACGCAGCTGTCGCTGTCACGCCAGGACGGCGACGGGTTCTTTCGTCGCCTCTTTCGCGGGCAAGACGTGAAGGTCGGCGACGCGGCGTTCGACGCGGCGTTCGTGGTGAAGGGCGAGCCGGAGTCGTTCGTGCATCGCGCGCTCGGACCGAACGTGCGCGCCCACCTCAATGCGCTGCGCGCGGACGGCTACGAGGTGACGTTCCACGACGGCGTGCTCGACGTGTTCGCACCTCGCTTCACGAGCACGGGCGCCGAGCTCGACGCGCTGATGAAGCGCGCCTTCAGCACGGCGACGGTCTTCGGCGGTTGACGCGACGCGCTCCAGGCGCACAGCTCACGGGATCGCCTCGAGGGCGGAGACGGCGCCGTCGGCGCCGGCGGTGGCTTGATCCGC
>CAYYKK010000123.1:0-19387 GCA_964467935.1 uncultured Polyangiaceae bacterium
GCTTGCCCGACGAGGACGCCGATCGCGCCGACGGTCGTGACGCTCGTCGCTTTTCCTCCTGCGCCGCCCGTCGCGAACTTGTAGTCGTCGACGCCGCTCACGAGCGTGCAGCTGGCGATCGCCGAGGTGAGCGCGAGGGCGCCGATGGCGACGAGAGGGCCGGGGCGGGAGCTCACGCGCGCCCGCGAGCGCGCGGCCGGGGACTTCGACACACCATCGGGGCCGCGAGGTGGCTTCATCAAAATGCTCCCTTGAGGCCCCAATAGCCGGGGCCGAGCAGAGGCTCGACGGAGTGGGTCTTCGGTCCAGAATGCTCCTTCGACGGCCAAAGCGCCAGGACGAGGCCGGCCGCGACCCCGATTCCGCCGACGACGAACGCGCCGGTCGACACGTTGCCGAGCGTCCGCGCATCGTCGGCGAGCGACTGATCGGACGGGGCGCAACCCACCTTCGTGGGGCAGCGCTTCTCGAGCTCGTTCACCTTGTTGAGCGACGCGACGCCCGCGCTCGTGCCGGCGATGACCCCGGCGCCGCCGATCGCGAACGAGACGATGGCGGGCGCGAGGAGGGGGGGGCCTTGGCTCGGGGCCGATGGCGCCGCGGTGCGTGCGGGCGGCTTCGGCGGGAGCGCGTCGTCGAAGCGCATGTCCACGGTGTGCACCTCGCCGTTCGTCGCGATCACGTCGGCGCTCCGTCCGCGCGCGCCGATCGTCACGAGCACGTGATGCGAGCCTTGTGAGACCAGCGTCGACTCGAGCAGAGGCTTGGGGGCCCCGCCGTCGATCGAGATCATCGCGTCGTCACGCTTGGCGCCGTGGAGCACGACCGCGATCTTCGCGAGCTTCGGCGCGATCGCGGCGAGCTCGTCGGCCGCGAGCCGCTGCGCCTCGCGAAACTCGTCCGGCGCGTAGTTCGGGATCGTCTCGCCGACGAGGCGCTCGTAGTCGTCCGCGGCGCGGGCGATCTCGCCGATGTCGCGATAGGCGCGAGCGAGGTAGAGCAAGTGCGTCGGCGCGTGGAACTTGGCTTCGGCTTGCTCGAGCTTGGCGATGCCGTCCGCCGCCCTGCCGCCGTCGAGCAAGGCGATGCCCTCCTCGGCGAGCTTGCGCGCGGCGGCGCGCACCGCGGCGCTGTCCTCTTTCGGGGCGTCCGCCCTCTCGCCGGGCGGCTTGTCGCCGGGGCTCGCGGAGGCGTCGCGCGGCGCGACGAACAACGCGAGCCCAACGGCGAACACGAGACTCGAAGCCCCCGTCCGCCAGGTCGATGTCACGCGGCGAGGCTACCTGGCCCGCCGGCGCTTCGGAAGGAATTCGCGCATCGAGCCGGGCGCGGAGCTTTCAGAACGCGTTGTGCCCCGTGAGCGCGTTGCCGAGGATGAGGGTGTGCACCTCGTCCGTGCCCTCGTAGGTGTAGACGCTCTCGAGGTTCAGCATGTGACGCACGGGCGGGTACTCGAGGAGGATGCCGTTCGCCCCGTGCAGGTTGCGCGCGACGCGGGCGATCTCGAGCGCCCAACCCACGTTGTTCTTCTTGCAGAGCGACACCTGGACCGGCGACAGCTCGCCGCGCTCCTTCAGGCGCGCGTAGTGCAGCGCCATGATCTTGCCCTTCGCGATCTCGCTCGCCATGGTGACGATCTTCTGTTGCACGAGCTGCTTGGATGCGATGGGCGCGCCGAACGCCGTTCGCTCGCGCGTGTACGACAGGACGGAGTCGAAGCAGGCGCGCGCGGCGCCGAGCGCGCCGAACGCGATGCCGAAGCGCGCCTGCGTGAGGCACGACAGCGGTCCCTTGAGCCCGACGACGCCGGGCAGGACGTTCTCCTCGGGCACGCGCACGTCGGTGAGGACGATCTCGCCGGTAGGGCTCGCGCGGAGGCTCATCTTGCCGTGCATGGTCGGCGTCTCGAAGCCCTTCATGCCCCGCTCGACGATGAAGCCGCGGATCGAGCTCGCGTCGCCGTCGTCGGTCTTCGCCCACACGACGGCGAGGTGCGCGACGGGCGCGCTCGTGATCCACATCTTCGCGCCGTTCAAGACCCAGTCCTTGCCGTCCTTGCGCGCGCGCGTCTTCATCGCGCCCGGGTCGCTCCCGGCGTCCGGCTCGGTGAGCCCGAAGCAGCCGATGAGCTCGGCCTTCGCCATGCGCGGGAGGAACTTCTCCTTCTGCGCCTCCGAGCCGAACTTCCAGATCGGGTACATGGCGAGGCTGCCCTGGACGCTCGCGAAGCTGCGGAGGCCGCTGTCGCCGTACTCGAGCTCTTCGAGCGCGATGCCGTAGGCGGCCGGCGTCATGCCCGCGCAGCCGTAGCCCGTCAGCGAGGCGCCGAGCAGGCCCATCTCGGCGATCTCGGGGATGAGATCGGTCGGGAACTGCTCCTTCGCGAAGAGCTCTTGGGCCCGCGGCAGGTAGCGCTCCTTCACGAAGCGCCGCACGGTGGACTGCACCATGCGCTCCTCCTCGGTCAACAGATCGTCGATCGCGATGAGGGCATCCAGACTGATCGGCTCGGCCATGCGCGCGGCGTAGTGCGACCGCTCCGGGGCTGCAACCATCGCGGCCGCGCGGCGAGAGGGCTCGACGCTTCGGCCGGCTCAGCGCTTCAGGAACTGGCCGAGGAGACCGCGCCGCGTGCACCAGAGCGGGAGCATCACGTCTCGGAACGCCTGCATCTCGGCCTCGTGCAGATCGAGGACCCCTTCGCGCAGCGCGCGCTTGGTCGCGCGGTAGGTCTCGCGAGGGTGCGAGGCGAGGCGCGACAGGATCTCCCGTGAGAGCGAGGCGGCGTCGTCGGAGACCTCGTCGACGAGGCCGAGGCGGAGCGCGACGTCGGGCGCGTAGAGGCCGCCCTCGAGGAGCACTCGGTGGAGCGCCGAGGGCGCGAGGCGCGCCCGCGCGAGCTTGAAGATGCGGGGCGGGAACTCGAGGCCGAGCGCGACCTCGTTCAACCCGATGCGGACCGCGGGGCTCGAGGTCGCGACGCGGACGTCGGCGCAGAGCGCGAGGATGCAGCCGCCGGCGATCGCGTGGCCGTTCACGTGCGCGACGACGGGCGCGGGGTGATGGAACAGCGCGAGGACGAGGTCGTCGAGCGTCTCGAGGTAGCGCGCGAGCCCGTCGTCGTCGAGCGAGGCGATCTCCTTGAGGTGCAGGCCCGCGGAGAAGGCGTCGCCTCGGCCGGTGAGGAGCACGGGCTCGTCCTTCGCGTCGGCGAGCGCGTCGAGGGTCGCGCGCATCACGCTCGTGCTGAGCGCGTTCTTGCCCGAGCCGTCGAGGACGATCTCTCTCATCCCTCGCTCATACCACGGCTCGGCCGCGCGATTGTTGGCCCTGGGATGCGCCGGTTGCTAACGGCCTCTCCCATGCGAGCCGTCTTGTCGCTCCCGCCGGTGCTCGCGCTCGCCACGTTGAGCGCGAGCTGTCCGCACCCCCAGCGGGCGTCGCTGCTCGAGGCTCCCTCCGAGCGCGCCGAGGCGACGCTCGGGGCGAAGGTGCGCGCGCTCGGCGATCGCGCGTCGCGCTCGATCGTGGTGCGGGCCGTCGCGGTGGAGGTGGAACGAGCCCCGACGGACGTGAACGCGAGGGCGGACGCCGATCCAGACGAAGGCTCGGCGAGCGCTTGGGGGGTGCCGGCGCTGCCGCGCGATCTGCCGAGCTTGCCCGATCCGACGTCGGGGTCCCCGGAGATCATGGACGTCCCGGCGCCCGACGCGCAGGACGCGAAGTCCGAGAGCGATCCGGTCGCCTGGGTGAACGATCTCGCGGCGGGCGCGAGCGAGAAGCTCTTCACGTCGCGGGGCCCCAAGCTCGTCAGCATCGCGAAGGAGACTTGGGTCTTCGAGAAGCCGCAGTGGAAGAGCCGGCGCATCGGCTACCTCCGGGCTGGCGCTTCGGTGGGCCGCAGCGACGACGCCGTGGGCTACCAGAGCTGCAAGGGCGGCTGGTACGCCGTCGAGCCCCGGGGCTACGTGTGCGTCAACGCCGCCGCGTCGCTCGATCCCAACCACCCCGTCGCGATCCTGTCGAGGACCCGACCCAAGATGGATGGTCTGCCGTACGGCTACGTGATCGCGCGCATCCCCGGGCCGCCGATGTACGCGCACGTCCCGAGCGACGCAGAGCAGCGCAAGGTCGAGACCGACCTCGGCTTCCATCTCCGTCAGGCGAAGGCGCTCGAGCACGACAAGGACTTCGTGGCGCCGCCCGATCCCGAGGCGATGTGGGACGAGCTGTCGGGAGATCGCGCGCTGCCGGGGCTCGGCGACGAGGCGCCGCGCTCACCGACGGATCTCTTGCTCGGGCGGGCGAAGCCTCGCGCGGGCTTCGCCCTCCTCACGCAGTTCGACGTCGGTGGGCGTCGCTTCGGCCTCACGACGCAGCTCTTCGTCGTCCCGCTCGATCGCACGCGCTGGATCTCGGGCTCGACGTTTCATGGCATCGAGCTCGGCGACGACGTGACGCTGCCGGTGGCGTTCGTGATGAAGCACCACGCGAAGCGCTTCGAGGGGGACGACGCTGGCCACCGCCATCCCGGCGCGGAGCTCGGCTTTCGCGAGGCCGTGCCGCTCAGCGGTCGGACCTCGGCCGATGGCCAGTTCTACGAGGCGAAGGACGGGTCGTGGGTGCGCGCCGAGGACGTGCGCCGCATCGATCCGATGCATCGCGCGCCCGTGTGGGCGGTCCCCGGGCGCAAGTGGGTCGACGTGTCGATCCTGAAGCAAGCGCTGGTCGCTTACGAAGGGAAGAAGCCCGTGTACGTCACGCTGGTCTCGACGGGGGCCGACGGGCTCGGCGACCCCAAGAAGACGCACTCGACGATCCAAGGCGTGTTCCTCATCCACACGAAGCACGTGACGGTCACGATGGACAACGACGAGAAGGACGACGAGTTCGATCTCCGCGACGTGCCCTTCGTGCAGTACTTCACCGAGGGCTACGCGCTCCACGCGGCCTATTGGCACGACGACTTCGGGACGCCGCGGAGCCACGGGTGCGTGAACATGGCGCCCATCGACGCCGCTTGGATGTTCGGCTTCACGACGCCCGAGGTGCCGAAGGGGTGGCACGCGGCGATGAGCCTCAAGAAGGGCACGCTGGTGCACACGCACCCGTAGCCTCTTTTCGACGGACGAGCCTGTCCATCCCGGTGGTCGCGCGGTGACTCCGTTCGTCATGGAGATGCATCGCAGTTGGCTCTTCGCGCTGGGGTGTCTGACCGCCGTCCTCGCGGCCCTCTGGGCGGCGGCGCAGCACGTCGAGCGCGACGCACCGCCGCCGCTCCGACCGGCGCTCACGCACCCCGCGCGCCTCGAGGCTCCGCGCCGCTGAGCGCCGGAGTCCGCCGGCGCGACGGGCAGGTGGTCAAGCGTCGCCCGGACTGGTACGACGACCCGAAGGATGCGGCGTCTCTGGCCCGTGGTCGCCGCGCTGAGCCGCGGGCGCGTGATCTACAAGGATCGCTCGGGGCGCCGCCGGCTGTTCCTCACCTTCGACGACGGCCCGCACCCGGACGTCACGCCCAAGCTCTTGGACCTGCTCGAGCGTCACGGCGTGAAGGCGACGTTCTTCATGGTCGGGCGTGAGATGTGCCGCTCGCCCGAGATCGTCGCCGCGGTGCTCGCTCGGGGGCACGAGATCGGCAACCACTCGATGACCCATCGACGGTTCAGCTGGGCCACGTCCCGCGCCAAGCTCCGCGAGATCGACGAGGTCGATCGCCTCTTGGAGAGCCACGGCGCGCCGAGGACCGGCGCGTTTCGCCTCCCGTTCGCGGAGGACTCGGTGCGCCTCTTGATCGGATCCGTGCTGGCGGGGCGCCGGGTCGCGCTCTGGTCGCGCGACAGCCTCGACTACCGGCTCGACGGCGAAGAGGTCGCTCGACGCTTGGAGGCGCGACCCGTCGAGCCGGGGGACGTGCTGCTCTTCCACGACGACGGACCCTCCGCGCTCGTCGCCCTCGAGGCGCTCTTGCCCCGCTGGCGCGCGGAGGGCTACTCGTTCGGCGTCCTCTCCGAGATCCGCTGAGCGGACCCTCCGCCGCGGCTCACGTCCGGCGCGCGCTGACGACGACGGCCCGCGCGAACGGTCCCTCGAAGACGCCCCGGTGGAGATCGACCTCGAACCCTTTCCAGCGGAGCAGGCGCTCGACGTCCGGGAGGAGGAACGTGAGGTAGTACATGATGAACGGCGGCGAGACGAAGGCGTTCCGCGCCCGCATGAGCGCGTTGAAGCCTCGCGCCACGAGCGCCCTCGGATCGTGGAGCGCAGGTCGGTCGGCCGTCACGAAGACGAACCGACCTCCGGGCACCAGCGCGCGACGGACGAGGTCGACGAAGCGCGGCTCCGCTTCGGGCAGGATGTGCCCGAACGCGCCGAAGCACGTCACGAGGTCGAACTCCTTATCGAAGTCCATCGAGAAGACGTCCTTCTCCACGAGCTCGATCGAAGGCGACGCCTTCGGGCTCGCGGGGCCGAACGTGGTCGTGAGCCCGAGCCGGCGCTTGGCCTCTTCGAGCATGCCGGGGCTGAAGTCCAAGCCGACGACGCGCTCGCGCGTGCGCTTCTCGAGGGCGAGGAGGCCCGCGCCGGTGCCGCAGCAGAGATCGAGCGAAGCGCGGACCGGATCGGGTACGAGCGCCAGGCTCCCGTCGATGACCACGTCCGGCGTCCGAAACGGCGTCCGGTCGAACTTGGGCGCGAGCGCGTCGTAGCCGTCGCGCGTGGAGGAGAGCGCCTGCTTCACGAGCTCGACGAACGTGGGGCCGCCCTCGTCGAACATGGTCAGGCCCAGCCGGGCTCGGCGCGCTCGAGCGCCTCGAGCACCTCGGTCGTGATCATCTCCGCGAGCAGATCGAGCTGCTCGCGCCCCTCGTCGTGGGAGGCGAGGGCGGGGGCCCCCGCGTACGCGTCCGTCATCCCCATCGCCTCGAACGTCGCCTTGCCGTCGCGGATCCCGTCGGAGAGCGAGATGGGAACCTCCGGCAATCGACGCGCGATGTCCTCCTGGACGACCTCGGGCTCCGCGGCGAGCACGAGCGAGGTCTCGTAGCGTCCCGCGTGACACGCGCCGCTCTTGAACTCGTCCGAGAGCTGGCGCGCCCAACGTCGCTTGAGCGGACAGGCGACGGACGCGCGGCCCTCCGGCAAGCGCTCGGCGCCTTGCCGTACGGCGATGTCGTGCTCGGGCTCGAGGTGGTTGTTGACGAAGGAGACGTGCCTGAAACCCGCGTCGAGCAGGCCTTGCCCCACGGCCGCGATCCACGAAGAGAGCACCTCCTCGGGGACGGTCACGGCGCCGGTGAAACCCGCCGCGAAGCGAGTCACGCCGTAGGGGATCGACGGGGCGATGAGGGCCACGACGTCGCGCTGCGCGAGCTGCAGGACGGCGCGCTCGCACGCGCCGCGGCTGATGATCGTGTCGGTCGCGAGCGGGAGGTGGGGGCCGTGCGGCTCGACCGATCCGACGGGGACGAGCGCGACGACGCGCGCGGACTCGGCGAAGAGCGCGGCGAGATCGTCCTTCGTCAGATCGGCGAGGTAGGTGGTCATCTCAGTGCCCTCTCGGGTTCTCGCCCCGCGCCTCGCGCTCCCGCAGCGTCTTCTTGTCGACCTTGCCGCGGTCGTTCTTCGGGACGTCGTCGCAGAAGACGATGAGGCGCGGGTACTTGTGGCGCGAGAGCCGGTCGACGACGTGCTGGCGGAGCTCGTCGGCGAGAGCGGGGAGCGGCTTCGACGCGAAGCCCTCGCGCAGCACGACGAACGCCTTCACCTTCGTGAGCCCTTCGTCCTCGACGCCGATCACGGCGGCGAGCGCGACCGACGCGTGGCCGAGCAGGCACTCCTCCACCTCGAGCGGCGCGACCCACACGCCGCTCACCTTCATCATGTCGTCGGCGCGGCCGCTGAACCAGAGGTAGCCGTCCGCGTCGAGGCGGAAGAGGTCGCCCGTCCTGCACCACGGCCCGAGGAACGTCTTGAAGCTCTTCTCGCGATCCTCGAAGTACCCCATCGACGCGCTCTCGCCGCGCACCCACATGACGCCGGTCTCGCCCACGGCGAGCGGCTCGCCGCCTGGCGCTTCGGCCTCCGAGGGGAGGATCTTGATCTCGTAGCCCTCGACGACCCGGCCGAGCGAGCCCGGCTTGATGTCGAGAGGGCGGTTGCTGCAGTAGATGTGGAACATCTCGGCCGAGCCGATGCCGTCGTACACGTCGCCGCCGAACCGGCCGCGGAAGCGGGTGAGGAGCGTCTCGGGCAGCGCCTCGCCCGCGGAGAGGTGGAAGCGCACGCTCGAAAAGTCGAGCCCGGGCTCCCCTCGCTCGCGCTTCGCCGCGTCGTGCTCGAGGAGCTTCGACATCATCGTCGGCACGTTCGTCACGATGGTGGGGGCGTGCCGCGCGATGGCCGACGAGAGGCTCTCCGGCGTCGGTCGCTCGGCGAAGAGCGCGGTCGTCGCGCCGACCGCGAACGGGAACATCAGGTTCGTGCCCGTCGCGTAGCCGAAGAAGAGCCGCGGCACGCTCACGGTCACGTCGCCCGCGCGGTAGCCGACCGTGTTCTTCGCGTAGACCTCGGTGTTGAAGGCGAAGTCCCGGTGCGCGTGTAGGTTCGCCTTGCTCTTGCCGGTGGAGCCCGAGGTGAAGAGCCAGATCGCCACGTCGTCTCGCTTCGTCGGCTTCGGCGCGCCGAGCCCCTTCTGGAGGAGCGCGTCGCCCTCGTCGAGCGCGTTCGCGAGCGTCGTCGTCGGCGCGGCGAGCGAGGCGGGGAGGACGACCTCGTCGAGCACGTCCTCGCCCGTCGCGACCTCACGGCAGAGCACGAGCGCGCGCAGATCCGCGTCGCGGAGGGCGTCCGCGATCGCCTCGGCGACGCGCGGGATCGTGACGACCACCGTCGCCCGCGTGTAGCCGACCAAGTACGCGAGATCGGCCGCGGGCGCTTCCGGGTTGCCCATCGCGACGACGGCGCCGTGGTGGAGCGTCGCGAAGAAGGCCCACACGAACGCTGGCGTGTCGTGGAGCACGATGAGCACGCGCTCCTCCCGCCGCACCCCGCGTGTCGCGAGGAAGCGCTGCAACGCCGTCGCGCGCGCCGCGACTTCTCCGTACGAGTACGAGCGCGCGCCGAAGAGCACGGCCGGACGATCCGAGAGGCCCTCGCGGACGCGATCGAAGAGGTAGTAGTCGGCGAGGTTGAAGTCGTCGGGGAACGTCGGGAGGCTCATCGCGCGGAAGAGCATAGCCGGGCTTCCGGCGCCCGGGGATCGCTCGTTCCTCCCGGGGCGCGTCAGCGACTGCGCGGCGCGGAGAGGCGTCGTCGGCCGTCCTTCGACAAGAGGATCCCGGGCTCGTCGGAGAGGACGCGATCCCAGAGCTGGCACGTCACGCTCTTGTGCTTCTGGTCGAGCGCCTCGCAGTAGTTCGTGTAGAGGCAGCGGCGGATGTCCGCGCCGCGGCCGGTGCGGAGCTTCAAGAACCAATCGGGATCGGCGAGCGTCTGTCGCGCTGCGCCGATGAGGTCGCCCTCGCCGCGCGCGAGGATCCCCTCGGCGAGACCGAACTCGCCGATGCCGCCGGCGACGACGATCGGCGTGGTGTGTCCGGCCGCGCGCACGGCTCGGCGGACCGCGGCCTGCTTGGGCACGTTCCGACCGAAGGGGCCACGGCGATCGGCGATGGCGGTCGGCATGCACTCGAAGCCGCTCTCGCCGGTGTAGGGGTACGCCGCCTCGCCGACCTTCGGTGCTCGCGCGTCCTCGAACTTGCCGCCGGTCGAGAGCGAGATGAAGTCCATGCCTGCTTCGGCGAAGCGCGTCGCGAAGTCGCTCGCGTCCTCCACGTCGCTACCGCCCTCGATGATCTCGTCGGAGAGCATCCGGCAGCCGACGGTGAAGTCGTCGCCGACCTCGGCGCGGACGGCCCGGTAGACCTCCAGCGGGAGGCGCGCCCGCGCGTCGCGCGAGCCTCCGTACCCGTCGTCGCGCGTGTTCTTGCGCGAGAGGAACGAGGCCATCGTGTACGCGTGCGCGTAGTGGAGCTCCACGCCGTCGAAGCCGGCCGCCTTCGCGCGTGCGGCCGCCTTGGCGAAGAGGTCGGGAAGGACGAGGGGCAGATCGCGGATGTGCGGCTCCGCGAGGTCGGTCACGCGCTCGCGATCCCCGAAGCGCAGCGACGCGAGCTCTCGCTCGTCGAGGACGCGCGCGACGAGCGCGTCGTCCGCCGTGACGAGGAGAGAACGAACGTCGTCGTCGGACGCGTCGGCGAAGCGCGGATCGGCCGTCGCCTCGACGAGGCGCGCGCGGTGCGCGGCGGAGACGCGGAGGAACTCTCGAAAGAAGCGCTTCGGCTCCGGGCGACGGCGGATGCGCAAGAAGTCGATGAGCTGGATGAAGAGCCTCGTCCGCGCGCCGCTCTCGCGGCGGACCGTGCGCGTCAGCTCCGCCAGGCCATCGAGGAATCGATCGTGACCGATGCGCAGGAGCGGGCCGCTCGGGACGTCGCGGATGCCCGTGGCCTCGACGACGATCACCCCGGGTTGCCCCTCGGCGAAGCGCCCGTACCAGTCGAGCACTTGGGGCGTGACGAAGCCGTCGTCGGTCGCGCGCCATGGCACCATCGCCGGCACCCACGTCCTGTCGGCGAGGACGAGGCCGGAGCGGAGCGCGAGCGGCGTGAACAAGAGCGCCCTCTGCGCCTCCTCCGCCGTGGGAACGTGCGGCTGGGGCAGCGCGTGCTTGATCCGCTCCTTCGGCTTCCACATGGGCGTCAGCGCGCGCGCAGGAGCGCGCGGGCGATGACGACCTTCTGGATCTCGGTCGTCCCCTCGTAGATGCGGAGCGGTCGGATGTCGCGGTAGAGCGACTCGACGACGCTGCCGAGGAGCACGCCCGAACCGCCGAGGAGCTGCACGGCCTTGTCGATGATCCGCTGCGCCGCTTCGGTCGCGTACATCTTCGCCATCGCCGCCTCGGTGGTGACGCGGCCGCCGTGCGTGTCGCGCCGATGCGCTGCGCGCGCGACGAGGAGGCGCGCCGCGTCGAGCTCGGTCGCCATCTCCGCGACGTAGGCCTGGACGATCTGCTGCTCGGCGAGGGGAGCGCCGAACTGCCGTCGCATCGTCACGCGGCGCACGGCCTCGGCGAGCGCGAGGCTCGCCATTCCGTTGGCAGCGGCTCCAACGGAAATGCGGAACGCGTCCAGCGTCTCGAGCGCCAAGGGCAGACCGCGACCGATCTCGCCCAAGAGCTCCGCGCGGCAACCGCGCAGCCCGAGCGCGCCGAGCGGGTGCGGGCTCGAGAGCGGCAGCGAGCGCGTCGTGAGGCCGTCGGCGTCGGCGTCGACCAGGAACGCGGTGATGCCCTTCCGTCCCGCCGAAGGATCGGCGTTGGCGAACACGACGTAGTGGGTCGCGATGCCGACGTTGGAGATGAGGGTCTTCTCTCCGTCGAGCCGAAAGCCCCCACCGTCGCGCGTCGCGGTCGTCCGCATCGAGGCGACGTCGCTCCCCGCTTCGGGCTCGGTGAGGCCGAAGGCGCCGATGCGCTCGCCCGAGAGCACGCCAGGCAGGATGCGCTCGCGCTGCTCGGGCGAGCCGGCGAGGGAGATCGGGTACGAGCCGAGGCCTTGCACCGCGAAGATCGCGTCGCCGAGCGCGCTCGCTTGTCCGAGCGCTTCACGCACCGTGACGAGCGATCGGACGTCGACGTAGGCCGCGTCGTCGCGCTTGCCGACGGGGGCGCCGCCGAGCGCCTCCGGCACGAGGTAGCGATAGAGGCCGAGGCGGCCCATGTCGCGCGCGACCGCGGCGGGATCGTGCGGCGCCGAGAGACCGGTCGCCAACGTCGCACGGAGCCGCTCGCCGAGGGCGCGATGACGTTCCTCGAAGAAGACGTCGAGCACGTCCGCCGAGAACGCGAGCTCGAGGGTCGCTTCGCGCGCGGGCTCCGCCGTCACGAGGCCTCGCCCGTCCCGCCGCCGTTCGGCGCACCTTCGAAGCGGGGCCTCTCCTTGCGCTTGTTGGCGTCGTAGGCGGTCTTGAAATCCGGATGCGCCATGCAGATCGCCTGCGCCTGCGCCTCGGCCTCGATCGCGGCGGCGAGGCTCATCTGCGCCTCGCTCTCGAGCATCTGCTTCGTCATCGTGTGCGCGAAGGCCGGCCCCTCCGCGAGCTCCTTCGCCCATGAGTGTGCCACCGCGAGCGCCTCGCCATCGGGGACGACGCGGTTCACGAAGCCGATGCGATCCGCCTCCGCTGCGTCGAAGAGGTTCCCGAAGAAGAGGAGCTCGGCGGCTCGACCGCGGCCGACGATGCGCGGAAGGAGATACGAGGCCCCCATGTCCGCGCCCGAGAGGCCGACCTTGGGGAAGATGAAGCCGAAGCGCGCGCTCTTCGCGGCGATGCGCATGTCGCAAGCGGCGGCGATCACCGCGCCGGCGCCGACGCAGGTGCCGTTCACGGCCGCGATGACCGGGCGGCGCGTCTCGACGATGCTCTGGATGAGCGCCCCCGTGACCCGCGTGAACTCGAGCAGCCCGCGCGCGTCCCTCGCGAAGAGCTCCGCGATGATGCCCTCCACGTCGCCTCCCGAGCAGAACCCGCGGCCCTTCCCGGTGATGACGATCGCGCGCACGCCCGGCTCGCGATCGAGCGAGCGGAACGTCTCGCGCAGCTCGCCGTAGACCTCGAAGGTCAGGGCGTTGAGCCTGTCCGGTCGGTTCAGGGTGACGGTCGCCACGCCTTGTTCGATGGCGAGCTCGAAGGATTTCGGATGGAGCGTCATGCGTGCCTCTCGTGTCTTTTCACTTCGTCGTGGCGCGTGGCCTCGGAGCGAGGCGCTCCGCGTCGTGCGCGAGGGTCGATCACGGCTCGTCGAGCGAGGCCGTCGCCTCGATCTCGACGAGGGCCTCGCGCTCGACCAGCCCCGCGACGCCGACGAGCGCCATGGCCGGGAAGTGCTTGCCCATCCTGCGCCGCCAGACCTCGCCGATCGCGCCGAGGCTCGAGCGGTACGCGTCGAGATCGGTCACGTAGATCGTCAGCTTCACGATGCTCCGCGCCGTGCCGCCCGCGGCCTCGACGACCGCGACGACGTTGCCGAGGGCCTGATCGAGCTGCCCGACGAAGTCCTTCTTCTCGAAGACGCCCTCGGGGGTCCAGCCGATCTGCCCAGCGACGTAGAGCGTGCGTCCCGTCGCGACGACGCCGTTCGCGTACCCCTTCGGCCTCGGCCACGAGGCCGGCTGGATCGTCTCGATGCTCATGCCATCACCTGTCCGCCGTCGATGGGGATCGCCTGCCCGTGGATGCCGCGCGCCTCGTGGGCGCAGAGCGCGTGGACGAGGTGCGCGATCTCGCTCGCCTCGAGGAGGCGCCGCTGGGGTGACATGGCGGCGAGCGCGCCGGACGCCTGCTCCGCCGAGCGACCGGTCTTGTCCGCGATGCGCGAGGCCGCCTCCGCCGACATGCGCGTCTCGACCCAGCCCGGGCAGACCGCGTTCACCGTGACGCCCGAGCGCGCGATCTCGGACGCGAGGGCGCGGGTGAGGCCGACCAGCGCGTGCTTCGACGCGCAGTAGGCCGACGTGTACGCGTAGCCGATCCGCCCCGCGTTCGACGCGACGTTCACCACGCGGCCCCAGCCGCGCGCGATCATGCCCGGGACGAGCGCGCGGCAGAGCGCGAAGGCCGAGGTGACGTTGACCTCGAACGTGCGATCCCACATCTCGTCGGTCGTCCGATCGAAGGTCGCGCTCTCGGCGATGCCGGCGTTGTTGACGAGGATGTCGACGGCCGGCGCCGAGGAGGCGATCCGCTCGAGCGCGCGCGCGAGCGAGGCGCGGTCGGCGAGATCGACCTCGACGGCCACGCCTCCGATGGCCTTCGCGACCTCGTCGAGGTCGGCGAGCGTCCTGCCGGTCACGACGACGCGCGCTCCGCTCGCCGAGAGCCGCTCGGCGATCGCCCGTCCGATCCCGCGCCCGCCGCCCGTCACGAGCGCCGTCTTGCCGCTCAACGTCATGCCCGCGTCGTAGTGGAAAGGTCGCCGAGCGACAACCGGCGTCGTGGTGCTCCGTTCTCGCTGGCCGCCGCCTCGTCCTGTAGACTCACGAGCATGGATCGATCGATGAAGCGTCGTCTCCTCGGTGGGACGACGCGAGCCGCGCGCGCGCTCGTCCTCGCGACCCTCGCGCTCGGGCTCTCGCCGCTCGCGGTGCGCACGACCCCGTCCGATCTCGCGGGCTGCTCGTCGACGACCTCGTCGACTGGAGACGCCGAGTCGATGTTCGTCGTACCGGCCTCGCTCGACTACTTCGCCGACGGCACCTTCTTCGATCAGCCGTTCCCCTGCGACCTGCGCCGCGACGGCGGCAAGGTGCGGTTCCGGAGCTTCCCGAACCCGCGCCACCAGCTCATCCTCGACACCTACTGGCAGACCATCGACGACAAGCTCGACGGCTTCTCGCCGTCGGCCGCGGGCTACGTCCGGTTCACCCAATCGCTCGATCCATCGACGTTGCCGGCCGACCCGGGCGCGACGGAGAGCATCAAGAGCAGCGTGCAGCTCGTCGACGTCGATCCGAAGTCGCCGGAATACGGCAGGCGGCGCCGCATCGGGCTCCACTACCAAGACGCGGCGGGGGTCTATTGGCCGGCGCACACGCTCGCGTTCATGCCCGCCGTGGGCTTTCCGCTGCGGTTCGAGACGCGCTACGCCCTCGTCGTCAGCGACGAGGTCCGCGCCGTCGGCGGAAACCGCGCGCGCGCGTCCGCGGAGCTGAAGGAGGTGCTCGGCCTGGCCGATCCGACGACGGAGCCGCATCGGGCGGCGAGGGACGCCCTCGCGCCCGCGGTCACGGAGCTGAAGAAGCTCGGCTTCGACCTGACGCACATCGCGCACTTCACCTCGTTCACGACCGACGACCCGACCGCGGAGTACTTCGCCGCCGCCGACGCGCAGAAGTCCGCGATCGCCGCACCCACGGCGACCGACTCGGCGTGGGCGCTGAAGGGCTCGAACGCCGACTTCGACGAGTACGTCGGGGTGTATGGACCCTCGCCGAACTACCAGGCGGGCAACGTCCCTTACGCGACGCCCGCCGACGGGGGGAACTTCGTCGACGAGGGCGGCGTACCCCAGATCCAGAACACGTTCGAGCCGCGTTTCTCGCTCAGCGTCCCGAGCGCGCAGACCTGCCCGATGCCGCCGGGCGGCTACCCGATCGCGATGTACGCGCACGGCACGGGCGGCGACTACGAGAGCTACGTGAACGACGGCACGGCCCGGTCGCTCGCGCGCTCCTGCCTCGCGACGATGGGCGTCGACCAGATCTTCCACGGCACGCGACCGGGTGCGCCGCCAACCGAGACGCAGATACAAACGCTGTTCTTCAACTTCAACAACATCGAAGCCGCTCGCACGAACATCCGCCAGAGCGGGCTCGACGAGATGCAGCGCGCGCGGCTCTTCACGGAGTCGCACCTCACCGTCCCGGCGAGCATCAGCGCGACGAAGAGCGCGATCTCCTTCGACGCGACCAAGCTGATGTTCTTCGGCCACTCGCAGGGAAGCCTCAACGGGCCGCTGTTCCTCGCGGCGAGCCCCGACGCGCGTGGAGGCGTCCTCTCGGGGTCGTCGGGCCTCATCGCGATCACGCTCCTCGAGAAGACCTCGCCGCAGCCCGCGGTCGCGACGCTCGTGAAGACGGTGTTCCTCGCGCTGAACCCGGACGAAGAGCAGGAGCTCAACCTCTTCCACCCCGCGATCTGCTTGGCGCAGTCGATCGTCGACGCGGTCGACCCCATCAACTACGCGCGCTTCATCATCGACGAGCCGCACGCGGGCGGGCACAAGAGCATCTACCAGACCGAGGGCATCCGCCCTGACGGGACGGGCGACACGTACGCGCCGCCGCGCGGCGCCGAGGCGCTCGGGCTCGCGATGGGCGTCGCGCTGCAGAACCCCGTCGTCCTCCCGCCTCAGGACGCGGCGTGGGGAGGGCTCACCCCGGTCGACATCCCCGCCGGCGGCCTCTCCGGCAACCTCGCGAACGGGGCCGCGAGCGGCGTGCTCGCCCAGTGGGATCCGGGCAAGGGGGAGGGGCACTTCGTCGTCTTCGACGTGCCTGCGGCGAAGGCGCAGGCCGCTGGTTTTCTGCGCGCGCTCGCCGACGATCCCGTCGGGCGCGTGCCGGCGCCTTGAGCCGCGTCATGCTCGAGGTCTCGTCGCCCTCTCGCCCGCGCTCTTGACGACAACCGATGCGACCCTTCGCTCAAGCCGCGATGATCTGCCTCACGCTCTCGGCGCTGGCCGTGGGCTCCGCGGCGATCGGCGCGCCGGAGGATCACGACGCGTCCGCGGAGGCGGAGGCTGCGTCGCGCTTCGCGGACGGCGAGCGCGCCTTCTCGCGCGGCGACTTCGCGAAGGCGGGAGAGTCCTTCGCGGCGGCATACGCGGCGAAGCCCCACGAGGCGGCCCTGTGGAACGCGGCGCGCTCCTTCGAGAAGGCGGGCGAGATCGCGCGGGCCGCGAACCTCTACCGTCGCTACCTTCGATCGTCGCCCGACGACGCGCCGGATCGCGCCCGCGCCGCGGCCGCGCTCGACGGCCTCGCTCCGAAGCTCTGCCGGCTCGAGATCGTCGCGCCGCGCCTCTCGGGGATCTCGGTCGACGGTCGTCCCGCCTTGGACGCCGTGGTCTACGTGGTCCCAGGCACGCACCTCGTCGAGGGCACGGCGGAGGGCGGCGCCGTCGCGAAGCGCGAGGTGACGCTCTCGGCGGGCGCGATCGAGTCGGTGGTCCTCGATCCGCCCTCGCCCCCGCCCTCCGCGTCGGCGAGCGAGCCCGTCGTGACCCCCGCGCCGCTCGCGAGCGTCGCGCCGCTCGCGAGCGCGCAGCCGAGGCCGAGCCCGCCGAGGCCCGCGCCCGTCGTCGAGCCGAAGCGCCACGGCACGAGCCCGTGGCTCCTCGCTCCGTTCGTCGGCACGACGGCGATCGCGGGGACCTTCCTCATCGCCTCCGGCATCGACGTCCTGCGCGCCAAGTCGGACTACGAGGATCTGAAGAAGGGCCGCTCCGCCGAGGAGCAGCAGCAGCTCATCGAGGAGGGGGTGGGGAAGACCGACCGCACGAACGTCCTCATCGGCGTGACGGGCGGGCTCGCGCTCGTGACCGGCATCGTCGCCCTCACGGCGATCGACTGGAGCAGCCACGACAAGCCGGCGTCGCCTGCGAAGACGAGCGCGCGCGTCTTCGTGGGCCCCCGAGGAGCTGTGCTTGAAGCGCGGTTCTGATCCTCGTGGGCCGCGCTCGATCGGGCGGTACGATCTCCTCTTCGAGCTCGCGGCGGGGGGCATGGGGAGGGTCTTCGCGGCTCGTCAGGTCGGCGACGCGGGGTTCGAGCGCATCGTCGCCTTGAAGCGCGTTCACGCTCACCTCGTCAGCGATCCGGAGGTCTACGCGATGGCGAGCGACGAGGCGCGCCTCAGCGCGCTGCTCCACCATCCGAACGTGGTCCCGGTGATCGACGTCGTCGACGCCAAGGGCGAGCTCGTGCTCGTGATGGAGTACGTGGAGGGAGTGAGCCTCGCGGCGCTGCTCCGAGCGCGCGAGTCGAAGGGCGTCGCGGGCGACCTCGCGCAGCCGCCGCTCGCGCTCGGGCTCGCGTCACGCATCGTCCTCGACGCGCTCCGCGGCTTGTCCGCGGCCCACGGCGCGCGCGATCTCGCCGGCGAGCCGCTCGAGCTCGTCCACCGCGACGTGAGCCCACAGAACCTGCTCGTCGGGAGCGACGGGACGACGCGCCTCATCGACTTTGGCATCGCGCGCGCCGAGGGACGGCTCGCGCTCACGAAGACCGGCGTCATCAAGGGCAAGGTCGTCTACATGGCGCCGGAGCGGCTGGAGGAGGCGGAGGTCGACCGCCGCGCGGATCTCTTCTCGGTGGGCGCGGTGCTCTACGAGCTGGTCGCGGGGCGGTGGGCCTTCGGCGCCGGGGACGACGCGGCGCAGATGAGCCGCATCCTGCTCGGGGAGATCGACTTCGACCCGATCCGCGCTCGATGTGCCGAGCTCGTCCCCGTCGTCGAGAGGGCGCTCGCGCGGAGCCCACGCGAGAGGTTCGACGATGCGCGAGAGTTCGCCGAGGCGCTCGCTCGCGCGATCCCGCCGGCGACGCACGAGGAGGTTCGCGACGCGCTCCTCGCCACGAAAGGCGCGGAGCTCGCGGCGCGTCGCGAGCGGCTCTCGCGCGCGGTCGCCGAGCACCTCGCCGAGGGCGCCGACGAGGCCGACCTCGGCGCCCCGGCCGGCGCGGAGACGGATGACGCGGCCATCGCCCTCGCGCCGCGAGCGCCACCCGTCGAGCGACGTCCGTCGCGCTTTCGGCTCGCGTTCGGGGTCGGGGCGCTGGTCCTCAACGCCGCCGGTTGGTACGTGATGACGAGGGGCGGCGGTGGCTCGACCGCGCCGGCCGAGGTCGCCGCCGCGCCTTCGCCGCAGCCTTCGGCGTCGAGCGCGCCGTCGGCGTCGCCGAGCGCCGTCGCCGACGTCGTCGACGTGGTCGCGTCCAGTCGGGGGGCGCCGTCCTCCGCTCCGGTCGCGTCGGCGAGCGCTCCTGCCGCGATCACGACGCCGCGCGCCGGGGGCCTCGAGCCGAGCCCCTACGGCGCCGGGCTCCGCAAGAGCCCCTACAAACGCCCGTGAGCGCCCGTGTGATAGCTTCGGAGCGTGCGGGTGAGGCCACGTCGATGACGCTCACGCCGAGCCGTTCGATCGCGCCGGCGCTCCTCCTGGCGCTCTCGGTCGGCGCGTGCACGACGTTCTACGGGCTCGCGCCGGACGCGACGTCGACCTCGACGTCGAGCGGCACCGGCGGAGCGGGCGGGAGCCCGGCCCGGGGGCTCCTCCCGAAGCTCGACGCCGCGCACCTCTGCTCGCTCGTCGCCTCGTGTCCGGCGCTCGGGAGGAGCATCGTCGCGTCGACCGGCCTCCCCGTCGTCGAGGTCGACGCCGGCGCGGAGTCGCGAAACTACTCGGCCTGCGTCGACTGGCTCACCCTCCCGATCGGCGGCGTCGCCGGCGCCTCGACGCCTCCGGCCCGCGTCGGGTTCGATCCGGGGCGGAGCATGATCGTGTGCATGGCGGCGTCCACGTCGTGCGACGACGCCTCGCGCTGCGCCTTGCGCGAGGTCCTCACGCCCGGCGACGCGCGCTGCTCGCCGCCTACGACCTCGTGCGACGCGCAGGGCAACCTGCTCGACTGCGCGAACGGGGAGCTCCTTCACTGCAAGACCGATCTGTTCGCGCCCGACTCCGTCTGCACCGAAGAGCAGGGCGTCATCGCCTGCGCCGCGGGGCTGTGCGCCGGTCCCGAGGTCAACTGCGACAACG
>CAYYKK010000124.1:0-7600 GCA_964467935.1 uncultured Polyangiaceae bacterium
CATGCAGAGCCTGCCGAGCGGCGCCGCATACGCGCGAGCGCACCGCGCGAGAGCCCCCTTGTGCTCTCCTCCGGCGACGAGCTTCTCGATCGCCTGTGTCTCATCGGTCGTCGTATCGACCCGCGCGTGCGCCTTGGCCATTTTCTCCTCTTCGTTCGTCATGTGCCCCCGTCGCGTCGGTTCGTGACCATCGCCCCTCGAGACTCTCGCTCCTGGCCCTTCGCGCGGGCGCGCGCGCGGCCCCGGCCGCCGGACCAAGACCTTCGGCCCCCGCGTTCGCCGCCCCTCGGCCGACGACGATCGCGCAGGCTGCTGAACGCGGGCGCACCTCGCTCGGTTCGAGAAGGGGACGCGGTCTGCACGTGATCGTCAACGGAAGACCGGGCTCGCACCTTGCATCGCGTTCGTTTCGCCCGCACCCTTCGGATGCCCCAGCCTGGAGTTATCGCCTATGTCCACCGAATCGCCCGCAGGTTTCCTGGCCCCCTCGACGGAAGGCTACACGGGGGGCGTGAACCGGCGTCCACGACGGCGGTGGAGCCTCGCGGCGGCGGCGCTGAGCGCAGGCCTCCTCTCGCTCGCGCCCTCGGCCATGGCGCAGCCCCTCGGCGAACCGCTCACGCAGCCGGCGCCGAAGAAGGCGGCGAAGCCGAAGGTCAAGGCCGACGCGCGGAGCGACAGGCGTGAGGTGAAGTCGGCGCTCGACGAGGCTCCCGGGGGCAAGGGTTCGGCGAAGGAAGCGAAGGAAGAGGCGCCCGAGGTGAAGGCGGCGCGCGGCGTGGTCGTGCTCTCGCGCGCCGGCATCCCCGTCGGGCTCGGCGCGGTGCTCGGCGGGGACGGGCGGATCCTCACGGCGCTCTCCCCGCTCGGATCGGGCAACGATCTCGACGCGCGCTTCGCGGACGGGACGAGCGCGAAGGTGAGGCTCGGTCACCACGATCGCGCGTGGGACCTCGCGCTCCTCGTCCCGCAGAGCGGCAAGTGGAACGAGGGGCTCACCGCGTCGGGGACGGACCCGCTGCGCGACGACGCCGAGATCCACACGTTCTCCGCGATGCCGGGCGCGAAGCCCGCGCCGACGAGCGTCGAGCTGTCGTCGAAGCGCACGATCATCGGCGGCGACGATCGCCCGCTCGACGACGCCCTCGAGCTCGGCAGCCGAATCAACCCGATGAACCTCGGCTCGCCCCTCGTCGACGAGAGCGGCCGGGTCGTCGGCATCGTCGGCCGCGGGTGCATGCCCGTCGAGGGCAAGCCTTGCATCCCTGTTGCATTTGGAATTCCTGTGCAGGCCATCAAGGCGTTCCTCCGCACGGTCCCAGCGGACGCCGTGCAGCCCTCCCCGTTCCTCGGCATCCAAGGGGCGAAGGAGACGGGCGCGCTCGCGAAGGGTGTTCGCATCCTCTCGATCGCCAAGGGCAGCCCGGCGGCCGCGGCGAAGCTCCACGGAGGCGACAAGGCGGACGGGGACATGATCCTCGCGGTGGCGGGCGAGCCCGTCACGAGCCCCGAGGAGCTCGCTCAAGCCATTCGGAAGCACGCGATCGGCGAGAAGGTCGCGCTGACGGTCTTCGGCAAGAACGCGTACCGTCAGGTCGACGTGCTCCTCGGCGCGCCGCCCGAGGCGCGGGCGGCGGCCGCGCTCCCGCCGGCGTCGAAGGCCGCCCCACGCGCACCGGCGTCCAAGCCGGCGACCACCCGGGACGTGGAGGGAGCGCAAGAAGCCGCGCCGGGACCCTTCGATCGACCGCTCTGAGCCGCTTCGTCGGGAGGACCGAGGGCGGAACGGACGCACAGCGTCGCGCGATGGTCGCGTAAGCTCGTTCTTCGGATTGACAGAACCCGAAGAAAACCGCCACCATCCGAAGCCCTGGTCGTCTCGACGGCCGTGATGTTTCGTCGTGGCTCGACGTCCTGCGGCGTCGCGGCCCATCGCACCCGACGCGGCCCTTGGTGAGCACCTTTGTATGGCGCAAGTGACCCCCCACATGCAGTACCGCATCGAGGTCGCCGGCGAGACGAACGTCGGTCGTAAGCGCAACCACAACGAGGACAACTTCTCGATCATGGCCGATTACGGCCTGTTCCTCGTCGCCGACGGCATGGGTGGCCACGCCGCCGGTGAGGTCGCGTCGAAGATGGCGCTCGACTCGCTCCAGGAGTTCTTCGCGGCGACGCAGAGCGATCCGGAGCGGACGTGGCCCTACAAGATGGATCGCACGAAGGGCTACGAGGAGAACCGGCTCATCACGGGGATCAAGCTCGCGAACCTGCGCATCTACGAGACGGCGCAGCGCGAGTCGAAGAAGCGCGGCATGGGGACCACGTTCGTCGGCCTCTTCAGCGCGAACGACGGCGTCTACGTGGCCCACGTCGGCGACAGCCGAGTCTACCGGTTCCGCAACGGCCAGCTCGAGATGCTCACCGAGGACCACTCGCTGCTCAACGACTACATCAAGATGAAGCGCCTCACCGAGGAGGAGATCGCGAACTTCCCCCACAAGAACGTCATCGTTCGCGCGTTGGGGATGAAGGACACGGTCAAGGTCGACACGCGCTTCGAAGTGCCCGCGGCGAACGACACCTATCTGCTCTGCTCGGATGGCCTCTCGGGGCCCGTGACGGATCCCGAAATGGCGCAGATCCTGGGCGAGTACCCGGACATCAAGGTCGCCGCGGCGAAGCTCATCGAGCGCGCCAACGAGAACGGCGGTCCGGACAACATCACGTGCGTGCTCGTTCGCTGGACGCAGTGAGCGTCCGAGCGGCTCGCGCGATCCGATCAGGTTGTAGGTAGCGCCGCGCGGATCTTGTTAGCATCCGTCGGTGGCCGCCGATCACGACGACAAGCCGAACGAGACAGAAGAGCCCGCAGCGCCGGGCGGATCTCAGAAGACGCTGATCGGCCATCGCGATCCGGCCGCGTCGACGAAGGCTGCGCCGCAAGCACCCTCGCCGACGATCCCGGGCGCGCCCGGGACGACGGCGCCCGGCACGGGACCCGCGGGGCCGCCGTCGCGACCGCAGCCGCGGCTCAGGCCGCCGCGCATCGCCGCGACCCAGCTCGGGCTCGAGGCGCGCGTCCCTCCGCCGAAGCCGTCGCCACGCCCCGACGGGACGAACGACGCGCCCGCCGCGCCCTCGTCGAGCGAGGGCAAGACACCGAGCAAACGACCTCCACCGCTCCCCGCGCGAGGCGTGACGCCGCCGCCGATGCCCGCGCTCCGCACGCTCCCGTTCGGGTCGAGCTCGCGCACCCTCATCGGCGGTTCACCGACGAGCGTCGGGGACGCGAGCACGACGACGATCACGACGACGGACGCGAGCCCCTCGCCGAGCGCGCGGGCATCCAACCGACCGCCGCCGCTCCCGCGGTTCGAGCCCGAAGAGGTGACGGCGGAGGAGGGCTGGGGCGAGATCGAGCCCGAGGCGGAGGCGCCGAAGGAGGCCGAGCGCGAGGAAGGTCTCATCACGCAGACGATGGGGACGGTGAAGCAGCCGGCGCCCCCCGCGAGCGACTCGGGACGCGGCAGCGCGGATCCCGGGGCCGCCGCCCGCGAGGAGCAGACGGCGGTCACGCCGCCGCCGACGTTCGCCGCGCCGATCGGATCGCGACCGAGAACCCCGGGCGGCTACAGCATGACGATGCCCGCGGAGCGGCGCTCTTCGCGCCCCGGCCCCGAGAACGTCGAGCGGATCGCGCAGGTCGCCGTGGTCCCGGCGACGTCGGTCGCGGCGCCGAGCAAGAGCGAGCGAACGCTCGAGGCGGAGCTCACCGCGCGATCCGATCGGCTGAAGGCCGACGATCCCGTCGGCGCGGCGCGCGCCCAGATCGAGCTCGGTCTGCTCGCGGAGTGGGAGCGCTTCGACCGCGACGAAGCGCGCAAGCATTACGAGGCCGCGCGCTCCTTGGTGCGCGCGCTGCAGCCCGCCCTGACGCGGCTGCGGCGCCTGATGACGCAGAAGCCGGAGAAGGGCGAGGCGCTGCCCATCCTCGACGACGAGCTCGGTCTCGCGGAGACGGACGAGCTCAAGGCCGACCTCCACGCGACGCGCGCGCGGACCCAGGAGGCGCTCGGTCAACTCGACGCGGCTCGCGCTTCGTACCTCGAGGCGCTGCGCTGGAACCGATCCCACCCCGCGTCGCTCCGCGGGCTCGAGTCGCTCCTCCGTCGCGAGGTCGCCGCCGGCAAGGCGGGGCTCGCGCGCGATCTCGCCGAGCACCTGGCGCGGCTCGCGGACACCTACGCGCAGCCGGGCGCGGCCGACTTCGACTCGGCGCTCGGGGCGTGGATCCACGTCGAGCGCGCCGAGATCCTCGATCAAGCTCTGAAAGAAGCCGATCAAGCGCGCGCCGCGCTCGAGAAGGGCGTGGCGCTCGAGCCGAACCCGGGGCCGGTGCGCTCGGCGTTCCTGCGCCATCTCGCGCGCTTCGACAAGGACGGCCTCGCGGAGGGGCTCCGCCTCGAGTCGGACCGCGAAGGCGACAACGCGCGCGCCGCGAGGCTCCTCTACACGGCGGCGCGCATCACGATCGATCGCTCGCAGAGCCACAAGGACGCGGTGCAGCTGCTCCTCGCCGCCGACGGGCGCGCGCCGCAAGGCTCACCCACGCAAGCGCGCATCCTCGACGAGCTCGCCAACGCGCTCGAGACCGACGGCAACTTCGCGAAGATCGTGGAGGTGCGCCACAAGCGCCTCTCGCTGCTGACGAAGAACGAGCAGATCGCGTGGGAGTACGTCAGGCTGAGCGACGCCTACGCGCGCCTCGGGAGGCCCGACGTCGCCGCCGACATGGCCGCGCGCGCGCTCCACCACGATCCGACGAACGAGGCGACGCGCGAGAAGCTCGACCAGACGCTCATGCGCCTCGGCAGGCACGCCGATCGCGTCCGATCGTGGATCGTCGACGCGAACACCGATCGCCCTCTCGCGGCCCGGATCTCCGCGTTCCGTCGCGCGGCGGACATCGCCGTCCGACACCTCAACCAGCGCGACCAAGGCATCGAGACGCTCCGCGCCGCCTGGCTCCTCGAGCCCGGCAACGGCGGGGTCTTCGACGATCTCTCGGCGCTCGTCCGCGCGCCCTCGGTGACGGGCGAGGCCGAGATGTCCAAGATCCACGCGCGCGTCGACCTCTACGTGCAAGCGGCGGCGCTCGAGAAGGATCAAGATCGCAAGATCGGACTGCTCGAGAAGATGCTGTCGATCTACGAGGACGAGCTCGGCGATCCCAAGCGCGCCATCGAGGTCGTCGATCAGATCCTCGCCCTCGAGCCCGGCCGGAGATCGGCCATCCTCGCCCTCTCACGGAACGCGCGACGGGCCAACGACACCGAGCGACTCGCGCGCGCTCTCGCGGAGGAGGCCAAGATCACGCAAGACGCCGGCCTCAAGTGTCGGTTGTGGCTCGAGGCGGGTGAGGTCTCCGATCGACTCGGCGATCGCGAGCGGGCGCTCTCCCTGCTCGATCGCGCCCTCGCGGCGAAGCCGTTCGATCCGGCGACCTTGCGGGCCCGCGTGCGGATCCTCGGTCGCATGTCGAGGCACGACGAGGCGCGCAAGGCGCTGCTGTCGTTGGTCTCGCACCAACCCGATCAGGCGTTCGAGCTCTGGCTCGAGATCGCGGAGCAGGACGAGACGGTGCGGCGCAGCCCGCTCGACGCGGTGGAGGCGTACCGCGCGGCGGCGAGGCTGCGCCCGAGCCACCCGCTCCCGCGCATCGCGATGCTGCGGCTCCTCCGAGGCGCGAAGGAGTTCAAGAAGCTCTGCGAGGCCCTCGAGGAGCTCGCCAAGAACGAGACGGATCCGGGGATACTGATGCATCTCTGGTACGCTCGTGCCGAGGTCGAGGAGCTGTGTCTCGAGAACGACGCGGCCGCCCTCGAGAGCCTCGAGCGCGCGGACGAGCTCGCGCGCGACGCGCTCGCCGAGCAAGAGGTGCCGTACGATCCGGCCGTGCTCGAGGCCACCGAGCGCATCCTCGTTCGGCAGACGACCCCGAAGGCCTCTGGCGGCAGCTCGGCGGGCGACGGCACCGAGTCGCTCGGCGCGCTGACGAGGCTCTACGCGAAGTGGCTGGAGCGAAAGCCTCCCGCCGCGCTCGATCACCGGCTCCGCATCTCGCTCGCGTCGGCCCTCGCTCGGACGTCTCCGAGCCAGGCGATCGAGGTGCTCGAGGCGCTCGTCGGCGTCGTCCCCGGCCACGTCCCGGCCCTCCGCATGCTCGAGCACCTGCAGCGCGAGCGCGGGGCGCACGCCGCGCTCTCGACGACGCTCTACGCGGAGTCGTCGGTGTTCACGTCGAGACCCGCGCGCGTCGGCGCGCTGTGGGAGCTCGTGGCGATGGAGGAGCGCGTGGGGCCGAGCACCACGCTCGACGCCCTCAGCCGGATCACGCACGAGTACCCGCACGACTACGCCGCGCTCGACACGGTCATGCGGGTCGCCAGCAAGCTGGTCTCGGGCGTGGGGGTCCCGCACCCCGCGCTGCTCGCCGCGCGATCGCAGCTCCTCGCGTCGCTCCACGCGCGTCGCGATCTCTCGGTCGACCCGCTGGCGAAGGCGGCGTTCTACCTCGAAGAGGCGATGCTCTGTGAGCGCGCAGAGACGGATCCGGAGGTGCGGGTCGCCCTCGACGCGTTCCGCGACGCGCTCGGCCTGTGGCCCGACAGCCTGGTCGCCGCGCGCGGCCTCGAGCGACTCGCGACGAAGCTCGGAGACGCGAAGGGGATCATCAAGAGCCAGCTCGCGCTCGCGAAGCTCCTCGACCATCCCGTCACGCAGGCGGCCCACCTCGTCCGTGCGGCCGAGCTCACCGCGTCCCATCTGCGCGACGAGCGGCAAGCGCTCGAGCTCTACGAGAGCGCGCTCGCGAGCGATCCCGAGAACCGAGCGGCGGCGCACGCCCTTGCGACGATGCTGAAGGGAGACCCGCGGCGCCTCGTCGAGCGGCTGCGACCTGCGCTCGATCGCGCCCGCGCGCGCGAGCAGGTCGCCCTCCTCGGATCGCAGATCGCCATCGCGACGCTCGATCTCGGCGAAGCCCAGGAGGCCCCGCCCGACTACGGCCCCGCGATCCTCGCGATGAACCGGGTCCTCGCCGTCGTGCCCGACGACGTCGGCTCGCTCTTCTTGCTGGCGCGGCTCCTCAAGGCCCAGAAGGCGTGGGGCGAGGCGCGTGACACGCTGAACAAGATCATCCAGCTCTCGAGCGATCCCAAGGCGCGCGTCGCAGCCTACTTCGGGCTCGTGGAGATCTACGAGGGCCCGCTCGGAGACCTCGAGCTCGCGGAGACGGCGCTCACCTCGGTCCTCGGCCTCGACTCGAAGAACAAGTCCGCGCTCGAACGCCTCTACCAGCTCGCGCTGAAGAAGAAGGACACGGCGCTCGTGCGGTCGGCGCTCGAGCGCCTCGCGGAGCAGGAGACCGATCTCTCGGCGCGAACCGAGTACCAGATGCGCCTCTCCGACGTGTGCCGCGACGCCGGGGACAGCGCGGCGATGGTGCGAGCGCTCTCCGACGCGATCGTGAGCGCGCCCTCCGACATGAGGCCGTGGACGCAGCTCGCGCGCGCCTTCCGGACGGAGTCACCGGACG
>CAYYKK010000124.1:7610-19293 GCA_964467935.1 uncultured Polyangiaceae bacterium
CGCGGAAGCGACGGCCCCGCGCGTCGGTCAGCGTCACCGGACGGGGCGGCGCCGTTCGGTCGCGCGGTGGAGCAGGTGATCGAGATCGCGAAGGCGCGCAGGCGCCCGATCGAGCCGCGCTGGCTCATGACGCTCGGTCTGCTCGAGGTGAACGTCCTCAAGCGCGCGAGCGAGGGCGTCGCCCACCTCCAAGCGGCCGCGCAGCTCGGCAACATCCCCGAGATGCGTGCCGCGGTGGGCCAGGGCCTGCTCGCGACCGGTCGCAACAAGGAGGCCGTGGTCGTCCTCCGCGAGCTCCTGACGGCCGACAGCGATTCGCTCGTGAGGCTCGCCGAGCCGAGCGCCTTCACGCAGGTGCGCGGTGGCTCGGTCGCCTCGACGGGGACGGTGCTCTCGGCGACGTTGAGCTGCCTCGACGCGGCGCTCGGCACCGACGGACGAACGGAGGAGCGCCTCGCCGTGGAGGAGGTTCGCGGGTGCTTGGGGGAGCTGCCCGCCGATCGGATCGCGGCGCTGCGCGCGCGCCGCCTCGAGCCCGAGGTGCCCTACGCGAACGCCTACGCAGGCAGCGAGATCGGCCGCGCGCTCCTGCCCGAGGCTCGCACGCCGGTCATCGACGCCGCGCTCGCGATCGCGCCCATTGCGGCGAAGTCGCTCCGTTTCGAGGTCTCGAGCCTCGGCGTCGGATCGCGCGAGCGCATCGGGCCTCGCGACGGCCACCCGACGCGGATCATCGCCGACAAGCTCGCGCGCGCCCTCGGCATCCCCGAGTTCGAGCTCTACCTCACGCCGAGCTGGCAGGGTGCCATGCGCGTCTACCCGGGCGATCCGCCCGCGCTCGTCGGTCACGTCTCTTTCGCCGAGCTCTCGGAGCCCGAGCAGGTCTTCGCCCTCGGCCGGCTCCTCACGCGCATCGCCGTCGGCATGGCGTGGCTCGACGAGATCCCGCTCGAAGCGGGTGACGGGCTCCTGCTCGCGGCGATGCGTTGCGTCCTGCCGCAGTTCGGCGCGGGCGAGATCGCGCCGGCGCGCGAGCACCACGCGCAGAGCCTCTCGCCCGGCGTGCAGCGCGCCATCGGCCGCAAGCAGCGCCGGCTGCTCGAGGACCTCGCGCCCAACATGGCGGCGACGTACGACTTTCGCACGATCTCGATCGCCGTCCGCAGGAGCGAGTATCGAACCGCCTACGTCCTCGGCGGCAACCTCGTCGGAGCGATCGACTACCTCCGATTGTTCGACAGCGACATCGCTCGCTCGGCGGAGAACCCGAGGCTCCTCCTGCAGCACCCCGTGACCAACGAGCTCATCCGCTTCGCGCTCTCACCCGAGTCCTACGCCGAGCGACGGCGCATCGGGACCGTGTGGACGACGACCTGATCCCGATCGCGCGCGGCCTTACTTCTTCGCCTTCTTGCCGTTGCCGCGATCGGTCGGATGGGACTCGTGGCCAGGCGGCTGCGCCGGCGCGGGGCCCGCGGTCGGCGCGCCGGGCGTGCCGGGGTTGACGATAGGGGCGGCGACCGACGAAGGCTTCGTCGGAGGCGCCTGCGTGCCGGAGGTAGGCGCGGGCGTCGAGACGGGTGCGGTGTGCTGCGTCGCGCTGGGGGTCGGCGTCACTTGCGGGCCGCCAGGCGTCGGAGGCTTCGTCTCGGGACGCGCGGGCGCCGTGGGCTCGGGCGAGGGCGTCGGGGTCGGGGTCGGGGCGACGGGGCTCGCGGTCGGCGCGGCGCCCTTCGGCGAGCCCGAGGGCGCGGGCGTCGCGGTGGCGTCCTGCTTCGGCGAGGCGTCGTCGTCGTCGTCGGAGGTGCTCGAAGGGCTGTCATGCGATGCCGCTGCAGATGCAGATGCACTACCCTTGATACTCCACGCGTAGACGGCGCCTGCACCCACGAGGAGAAAGAGCGCGACGCCGCCGAGGATGGCGAACGTGGCACCGGAGCTCTTTCGGGGAGGCGGGACGCTGTGTCCTGCCGATCCGCCGATCTGCGCACCCCCCAACGGCGCGCCAGCCGTCGGATACATCCCCATCGACTGCGGCCCCAGCGACTGCGCGCCCATCGAATGCGGGCCCATCGACTGCGGACCCATCGACTGCGGGCCCATCGACTGCGGGCCCATCGACTGCGGTCCCATCGAATGCGGGCCCATCGAATGCGGCCCCATCGCATACGGACCGCTCGGCCCTGCGCCCATCGCGTGTGGACCCATCGATTGCGGCCCCAGCGATTGCGGGCCCAGGGAGGCCGGCCCCGCGCTCGCGAAGACCGAAGGAGGGGGCGGCGTCGAGGGGGGCGTGCCCGCCGGCACGCCTTGCGGAACGGCCATCGAGAGCGGCGTGGCGGGCGACGCGGCGACCGGAGCTCCCGCGCTCGGGAGCGTCACGTCGATGGGGGACGCCGCGCCGACGGGGGGTCGAGGCGCCTGGGTCACCTCGGTGGGGCTCGATCGAAACGCGCCCGCCCCGGACGAAATCGCGCCGGTGCCGATCGGAGCCGCGACCGAGCCCACCGCGAGCGTCCCGGGTCCGCCTGGCCGAGGAACGCCGACGCGGGCCGCGGGTCGCGGGGGGATGGCGACGGGCGCCTCGGTCGGCTCCTCGCCGATCGCCCCGAGCCTCGCGGCTGCCGCGACGCCGGTCGGCTCGATCGCGGTGAAGGCACCGCCTCGCGTGGCGTGCTGCTCGCGCCTTGCCGTGGCGAACGGAGGCGGACCGCCTTCGCGAACCGCGCGCACGTCCTCCTGCATCGTCATCGCGTTCGGGTAGCGATCCTCGGCGTGGAACGCGAGGGCGAGATCGACGATGCGCGCGATGTTCTCGCTCACGTGGGGAGCGACGCTCCGCAGCGGCGGCGCGGGCTCGGTGGACATCATCACGACGAGCTCGCCGTCCGTGGGCGCCTCGTGGATGCGGCGCTTGGCGAGGATGCGGAACATGGTCGCGCCCACCGCGAAGAGATCCGCGCGGCCGTCGATGTCGCGACCGGCGATCTGCTCCGGCGGCATGTACGCGGTCGTGCCGAGGCGCATGCCCGTCATCGTGAGGACCGGCCCCGACCGCACGCGGGCGATGCCGAAATCGAGGACCTTGAGCCGGCCCTCGGTCGTGACGAACAGGTTGTCGAGCTTGATGTCGCGATGGACGATCCCCTCGCGGTGGGCGGCGGCCAGCACGTCGCAGAGCTCGTCGACGTAGCGGAGCAGCTCGTCCTCCGGGATGCCGCCCAGGCGCCGAGCCCGCTCGCCGAGCGACTCGCCCTCGAGGTGCTCCATCACGAGGAACGGACAGCCATCGTCGGTGACGTCGTAGTCACGAATCTCGACGGAGCCGGGGTGCTTGAACCGGTTCGTCGCCTCCGCTTCGCGCTCGAAGCGCGCCTTGAGATCGGGCGACGCGGCGACCTCGGGGTGCAGGATCTTGATCGCGTCGCGACGGCCGATCTTGTGCACGGCGGAGTACACCGCGGCCATCCCGCCCGTTCCGAGCAGCTTCTCGAGCGTCCACTTCCCTTTCAGGGTGGTCCCGATCCGCGCTTGAACGATGTCGCCCCGAGCGTCCGCCATGATCTCCGTCCTAGGGCGCGTGGCCTTCGGTTCAAAGGGAGGATCTCCGCCGGCGCCTCCGCTTCGGAGCGGAGAAAAGCGAGCGGACCTCGATGAAAAACCTATCAAGTCGGTGAATGCAAGACACGCTGAAACGCAAGCTGGCGTCGCGCGGGCTTTCTCGCGTCCGCCCCGACCGACCCCCGAAAAGAAAGCCAGCCCCGCCGTTCCGAGCGACGCTCGGAAGAGCGGGGAGGTGCGCTCCCGCCATTTTCGGCGCGGAAAGGCGATCGCCACCCGTAGCCAATTGACGCGAACGCTCCTACGTTTCGTGCATGGCCGAGCTTCCCGCCGCTCCTCCCGTCGACCCGTCCCTCGATCTCGCAGAAGCCATCACGACGCTCAAGCGCGAGCGAAACGCGGTCCTCCTCGCCCACTACTACCAAGACGGCGAGATCCAAGACGTCGCCGACTTCCTCGGCGACTCGCTCCAGCTCGCCCAGGAAGCCAAGAAGACGAGCGCGGACGTGATCGTGTTCGCCGGCGTCCACTTCATGGCGGAGACCGCGAAGATCCTCAATCCAGAGCGCGTCGTCGTCGTCCCGGACATGGACGCAGGCTGCTCGCTCGCGGACGGTTGCCCCGGTGATCGCTTCGCCGCCTGGCGCGCCAAGTACCCCGACGCCGTCGCCATCTCGTACATCAACTGCTCTGCCGAGGTGAAGGCCGCGAGCGACTACATCTGCACGTCGTCGAACGCGGAGAAGATCGTGCGCGCGATCCCCGCCGACAAGGAGATCCTCTTCGCGCCCGACAAGAACCTCGGCCGCTGGCTCGCCGAGCGCACCGGCCGCGCGATGCGGCTCTGGCAGGGCAGCTGCATCGTGCACGAGACGTTCAGCGAGCGGAAGCTCATCGCCCTCGTGGAGCGGCACCCGAGCGCGAAGGTGATCGCCCACCCCGAGTGCGAGGAGCCCCTCCTGCGTCACGCGACGTTCGTCGGGTCGACGACGCAGCTCCTCAAGTACACGATCACCGACCCCGCCAAGGAGTTCATCGTCCTCACCGAGGACGGGATCCTGCATCAAATGAAGAAGGCGTCGCCCGACAAGACGTTCCACTCGGGCCCTCCCCAGGCGAACTGCGCCTGCAACGAGTGCCCCTTCATGAAGAAGAACAGCCTCGAGAAGGTCTACCTCGCCTTGCGAGACCTCTCGCCGCGGATCGAGCTCGCGCCCGCGCTCCGAGACAAGGCTCGGCTCGCCATCGACCGCATGCTCGCGCTCTCCTGAAGCGACGGGCGGTCTGATCGCCTGCGCCGTGGCGGCCACTCGCTCCTCGACGTCGAGGAGAGCGCACGAAGGTCGCGAAGGACCGGCGTCGACCGGCTTTTTCTTTCACGAGGATGAGCGTACGCTCACGCGCATGAGCCGCTCTCCCAGGAGGAGCAAAGGCGCGATCGCGCTCTCGATACTGACGTGCTGGAGCCTCGCCGTCCCCGCGTACGCGCAGCCCCACGGCGGCGCGCCCGATCCCAAGAAGATCGCCGAGGCGAAGCAGCACATGGAGGCGGGCGCCGCCTTCTACAACGATCCGAGCGGTCACAAGTGCGAAGAGGCGATCCGAGAGTTCTCGAAGGCCTACGAGCTTTCGGGGTCGAAGAAGGCGCTGCGCGCGATGGGCGTTTGCGCGCTCGAGCTCGAGCGCGACGGCGAGGCGATCGACGACTACGAGAAGTACCTCGCGAGCAAGGACGTCGACGCGGCCGATCGCGCGCAGGTCGAGAGCGATCTCAAGGCGCTGAAGGCCGCCGTGGCGCACATCACCTTCCGCAGCGACCGCCCGAACACGCGCATCTCCGCCGTGCGCACGCCCTCGCAAGGTCTCCCGATCACGAACCGATACACGGTGCCGCTCGACGGGCTCACCGTCGGGATCCACCCGGGTCAGTACACCTTCACCGCCTCCGCCGAGGACGCGAAGGACATCACCTGGCAGGCGGAGATCCAGAACGGCGGCAGCTACAACAAGCTCCTCGAGTTCGAGAAGGGAAAGCCCGTCACCTCGGAGGGTGATCAGACCCCGCCGAAGCCCGTGGCGCCGACGACGCCCGACGACAAGCCCGAGCGCCCCATCCCGCCCACCGTGTGGATCTTCGGCGGGCTCACCGTCGCCGCAGGTGGCGCGACCATCGGGCTCGGCGTGACGGCGTTGCAGAAGAAGAAGGATTACGACGCCAAGAACGGCAAGGCCGATCAGGCGACGCTCGAGAGTCTCCGAAGCAAGGTCACGACGTTCAACGCGGTGACCGACGTGATGCTCGGCGTGACGGTGGCGTCGGCGGCAGCGACGACGATCTTCGCGCTCACGCGACCGACGGTGCACAAGAAGGCCGACAAGTCGGCCGCCTCTCCGTGGATCCTCGTGCCCACCGCGTCGGCCTCGGGCGGCGGCGCCTTCGTGCTCGGATCGTTCTAGGAGAAGCGTTGGACATCGAGCCCGGAACCGTCGTCGCGCAGCGCTACCGCATCCAGCGGCAGCTGGGGCGTGGCGGTATGGGAGAGGTGTTCGCGGCCGAGAACGTGCGCACCGGGCGCATCGTCGCGGTGAAGCTGCTGCGCGCCGACACGAAGCAGAAGAGCTCGGCCGTCGCGCGCTTCCGCCGCGAGGCGCGCGCCGCGGGCGCCATCCACAGCGACTTCGTCACGCAGGTGCTCGACGTCGAGGAGGACGCCGAGCACGGCATCGTCATCGTCTTCGAGCTGCTCGAGGGCGAGTCCCTGATCGATCGGCTGAAGCGCACCGGACCCATGACGTTCGACGAGATCTTCCCGATCGTCGAGCAGGTGTGGATCGGCTTGGCCGACGCCCACAAGTCGGGCGTCATCCACCGCGATCTGAAGCCGTCGAACGTGTTCTTGGAGAAGCGCCCGGACGGCTCGTTCCGCGTGAAGATCCTCGACTTCGGCATCTCGAAGCTGCCGCGTGAGGTAGGCGGCGAGACGCTGACGGAGATGGGTCAGAGCCTCGGGACGTTCTCGTTCATGCCCCCCGAGCAGATCGGCAAGGCGAAGACGGTCGACCACCGCGCCGACATCTACGCGTGCGCGACGCTCATCTATCAGGCGATGAGCGGCCAGCTGCCATACGCGGCGCGCAACATCCTGATGATGGTGGAGCAGAAGTCGAAGGCCGATCCGAGACCTCTCGCAGACGTGATGGACGGCCCGGTCGACCCGCACCTCGAGGCCTTCCTCGCGAAGTGCCTGAAGCGCGAGCCTGCGGATCGATACCAGACCGCCGTCGAGGCGCTCGACGCCTGGCGAGCGCTCCGCGTGTCGATGGGTGGCGCCGCGCACGGCGGGCTCGCACAGAGCGGCGAACGACCGCCGCTCCACGTGCCACAGACGCCCGCCCCCGCGTCGCCGCCACGGAACGCAGCCACGCCCGGGCCGCACACGCCGATGCCGTCGCACCCGACGCCCGGTCCCGGCTTCGCGGCGCCTCAGAGCACCGGCCAGGGCCCAGGCACGATCGCGATGCGACGGGCCGACCTGCCTGGTTACGGGGCGGGTCAGGCCGATCCGCGGAGAGGCGCGCAATCGATCTCCGCGCTGCCGTCGGTCGCCGACTCGACGAGCGAGGGCAGTGACAACGTTGCTACGATTGCAATTCCGATGCATCGCGTGAGCGAGGCCCTCGCGGCCCGCGCGATGCAGCAGGCGCAAGGCCCACAGTCGCAAGGGCCGCAGGGCCAGCAGAGGCAGGGCCAGCAGATGCAGGGTCAGCCGATGCAGGGCCAGCAGCAGATGCAGGGCCAGCAGCAGATGCAGGGCCAGCAGCAGATGCAGGGCCAGCAGATGCAGGGCCAGCAGATGCAGGGCCAGCAGCAGATGCAGGGCCAGCCGATGCAGGGCCAGGGGCAAGGCCAGCAGCAGATGCAGGCAGGACGCCCTGGCCCGATGCAGACCGCGCAAATGCAGGGCGCTCATCTGTCGCAGCTGGCGACCGGTCGCGGGGGACCTGCCTCGTCGGTGGCGCCGAGCGGGCTGCCTCGCCTCCACGACGATCGTCCCAACTCGGGGACACAGCTCATGTCCTCACCGCTGCCGCTGCCGCCGGGACAGGGAGCGGGGAGCCTCCCGCTGCCGCCCTCGCGCGGCCTCGCGGGGACCGTCGCGATCCCGCAGGGCATGAGTCCGAGATCGCCCCCGCCCTACGCGCAAGGCGGCGCTCCCGGGGACCGCGGCAGCTACGACGGTGCGGCCGGTGACCTGGCGACGGCGGTGTATCGACGCGACAACACGGGCGCCAACCATCCGATCGTCAAGGTCCCCGACGAGCCGAAGAAGAAGAGCGCGGCGCCGTTCGTGATCGGGATGATCGCGCTCGCGGCCGTGGGCTTCTCGCTCGTCGCGCTCATCATCAACTACGTGCAGACGGGGCGCCTGCCCTGGCGCTGAGCGCCCGCCGCTGCGAGCGCCCTCCACGCCTCGACGCCTTCAGTCTTCGTCCGCACGCAGCTTCGCGAGGACGCCCAGATCTTCGAGCGTCGACGTGTCACCCGTCGACTCGCGCCCGGCCGCGACGTCCTTGAGCAGACGCCGCATGATCTTGCCGCTCCGCGTCTTCGGGAGCGCGTCGGCGAAGCGGATGGAATCGGGCCGCGCGAACTTCCCGATCTCGGTCGACACGTGCTCGCCGAGCTTGTGCGCGAGCTCGGGGCCAGGCGCGTGGCCGGGCTTCACCGACACGAACACGACCAAGGCTTGACCCTTCAGCTCGTCGGGCCGGCCCACCGCCGCTGCCTCCGCGACGGCCGGGTGCGAGACGAGGACGCTCTCGATCTCGGCCGTGCCGATGCGGTGACCCGCCACGTTGAGGACGTCGTCGATGCGACCGACGACCCAGAAGTAGCCGTCTTCGTCGCGCCGCGCGCCGTCGCCGGTGAAGTAGCAGCCTTCGATGTCGGAGAAGTACGTCTTCCTGAAGCGCTCGTCGTCACCCCAGACGGTGCGCAGCATCGAGGGCCACGGCTTGCGCAGCACGAGCAGACCGCCCTCGCCTGCAGGGACCTCGGTCCCCTCCTTCGTCACCACCGCGGCGTCGACGCCGAACATCGGCAGGCCCGTCGAGCCGGGCTTCGAGTACGCCGCCCCGGGGAGCGTCGTCATCATGATCGAGCCCGTCTCGGTCTGCCACCAGGTGTCGACGATGGGGCAGCGCCCTTGCCCGACGTGCTCGTGGTACCAAGTCCACGCCTCGGGGTTGATGGGTTCGCCGACCGAGCCGAGGAGGCGCAAGCTCGACAGATCGCTCTTCTTCGGCCAATCGTCACCCTGGCGGATGAAGGCGCGGATCGCGGTCGGCGCCGTGTAGAGGATGGAGACGCGGTGGCGCTCGATGAGCCGCCAGAAGCGCCCCCAGTCGGGGAAGTTCGGCGCGCCTTCGTACATGAGGCAAGTCGCGCCGTTCGAGAGCGGTCCGTAGACGATGTAGCTGTGGCCCGTGACCCAGCCGACGTCGGCGGTGCACCAGTAGATGTCCTCTTCGCGCAGATCGAAGACGTACTTCGACGTGACGTGCGCGCCGACGAGGTAGCCAGCGGTCGTGTGGAGCACGCCCTTCGGCTTCCCCGTGGAGCCGGACGTGTAGAGGATGAAGAGGGGGTGCTCGGCGTCGACGATCGTCGGCTCGGACGCGGGGCCCTTCGTCGACTCGGGGAGCGCGCTGTGCCACCAGAGATCGCGACCCTCGTGCATCGAGACGTCCGCCTTCTCGGGGCCGATGTGGCGATAGACGATGGTGTGCTTGGCGCTCTTCGCCTGCGGCTGCGCGAGGGCCTTGTCGACGGTGTCCTTCAGCGGGACGACGTGACCGCGACGCCAGGCGCCGTCCTGCGTGATGACGAGCTTCGCCTGGCAGTCTTCGATGCGGTCGCGCAGGGCGTCGGCGGCGAACCCGCCGAACACGACGGTGTGGACGGCGCCGATGCGCGCGCACGCGAGCATCGCCACGACGACCTCCGGCACCATGCCCATGTAGATCGCGACGCGATCACCCTTCTCGATCCCGAGCGAGACGAGGAGGTTCGCGAGGCGGAGGGTCTCGCGATGAAGATCCACGTAGGTGAGCGTTCGCGTCTCGCCGTGCTCGCCTTCCCACACGATCGCAGCCTTGTTCTGCCGCGCCGTCCCGAGGTGGCGATCGAGGCAGCTCTCGGTGATGTTGAGCGTCGCGCCCTCGAACCACTTCGCGTGCGGGAGCTTCCACGACGTCGTCTCGGTCCAGCGCGTGCGGAACACCAGATCCGACGCCTCGCGCCGCCAGAACGTGTCGGGGGACTCGAGGCTCTCTCGGTAGAGCCGGTCGTACTCCTCTCGCGATCCGATGCGGGCCCGCTCGACGAAGGTCGCGCTCGGCGCAAACCGTCGGTTCTCTTTCAGCACGCTCTTGATGGCTTCGTTCGACATGGATCCCTCGCGCGGAAGAGCCCGAGGATAGCCCTCGGCCGCGCGATTGGAAGCCCTTCGAGGCCGACGCGCGAGGTGCGCTCGGCCGCGCGGGACGCGTCACCAGAAGGCGTAGCCGAAGTGCACGCGCGGCCCGAAGAAGAAGGCGGCGTTCTGATCGAACGGGTTCACGAGCGGTCCCTGCGATCCGGCCTTCGGGTTGCCGTCGACGCCCTTCAACGAGTTGCCCGTCACGTTGAACGACGCACCGAGCAGCACGTCTTCGATGTCGAACTCGACGCCCACGTCACTCGCGACGAAGAAGTCGACCCCCCAGCTCTCGAAGCATTGGTTCGCGCCGTTGCGCGTGCACGAGGTGAAGGCCTCCGTGTTCTTGAATTTCACGAAGTCGAACGCGAGGCCGCCGCCGAGCGTGCCGACGAAGTGCACGAGCTTGCCGGGCGACATGAGCCGCAACGACGGGCCGAGGCGGAGATCGGTGAGCGAGTAGCCTTCGTAGCCGCCCGCTCGACCGCCCGAGACGTTGCCGTACTCGAAGAGCCCTTCGAAGGCGGCGAACGTGTTGACGCGATAGCCGGCGCGCAGACCGCCAGCGCCGCCCGCGTTGCGCGAGATGTCACGCGTGCCGGTCGCCTTGCACCCCGTCGGATCGCCCAGGAACGCGCACGGGGCCGCGGGCGTGAAGAGCAGCGCGCCGGTCACGAGGCCGTAGAAGCCGCGCGGCGGCGGCGGTGGTGGCTCCTTGGGCTTGGGCCCGGTGGGCACGGGTGGGAGCGGCGGGGTCGCGGCGAGGCGCTTGCGCTCGTCGATGGTGGTCGTACCTCCCGCCGCGACGTCGACGGGCTCCGTGTCTCCCTCGCCGACGACGCGCACGCTGTGACCGCCCTGGTTGACCTGCCCGCTCCACTCGCCCTTGCCGACGATCTTGCCGTCGACCTCGATCGCCGAGTCGGGCTTGGCCGCGGTGATCCGCAGCGTCCCCATCGTCGATTCGAGCGTGATCGTCAGCGTCCGGTGATCGCCCGCAGCGAGGACGACCTTCTCGGTGCGGGGCTTGTAGCCGTCGGCCTCGACCACGACGACGTGCGCGTCGGGGCCGAGCGCGATCGAGCCGAGCTCGCCCTCGGCTTTGTCGTCGCCGTCGACGCTGACCTTCGCGCCGCGCGGTTCGACGGTCAGCGAGAGGAACGCGAAGAGCTCCTTCATCTCGCTGATGGCCTTCTCGGCCGCCTGCTTGTTCTTCGCGTCCATCGCGTCGGCGTGCTTCGAGAGCGCGAGCTCGAGCGCCGCGACCGCCTCCGGATACTTGTGCTGCTCGCGATAGCAGAGCGCCTCGTTGATGAGCGGGCTCGCCTTCGGCTTCGCCTTGTACGCCGCGTCGAACTCGATGAGCGCCCCGGTGAAGTTCCCCGACTGGTAGAGCTTCACGCCGTTGTCCATGTGTTTGTCGTAGTCGGCGTCGGCTTCGTCGCGCGGCGCCTCGCCTCGCGGCGGTGCGCCCTTCGTCGGACCCGCGAGCGCGACGCCGGCGACGGCGAGCCACGCCGCGGCGATCGCGAAGGACGTGGCGCGGGCGCGCGAACGAGGGGGCGAAGACATCGAGGGCCGGAGGTTATCCTTCCGACCACGGCGCGGCGAGGCCATCGCCGACGAACCGCGTGGGCACGCCG
>CAYYKK010000125.1:0-19278 GCA_964467935.1 uncultured Polyangiaceae bacterium
TCGCCAACGGCCTCGGGATCCCGCTCAACATTACGGCGCACGAGGCCTGGCCCGCCGCGGGCGCGAAGTCCATCCAGCTCTCGACGGGCGTCACCGTGGACGAGCTCTGGGTCGTGACGAGCAAGCTCCGCTTTCGTCAGGGCACCGATTGCAGCGCGGACGAGGCCGCCATCGACGATCCCGGCCCTCGCGTCGCCGACCTCGCCGGGCCTGGCTTCGTCGGCGGCGCCATCGACGTGAAGCGCGAGACGGGTCCCTATTGTCGGCTACGGCTCGAGTTCGATCCCATCAAGGCCGACAGCCTGCCCGCGGGCGCGCCGGCCGAGCTCGCGGACGCGAGCGTGCTCATGCGCGGACATCGGAGCGACGGCACGCCGTTCCTCGTCCGATCGAAGATGAGCGGCGAGTTCCGGCTCGATCCGAAGGGCGCCTCGTTCGACATCGTCGAGGGGCAGAGCGCCCTCGTCATCGGCTTCGAGATCGGCAAGGTCACGTCGGCGCTCGGCCTCGACTCGCTCGGCGGCAACCCGATCCAGATCGACGACCAGAACAACCAAGACGCCCTGAAGGCGTTCGAGGACGCGCTCAAGGCGTCGGGCGGCCTCTTCCGCGACGGCAACGACGACGGCACGCTCGAGCCCGGCGAGCGCGCGAGCGGTCAAGAGATCGCGCAGGGTCAGCCGTGAGCGCCGAGCGACGCTGCTGAGCCGACGCTGCTGAGCCGACGCTGCTGAGCCGACGCTGCTGAGGCGCCACTGCTCCAGCAGCCCTGCCGAGCCGTCACTGTTGAGCCGTTGCTGGCCCGACCACGGCTCGGCGACGAGCCGCCGCGCGAGCTCACCCGCCCGCGGATCCGCGGAGCGTCCCCCGCACGAGCGCCTCGAGGATCGCCATCGACGTGTGGAGCTTGTTCTCCGCTTGATCGAAGATGAGCGACGCGGCGCTGTCGGCGACCTCGTTCGTCACCTCTTCGCCGCGGTGCGCGGGCAGGCAGTGGAGGAAGATGGCGCTCTTCTTCGCGCGCCCCATCAGCGCCGCGTTGACCTGGTAGGGCGCGAGCGCCTTGGCGCGCTGCGCTCGCTCCGCGTCCGGGTCGCCCATCGAGAGCCACGTGTCCGTGTAGACGGCGTCGACGTTCGCGACGATCTCCGCGGGATCGTCGCCCAGCACGATCGACGCGCCGTTCGGTCGGGCGAGCTCGCGCGCGCGCGCGACGACCTCGGGATCGGGTCGGTAGCCCGCGGGCGTCGCGACGCGCACGTTCACGCCGAGGAGCGCGCCGGCCTCCATCAGGCTGTGGGTCACGTTGTTGCCCGCGCCGACGTACGCGAGCTCGAGGCCGCGCAGATCGCCGAAGCGCTCGCGCAGCGTGAGCATGTCCGCGAGGGCCTGACACGGGTGGTGGCCGTCGGTGAGCGCGTTGATCACCGGGATCGTCGCCGCACGGCTGAAGCGCGCGATCTCGTCGTCCTCGTACGTGCGCGTCACGAACGCGCGCGAGTAGCGGCTGATGACGCGCGCCGTGTCCTCGATGGTCTCGCCGCGCCCCATCTGCAGATCGTTGGGGCCGACGCCGATCGGGAAGCCGCCCAGGCGGTAGACCGCCGTCTCGAAGGAGAGGCGCGTTCGCGTCGAGGGCTTGTTGAAGTAGAGCGTCACGGACTCGCCGCGCAACAGCTCGGGCGTGAGTCGCGGATCCTTCTTGAACTCGAGGGCGCGATCGAGGACCCGGTGGAGATCGTCGGGCGTGAGGTCGGCGACACGGAGCAGGCTGCGGAGCACGGGCCCTCCTTGGGCGATGGGAGCGCCCCGATTACGACGGATCGCCGCGTCTGGCCAGATCCCGGCGCTCAGCGCCGACGGGCCCTCGCCCCGAGCGTCTCCGCGTGGACCAGCGCCTTCTGCCCGAAGCGCGCGGTCGCCGCGAGCGCGACCTTCTCGAGCGCGTCGCGCTTGCCCTTCGCCTCGTCGGGGAAGAGCAGGCGCGGCGCGCGCTCGGCGTCGACGAGGTTCGAGACCGAGACGCCGGTCAGACGGACGCGGCGGCCCTCGAGCTCGATCTTGTCGAGCAACGCGCACGCGGCACGGTGGATGCTGGTCGTGTCCGCGACCGGGGCCGGGAGGGTGGTCCGGCGCGTCACGAGCGTGAAGTCCGCGTACTTCACCTTCACGACGACCGTGGACGCCACGCGTCCGTGCGCCGCGAGGCGCTGTGCGACGCGTTCGGATTGCAAGAGAAGCTCCGTCTCGATGGACTCGCGCGAGACCAAGTCCTCTTCGAAGGTCTCCTCTGCGCCCATGCTCACCGCCTCGCGCTCCGGGATCACCTCGCGTTCGTCGATGCCCCGCGCGAGCTCGTGGATCGTCGCGCCCCACTCCGTGCCGATCACGCGCGCGAGCCGCTCGGCGCTCGCCCGGGCGAGGTCGCCGATCGTGCGGACGCCCGCGCCGGCGAGCCGCTCGGCCGCCTTGGGACCGACCCCCCACATGCGCGTGACGGGCAAGGGTGCGAGGAAGCTCGCCTCGCCGCCCGGAGGCACCACCGTCAGTCCGTCTGGCTTGCGCAGATCGCTCGCGACCTTCGCGACGAACTTGCTCGTCGCGACGCCGGCGGAGGCCGTGAGCGACAGCTCCTCTCGGATCGCCTCCCGGATCGCCTCGGCGATGCCCGTGCCGTCGCCGAAGAGCTCGCGGCTCGCCGTCACGTCGACGAACGCCTCGTCGAGGCTCAGCGGCTCGACGAGCGGCGAGTAGCGATGGAGGATCGCCATGATCCGTCGGCTCACGTCGGCGTAGTGATCCATGCGTGGGGGCACGACGATGGCGTCGGGGCAGCGGCGGAGCGCCTCGGCCATCGGCATGGCGCTCCTCGCGCCGCTCGGTCGCGCCTCGTAGGAAGCGGTGCTCACCACGCTGCGCAGCGAGCGCCCCCCGACGAGCACGGGCTTGCCGCGCAGGCTCGGGTCGTCCCGCTGCTCGACGGCGGCGTAGAACGCGTCCATGTCGACGTGCAGGATCTGACGGTGAGTCACGGCGTCACGCAGACTGCCCCCGGGCCGGGCCGCCGTCCACCCGTCGCGCGCGTGATTGCGAAAGCTAACGCCCCCCGCCGTTAGCGGATTGACCGTCCCCGAGAACCCACCCGAGGACCGCGCTCGAAGCGCTGATTTCAGCGGTTTCTCCGTTGGCCCGGCTCCTGCACTCCCTCGTGCGACCGTACCGACCCGCACACCTGTCCAAAGGAGACTCCATGCGTCCTGCTCTCTTCCTCTCCGCTCTCCTCGCCACGGCTCTCTTCGGGGGCACCGCCCTCGCGGAGCGGACCAGTGACGACTCGTACTCGCGCCGGATCTCGTCCGCGCAGGACCTGAAGGAGCGCGTCCTGCACGAGCGCGGCGAGAGCCGCTCGGTCGAGCGCGCCTCGACGCGCGTCGATCACGCGTCGGCCCGGGTCGAGAAGTTCCGCGCGAAGGGCGAGAACTACGAACAGTACGGCCACCGATCGAGCGGCGCCGTCTCGACGGCCGCCTCGCACTCGGCCTCGTCGAAGATGCTGATGCAGAAGGTGATGCCGACCCGCTCGCACGGCGACATCGTCGACGGTCAGTCGAAGTCGTCGCGCACCTCGGGAAGCTCGGTCGCCCTGTCGACGGCGCCCGGCGCGAAGAACGCGAAGAGCTTCGTCCACATGGTCAACGACAAGGGCGAGCTCAACAACTCGATCCGCGGCGGCACCGCGACGGCGATGAAGATGCGCCACGTCGCGAAGATCATCATGCAGACCGCCGTCCAGAACCCGCACATCAAGGTCTTCTCGTGGACCTCGGCCGGCGGCGACGGTCAGGCGCTCTTCCCGGGCAACTAGTCCGGGACCTCCCGTGATCGCGCTCGCCGCACCGGCGGCGGCGCGGCGCGAGCCGTGGGGTCGGAGGCCGCTGGGCGCGTGCTCGGCGGCCTCTCTCCGTTCGAGGGTCCGCGCTCCCCGCGCTGCGGCGAGCGTGCCACAATCGGCGCATGCGCCGCCCGCTCCGTCGCTCGATGATCGCCGCGCTCGCGCTCTCTGCCGCCTGCGGACCCGCGACCACGAGCGACGGGGGCGCCGTCACGATCGTGACCGTGCCGCCGGCGCCATCGGCGAGCGCGGGCGAGGATCGCGCCGAGGTGGCCCCCCGCCGTGCTCCCCCCGCGGCGACGACCCCGCGCGACGCCTCGATCGAAGATCGCGTGCGCGCCCGCGCCTTGTACGTCGAGGCGATCGACGCGCAGCAGCGCGGTGATCTGCGCAGGGCGCGCGAGCTCTTCACGCAGGCCTACGCGCTCGTCCCGAAGCCGCCGATGCTCGAGCGGCTCGCCGACTGCGAGATGCAGCTCGGCGACATGCAAGCCGCCTGTCTCCACCTCGAGGAGCGCTGGGTCGAAGGCCCCGCGGAGGATCACCCTCGCCTGCTCGGTCGTTACGGCACGACCTGCCCGCACCTCGCGCAGCTCCCGTGACGCGCCGCTCAGGGGCGCGCCGTCACCAGGCCGCGCTCGATCTCCGTGATCGAGCGGACACCGCTGAGCGCCATCGCCTGCGAGAGCTCGCCCTCGAGCAGCTCGAGGACGCGCGCCACGCCGCGCTCGCCGTCGACCGAGAGCCCCCAGAGGATCGGGCGACCGACGAGGACCGCGCGCGCGCCGAGCGCGAGCGCCTTGAGCACGTCGGTGCCCCAGCGGATGCCGCCGTCCATGTAGACCTCGGCCCGCCCCGCGAGCGCGGTCGCGACGCCCGGCAGCGCGTCGAGCGTCGCGGGGGCCGAGTCGAGCTGCCGCCCGCCGTGGTTCGAGACGATGACCGCGGCGGCGCCCGCATCGGCCGCGCGCACCGCGTCGTCCGCGCGCACGATGCCCTTGATGACGAGCGGCAGATGCGAGAGCGACCGCAGCCAGCCGATGTCTTCCCACGTGAAGCTCGCGTCGTGGCGGCTCTGCATGTAGCTGCCGAGGAGCGACCGCGAGGCCTCGAGCCCGTGCGCCGGCGCGCCGTCTTCCGACGCCGCCGCCTCGGGCTCCGACGGCGCGACGAGGTTCGCCATGGTGAGCCCCTCGGGCAGCGTGAAGCCGTTGCGCTCGTCGCGCAGCCTCCGGCCGAGGAAGGGGGTGTCGACCGTGAGGACGATCGCGTCGTAGCCGGCCGCCTCGGCGCGCTCCACGAGCGAGCGCGTGAAATCGCGATCCTTGTGCACGTACAGCTGAAACCACTTCGGCGCGCTCGTCGCGCTCGCGACCTCCTCGAGGCTGGTCGTGGCGAGCGTCGAGGCCACGTAGATGGTCCCGCGCTCGGCCGCGGCGCGGGCGGTTCCGCGCTCACCGTCCTCGTGGGCCATGCGGTGGTAGGCCGTGGGCGCGATCAGGATGGGCGATCGCACCTGCGTGCCGAGCACCGTCGTCGACAGGTCGCGCTCGGCGACGTCGCGCAGCACGCGGTACCACACGACGTAGCGCTCGAAGGCCCGCTCGTTCGCGTCGAGCGTGCGTTCGCCGTCCGCGCCCGAGCGATAGTAGTCGTAGGCCATCTTCGAGAGCGTCTCTCGCGCCGCCTTCTCCCAGTCGTGGACCGTGAGGAGGTCTTCCGTCTTCGGTCGCTTGGTCTTGTGCTTGCCCATGCCGCCCCGTGGCTCCCGTCTATCCGAGTCCCGTCTCTTGTGGGAAGCTCGACATGCTAGAGATCCCCTCCCTCGATGGCCACTTCCGACGAAAGAGACCGAGTCCTGCGGGTCATGACCGACGATCACTCGTTCCGCGTGATCGCCTGCGACACGACCGCGACGGTGCGTGACATCCTCGCCGTGCAGGGCGCGCGAGGAGCGACGGCCGAAGCGCTCGCCGAGCTCGTCACCGCGACCGTGCTGCTGCGCGAGACCATGGCGCCGAACCTCCGCGTGCAGGGGATCGCGAAGAGCGCCGAGGGGCGTGGGAGCCTGCTCGGCGACTCCCACCCCGACGGCGGAACGCGCGGCCTCGCGCAGCTCAAGGATGCCGCCGGCGGGTTCGTGTTCGGGCCGGGCGCGGTGCTGCAGATGGTCCGGTCCCTCCCGAACGGGAGCCTTCACCAGGGCATCGTCGACCTCAGCAGCGTCGACGCGAAGGCGGGCGCGAGCGGCATCTCGCAGGCGCTCATGGTGTACCTCCAGGAGTCCGAGCAGGTCGTCAGCGTCGCGTCCGTCGGGGCGCGCTTCGCGGGAGACACGGTCGTCACGGCCGGTGGCTACGTCGTCCAGCTCTTGCCCGAGGCCGAGCGGCCGGCGCACGCCATCATGACCCAACGCCTCGACGACTTCCCCGCGCTCCACTCCTTGCTCGCAGACGAGCGCTTCGGCCCGAAGCTGCTCATCGACGAGCTGCTCTACGGGATGCCGTTCACGGGCCTCGCCGAGGCCGATGTGTACTTCGAGTGCAAGTGCAACGAGGCAGCGCTTCTGTCCGCGCTCGCGACGCTCGGCCGCGACGAGATCCGCGGCATGGTCGACGAGGGCAACGGCCTCGAGATCACCTGCGACTATTGCCGCAAGGACTACCTCATCGCGATCGAGCGGCTGCGCGCGCTCCTCTCCGAGTCGTAGGTCGCGCGCGCCCCGAAAAAAAGGCCGGCGAGCCCCTCAGCTCGCCGGCCGCCTCTCGTATCGACCGTATCGTCTATTCGCCGCCACCTCCTCCGAGCGGCCCGTAGCCGAGCTGCTTTCCGATCTGCCTGGCCGCGTCGAGCAGCCCGACGTACTTGGTGAGCCGTCCGAGCTTCGTCGCGTCCTTGACGATCGGCTCACCGTTCGCGTCCACGGTCACCGTCGGGGCGCCGTACGCGTCCACGACGGGCTGCCCCGCCCCGTCCGTCGCGACCTCGTACGCCGCGGCCGTGAGCGCGTTGGCGTGCGCGAGCATCCGCGACGCGATGCCCTTGTCGACGGGCTTGCCGTCGACGACCTCGACGCCGTAGCGGCGCGCGACGTACGTGTAGCCGCTCGCCGGATCGTAGAACCTCGTCTGCTGCGCCTCGGGCACGTCGACCTGCTCGGTCGTCCCGAGCGCCCAGATCCGGAGCTTGTTGGTCAGCGCCATGTCGGTGCCGTAGCGCGAATAGAGGTTCGCGAAGAGCAGCGTCCCGAGCTCCTGCTTGTAGCCCACGTCGGGGAAGAGCACGCGGGCGCCGTCGGGCCGCGAGCAGGTCTGCGCCGTCACGTCGAGGAGCTTCGGGGACAGCTCGTTGGTCCCCGTCGGTACCCACATGCCGATCGACTCCCAGTCCTCCGCGAGGACCCCGCCGAGCAGGCGGTCCACGGCCTCGGGCATGTCCGAGCGGAAGTTGATCCGCACGTCGCGCCCGTCGAGGTAGTTCTGTCGATTGATGGTGCTCAGCGTGGGGCGGGCGTCCGCCAGCGACATCGTCGCGAGCGTCTTCTCCACGCCGAACCCCGCGTGCTTGATCCAATGCGTGTAGTTCCACGACCCGCCGGCGTCGGGGCCGCTGTCGAACTCCTCACCGATGAACCTGCCGTCCCCAGCGCCCAAGGAGAACGCCCTCTTGCCCTGCGTCGCGAGGTCGAAGATGGGTCGGCTGGCGTCGACCTGCGCGTCGGCGCTCGCGGCGTAGTCGCCCGGCTCCGGCATCAAGAGCATCTCTGCGAACGCCGAGAACATCTCGTGCTCCGCCATGAGGCTCGGTCGGTGCCAATCGTCGGCGCCGGCGATCTCCGCGTAGGTGGCGTCGCCGAACGTCTTGTAGAGCGCGGTCCTGTTCGCGACGCTCCAGTGGTACGAGCGGAGGCGCTCCATCGTGGAGTGCGCGACCGAGGACGGAAGGCTGGCGTAGTCGTATTCGCGGTCCTGCCTCCGGAAATACGCCCAAGGGTAGACGGCCCGGAAGCGGCGCACCGCATTGACGGTGACCTCGTAGGGGTCCGCCCCCGCGTCTCCGGGGTTCGTGTGGAAATAGGCATTGTCGGTCGAGCCATAGCGATAAAACCATCGCACCGCGCCCTCCCCGGTGGCCGTCCCGGCGCGGGTCCTGACCGCGGGCGCGACGCTCGAGGGGACGCTCGGCTGCGTCGGCCCGTCTTCGAAATCGATCCACGCCGCGTGATCCTTCGGCGGCGGCGCGCAGACCTTGCCGTGCACGAGACGGAAGCCGGCGATCTGCTTCTCCTCGTCGGTCGCGTCGCGGCACCGCGCCGGATCGAAGACCTTCATGAGCCGCGCGACCTCGGTGTAATGGGTGGGCTTCGCGAAGCTCTGCCCGACGAACGGAGCGCTCGAGCGGACCACGCGATCCTCGTCCGCCAGCTGCGACTCCAGCCGAGGCGCGAACGCGGCCTGGTCCTTCGGCGAGAACCCGCCGTGCGCCGCGTCGTCGAACGTCTCGAGCACCCGGCCGTAGAGCGCCTTCATCGCCTGAGCGTCGTATTGGCCGAGCCCCACGGTCTCCCCGAATCGCTCGAGTGAATACTCCATGACCGAGGTCTGCCCGAAGTAGTCGATGCCGGGGCGCGACTCGTCGGCGAGCCCCTGCTCGTCGTCGGTGGACGGGTCGAGGTACCTGGGCCCCATGCAATGGTCCGCCCCTGCCGAGCGCGTGTCGCCGCTGCGAGGTGCCCCGTCGCACGACGCCTCGCTCGCGCCCTCGTGCGTCCTCAGCTGCCAATATTGGGGGTGGAAGTTGGGCGCGTCCCACGACGAGGCGAAGTTGTGCAGGAGCCCGAGCGAATGCCCCACCTCGTGAATGGCGATGCCCTTGAACGCCTCCACGACGAGATCGCGATAGATGGCCTCGCCGCGCGACTTCGCGTCGTAGGCGCCGTCCGGGTACTTGGCCTTGAAATAGCGGGCCAAGCCCTGGAGATCGATGCTGCCGAACACCGGCGCCTCCCCCTCGTGAAAGCACATGCCGTGCGTCTCGAGGAGCGCCGAGAGATCGTGACGGACGTCGCGTAGGCTCCCCGGATCGAGCCCGCGCAGCGGCGAGACCTCGTCGAGCACGTCGGAGGTGCGTGTGTCCGGCGCCATCCCCGCCGCGCCGACGAGCCAATGCGAGTCGACGAGCTGCGCCTCGTACACGCTGCCTCGGAGCGGCGCTGCGAGGGCGTCGAACTCGAGCTGCGCCTCGCCGTGGACCTGCGGGTCGACCGTCGCGGTGTCGAGCAGCGCGTTCAGGTTGCGGACCTTGTCGGCGACCGAAGCGCCGTCGATGGGTAGGGGCGCGATGCTGGCGAGCGCGTGGTCGGCGTCGATCGCGCTCACGGGCGCGTCGATCTCGGACTTCGTGAGTGGCTCCGCGAACGAGCCGTTCTGCAGCTCGTGGACGTAGTTGGTCGCGGGGACGCCGCTCGTCACGTCGTCGATCGAGAGATCGCCCAGGGCGAGCTGGATCACGTCACGCTGTCGAGCCGCGGCGTACGTCACGCTCCTGCCCATGATCATCGCCGCCGCGCCGTGGATCTCGCCGGTCAACGGGTCGCCCCCCCAATTGCCGATGCCCCCCCAAGGTGCCCGCGACTCGTAGGGCCAATACGAGAAGAAGCTCTTCCGGACGTCCCCGAGGCGCGCGACCGCGCCCGTCGCGCCGCAGGTGTCGTGGCGGTCGTAGACGCGCACCGGGTTGTGGCAGAGCGTCAGGACGGGAGTCGCCTCCTTCGGCTTCGCGACGAGCCAGGCGCCGTAGCGGAGCATCACGGGATCGGGCTCGAAGTACTGGGCCTCGCAATCGTCGCGCGCGCCGCCCGTGCGGCGGCACTCGACCTCTCGCGCGCGGGCGACCGCGTTCGAGAGCAGCTGGTCCCACGAGCCGATGACCTCCTCGGCGGCCCCCACGCCGGTCGATTGCCCGTCGGCGCCCACCGGATCCTGGAGCTCCGCCGGCATCTTGTCGTTCACGAAATAGCCCACGGTGCGGATCTCGCGGTCGCGATAAGGAATCGTGCAGCGGCTCGTCGCGACGTCGCATTGCGATCCATCGCTCCCGCCATAGCCCGTCACGGCATTCTCGCATTCGTCGGCGGTGCCATTGCGATCGGCGTCGTCGTTCGTCTCGCACGACGCGCCCTGGTGGCTCTTCTTCCAGATGTTGTGGAGGTGCGCGTAGCGGTGATAGAGCGCGTCGGTGAAGCCGTAGCCCGGGTCCCACCCCTGCTTGATGCCCGAGATGAGGCCGACCTGGAGCGAGCCGACCGAGAGCCCAGCGGGGTTGCCCACGACGTCGAGCGGAGCGTGCGTGATCTCGAGCGGCTCGAAATCGTCGTTCGGATCGACCTTCACGAACGAGCTTCGCACCGTGGCCTCTTGCACGTCGCATTCGTAGGTCGTCGAGCCCGTGTAGAACCCGATGAGCGCGCACGTCGGCAAGCCGGGGATGTAGCTCTCCTGCGGCTTCAGCGAGTACTTCAGCGTGACGTCGAAGTAGCCCGCCTCGGGCTCGAAATGGGGCGCGTCGGGATCGGCCGGGTCGGTCACCTCGTACGACGCGGGGGAGACGTCGATGTTGCCGAACATCTTGCCCACGAACATGTCGTCCCACATCGGGCTGTCGACGAGGTTCTTCGACCAATCGACGCGCATGTACCTGCGCTCGAGGGGAGGGACGTCGCTCACGTTCTCCTCGACGACGTTGCTCTCCTCGCCCGTCGACGGGTTGTAGGCGCGCTTGATGTCGAAATGGGATTGGATGGCGAACGCCGCCACGATCGTGCCGTTCGGCGTCCCCTGCGCGACGCCCTTGTCGTCCTCTCCCTGGGCGATCTGATACGCCTTCCGCGCGATGAGCGTCCCTTCGGTGATCTCCCACCGAATGCGATCCACGTTGCCCCACGATCCGACGCCGAGCAGCGATTGGGACGCCGAGCCGTCGACCACGTAGTTGCGCCAATAGAACTCGGGATCGTCCGAGGGGTCGGCGAGCTTGTCGCCGACGAGGAAGCTCTTGGAGATGGCGCCGGGCTGCACGCGGTTGATGGGCGCCCGCTCGGACGCGCACCCGCCGCCGACCAGACAGAGGCCGGTGAGAAGAGACAAAAGAAGGCCGTTCGACCTCATCACGAGATCCTCCATGCGCGCCCGTGGGGCCGCGATCGATGGCGCGCGCGGTGCTCTCCGGCGTCGCGGAGCTGCATCTCAGCAAGCCGCGGGCCAGCGCGGCGCGAGCCGATTTCGAGGACGGCGCGCGCGTCGGGTGCGTCCATTGACGCTCCACGGCATCGGCGCTCGCGCGATCGCTAACGCTCCGAGCGAGGCTCAAGGAAGCTCAAAGCGAGCCTCCGATCGGCGTGGGCGGGCTCGATGCGACGCTCGCCGCGGGTCCGCCGAGCCTCTCACGTGTAATGCGTGTCACCCCTGGATTTCAGGGCGTCGACCACGTGCTTCACGTCTTGGCTCCGCTCGCGCGGCACGATCAAGAGGGCGTCGTCCGTCTCGACGACCACCAGATCCTTCACCCCCACGAGAGCGATGACGCGCTTCTTGTCGCCGTGGGGCGATCGCAGATCGACGACGTGATTGCCCTCGGCCTCGACGAAGACCGTCCCGTCGGGGCCGGCGTTGCCGAGGTCGCCCTTCGGACTGAGCTCCGCGGCGGCCTCCCAGCTGCCGATGTCGCTCCAACCGAGGTCCGCCGGGACCACGGCGAGCTCGTCGAGCTTCTCCATCACGCCGAAGTCGATGCTGACGCTCGGCAGCGACGGGAACACCTTGGCGAGGGCCTCGTGCTCGGCGCCCGCCTCGGCGGCCGCGTCGAGCACCCGGAGGCCCTCGGCCAGCTCGGGGAGGTGACGATCGATCGCGCGCAGCATGTCGCCGGCTCGGAAGATGAACATGCCGGCGTTCCAGAGGTGCCGCCCGCCTCTCACGAACTCCTCGGCCTTCTCTCGGTTCGGCTTCTCGGTGAATCGAGCGACGCGGCGCACCGGGCCTTCGCCTTCTGCGACTTCGATGTAACCGTAACCGGTGTCCGGTCGGGTCGGCGTGAGGCCGATCGTCGTGATGACCCCGGATCGCGCCGACGCGATCGCCGCCTCGAGCGCGGCCTGAAAGGCGTCCTGCTTCTCGATGTGGTGGTCGCTCGGCAGGACCATCACGATGGCGTTCGGGTCGATGCGCGCGATCGTCGCCGCCGCCCAGGCGATGCACGGCGCCGTGTTGCGCGGCGCGGGCTCCACGAGCAGGTTCCGCTCGGGCAGCTCCGGGAGCATCTCACGCGTGGGCTCGGCCACCGCGGTGCCGCTCGCGATGAAGACCTTCTCCCAACCGCCGACGATGTGCAGAACGCGCGAGATGGTGTCGACGATGAGCGGCGCTTCGGTCGCGAGCGGCAGGAGCTGCTTCGGGCGGCGCGCGCGCGACGCGGGCCAGAAGCGCGTCCCGGCGCCGCCGGCGAGGACCAAGGCATAGATGCTCATGCCCTTCTGCTAGTTCCTCGCCAAACCCTCCGCAAGCCGTTCCACGCGGACGTCCACGCCGTTGAGGATCGCGGTCGCCGTCAGCGGCTCGAGCAGGCGGTCGTCGGTGATGGCGTTCATGTTCGGGCCCTCGAGCGCGCCGGCGATCCGCAGCGTGTCCTTCGCCGCCGCGTGCCCGAACCCGTGGGGGAGGGAGACGACACCGAGGCGCACCTCGTCGGAGAGCGAGAGCTTCGCCTCGACCGACCCGACGCGGCTCGACACGCGTACGCGCTCCCCGTCCGAGAGCCCCCGCGCTCGCGCGTCGTCCGGGTGCATCAGCAACATCGAGCGATCGGGGCCCTTCGTGAGCGAGTGCAGGTTGTGCATCCAGGAGTTGTTCGAGCGGACGTGTCGACGTCCGATGAGCACCAGGCCTTCGGTCGATTCGCGCGACAGCCACGCCGACACGCGCGCGACGTCGGGCGTCAGCGCCGCGGGGGCCAGATCGACCAGCCCGTCTCGCGTCACGACGCGGGCGCGCCCCATCGGCACGAGCGGGCCGAGATCGATCCCGTGCGGCGCCGCGCGCACCTTCGCGAGCGTGAGGCCGTCGCGACCGGGGACGAGCTTGTCGCCCCAGGGGCCCGTGCGGATGAGCAGATCGAGCACGAGGTCGGGGGTCTCGCCGACGAGCCCCAAGAGGCCGCCCGCGATCTTCTCCGCGACCCTCACGGCGCCGCGCGGGGCCTTCGCGAGCGCCTTGCGGGCCTTGAGGCGGACCGAGAGCTCGCGGAGGATCGTCCAATCGTCACGCGTCTCCGGATCGGGATCGACGACGGGCTCGGAGTATTTGACGACGTTGCGGACCGCGAGCGCGTTGAAGAGCAAATCGAAGTGCGCGCGTTCGAGCGCCGATCGAGGCGGCAAGAGGACGTGCGCGTGGCGCGTCGTCTCGTTGAGATAGGGGTCGATGCTCACCATGAAGTCGAGCCGCTCGAGCGCGCGCGCGATCCGCTCGCCGTTGGGCACGCTGAGCACCGGGTTGCCCGCGACCGTCACGAACCCGCGAATCTGTCCCTCGCCCTCGGTCTCCATCTCCTCGGCCATGGCCGACGCGGGCAGCATCCCGCCGACCTCGGGCAGGCCACGAACGCGCGTCTTGTAGCGGCCGGCGCCCGCGACGCCGAGGCGCGTGGCGAGCCCGGCGAGGTCCACCGCCGGCTTCGTGAACATCGCGCCGCCGGGCCGGTCGAAATGCCCGGTCACGACGTTGAGCGCCTCCACGAGCCAGCTCGCGACGGCGCCGAACTCGTTCAGGCACACGCCGATGCGGCCGTAGGCGACGGCCGCCTTCGCGCGGGCGAAATCGCGCGCCAGCGTGCGGATGGTCGGGGCGTCGATGCCGACGCGCGCGGCGACGGCCTCGGGCGCGAAGGGGCGCGCGAGCGTCGCGAGCTCGTCGACGCCGCGCGCGACGCGCCGGACCTCGGTCCGATCGACGAGCCCCTCCTCGAAGAGCACCGCGAGGATCGCGAGGAGGAGGGCCGCGTCTCCGCCCGGGCGGATGGGCAAGTGGAGGTCGGCGATCTCGGCGGTCTCGGTGCGCCGCGGGTCGACCACGACGAGCCTGCCGCCGCGCGCCCGCACGCCGTGGAGGCGGCCGCGCACGTCGCCGAGGGTCATGATGCTGCCGTTCGAGGCCAGCGGGTTCGCGCCCAGCACCAGAAAGAAGTCGGTGCGATCGACGTCGGGAATGGTCAGGCTCGTCAGCGAGCCGAACATGTGGAGCGACGCGAAGAGCTTCGGGTTCGCGTCCTGCGAGTTCGCGTCGAAGCGGTTTCGCGTGTGGAGCACGCCGCGGAAGACCTGCCCCATGAGCAGCGCCCCGTGGTTGTGCGCGCCGGGGTTGCCCATGTATGTGGCAACGGAGTTGCGACCGTATCGTTGTTGCAAAGAGACGATTCGATCCGCGACCTCGTCGAAGGCCTCGTCCCAGCCGATCGGGGTGAAGCTCCCGCCCCTGGTCCGTCGCATCGGTCTACGAACGCGGTCGGGATCCTCGTGGAGCTCTCGCATCGCGGCGCCCTTGGGGCAGATGTGCCCTCGCGAGAAGGGGTCGTCCCGATCCGGCCTGATGCGGGTGATGCGGCCGTCCTCGGTCGTGACGATCATCCCGCACATCGCCTCGCACAGGCTGCACGTCCGCGTGTGGTGTCGCTCCGCCATGAGGCCACTCTAGCAGGATGCGATCGGTCGAAAGCCCGTCAGTGCAGGGCCCAACCATAGGCGACGAGCCCGGCGCCGAGCACGGCCGCGTACGCTCCGAACGCGACGAGTCGCCGCTCCGCCACGCGCACGAGCCGGCCGACGGCCAGCAGCGCAGCGACGAGCCCGGCGAGGAGGGCGACGACGAAGACCCCGGGGCGCTCTCCGATGCGCGCCGTCGTCGTCGGCTCCGAGAGCGCGAGCAGCGCGAGGGCGATCTCGTGCGGGATCGTGAGCGCGCTCGCGGTCTCCGCGGCTCGCCGCGCGCGCACGCCGGTCCAGAGGAGCGCGGCGAGCCCCGCCGCGAGCGCCGAGCCCCCCGCGAACGCCGCGAGCGCTTGGCACAGACCGGCGAGGATCGCGCGCCTCGGCGTGAGCGCGTCGTCCGCGCCGCGGCCAGCCGCGGACGTGCTCATCAGCATGATCCCCGTCGCGAGGAGCCCCGCGCCGACGGCGAGCGGCGCGTCGGCGATGCCCGCGCCCATGCGAGCGAAGAGCAGCGACGAGGGCACGCCGATCGCGGTCGCGATCATCCAGCCGAACGCCTCGCGCGCGCCGCGCGCCTCGGTCGCCTTGTGCGGTCGCACGAGCGCCGACAGCCCGTCGCCGAGGGCGGCGCCGATGCGACGCCGCGCGAACACGAACAGCGCGATCGCAGCGGCGAGGTGGGCCGCGGCGCGGAGCGACGCGTCCATCGTGACGTCGAGCGCGAGGCCGAGCATCGCCGCGTGCGCCCGCCCCGCGAGGGGGAGCACCTCGGTCATCGCGACGACGATCGCGAAGAGGACGGCGAGCGACCCGGACACGCCCCTTCGATAGCGAAGCGCGGGGCCGGCGTCACGCTCACGAGCCGCACGTCGGCTCGTCCCGACCCTCGCCGCGCACCCAGTCGAGGCTCGGCCCGAGCCGCGCCGCGAGGTCCCGCGGGAGCGCGTGGTAGATCGCCCCGAAGCTCACGAAGCGCGCGGGGAGACCCTTCGCGCAGAGCTTCCGCGCCGCGGCGACCATCGTGTCGTGCGCGCCGTCGAGCTCTCCAGAGGCGAGCACGACGCGCCGGATGCCGGCCGCGCGCAGGCGATCGGCGTCGGGCGTGAGCGCCGCGCCCATCAACACGAGCCCCACCCACTGCCCCTTCGACTCGTAGGCGACGTCGCGCGCCACGAAGGCGCCTCGCGAGAAGCCCATGAGGACGTCGCGACGTGCGCCGTCGCGGGGCAGCTCGAGCGCCTCGTGCGCGGCGGCGAGCCCGGCGAGGACGAAGCGCGCCTTCGTGCGCCCGTCCCCGGCCCAGTCGGAGGCGTCGCCGCAGCCGCCGTTGCCTGCCGGGCAGACGAGGAAGCCGCGCGTCGCGCCGAGCCCGCTCGCGGCCGCGCAGATGTCCTCGGCGGTGCCGCACATGCCGTGCAGCATCGTGAAGACCGGCGTCGCCTCCGAGCGAGGAACCGAGGGCTCGGGGGGCGCCACGACCACGTCGGCACCGGCGCCGCTCGCGACGACGATCGCTTTGGAGATGCTTTCGTAGCGAAGATGCGACGGAATCGAGGGTGCGACTGTCGTCGGGGCGGCGCCGACGCGCTCGAGCGTGGGCGTGCGTGACGGCGGCGGGCTCTCGGCGCGCGCGCGGCGCGGCGCCTCGATGCGGGTCGCGAGCATCGTGACCGCCACTCCGACGATCGCGACGCACACGGGAGACAAGGCGCGCCTCTGGCGCGCCGACCACGTGAGACGCATGGACGGGTCCCTTCCGCGTCCCGCTGGGCGCGGGCGCGTGGCCGGGCGCCGAGGCTCGCGCGCGGGCCCCGGCACCTCGATGGTGCGAGCGCGGCGGATCGATCTTCCGCGGGCGCGTGAGCGCGCCCCGGGGCCGAAGCCGCCTCGTTCGTCAGCTCATCGCGCCTCGCCGCCGGAGTGTGACGCGCTCATCGACGAGGCATGATGACGCGGGCGACGACGTGTACGATGGCTCCGTGAGCCACCCTTCGAGCCTCTTCCGCGTCACGTCGATCCTCCTCGTCACGACGGCGCTCGGCTGCGGGTCGGGGGACGCGACGACGGACGGCGCGGGCGCCGCGTCCGCGTCCTCGTCGGCCACCGGCACGCCCATCGCGTGCGCCGACGAGAAGACGCACACCGGCGACGGGACGTTCTACGCGGCCGACGGGACCGGCAACTGCAGCTTCGACAAGTCGGCCGATCTCATGGTCGCTGCGATGAACCACACCGACTACGCCGGCAGCGCCGTGTGCGGCGAGTGCGTGCAGATCGACGGCCCGAGCGGCTCGGTCACCGTGCGCATCGTCGACCAGTGCCCCGAGTGCAAGCCCGGCGACATCGATCTGTCCGCCGAGGCGTTCGCCAAGATGGCCGATCCGAAGCTCGGGCGCGTGTCGATCTCGTGGAAGGTGGTCTCGTGCGGTCTGCCGGGGCCCATCCAATACCGCTTCAAAGAGGGCTCGAATCCGTATTGGACGGCGGTGCAGATCCGCAACGCCGAGAACGCGATCCTCTCGGTCGAGGCGATGAAGAACGGCGCCTTCGAGAAGCTCGATCGCGCCGACTACGACTATTTCATCGACTCGTCCGGCCTCGGCGACGGCCCGTACCACTTCCGCGTGACGGACGTGTATGGGCACGTGCTGGAGGACGCCGCGGTTCCGTTCGGCGAAGCGAAGACCTTCGACGGCGCCGCCCAGTTCCCCGCTTGCGGCAAGTGAGTCAGCGACCGCCGCGGTTGCTCCCGGGGCCACCGAAGCCCCCGAAGCCACGCCGCGCGCCCGTCTGACGCTCGACCGCCGGGCTCACGTTGAGGGCGCGGCCGTCGACGGACGTGCCGTGCAGAGCCTCGATCGCCTTCGCCGCCGACTCGTCGGTGCTCATCGTCACGAAGCCGAAGCCGCGCGATTGACCCGAGTCGCGGTCGACGACGATCTGGGCGTCGGTCAGCTCGCCGTAGGGCGCGAACGTCTGGCGAAGCAGCTCCTCGGTGAAGGCGAAGGAGAGGTTGCCGACGTAGATGCGTTTGCCCATGGTGTTCTCGTTTCCCCGCCGAGCGGCGTGCTCCCGCTCGCGGCCAGCGCCCGTCTCCTCGCTCGCTCAGAGTGCGCGCACCGTGTCGAGGGTCGCAGCGACCTCTTCCCAATCGAACATCCCGAAGCCGTGTCGCTCGATGCTCGAGTCCCAGCGCTGCCCGGCCGCGCAGAGCGCCTCCTTGCGCGTCGCTCCCCACGCCGAGACGACGAGCTCTTCCCCGGCGGTCCGCTTCGTGCGCGCTTCGACGCGAAACGCGTCTTCGTCATCGTCCTTCGTGCGCGGCGAGACCGTGAGCGTCAACCGAACGCCGGCGCATTTCAGGTCGTACTCCATGCCACCCTTCACGCGGGTCTGGCCCGTGATCTTGAGGGCGTCCTTGTCCTTCGGCTGCGGCATGCTTCCTTGCTCAACGGGACTTGTTCCGAGAAGCGAGGGTGCCGCGGAGACAGGAGCCGTGTGGTCGCGTGGAGCGACCGTCTGACGCTATCAGCTCGCGCGCGCCACCCCGAGCACAATCGGCCTCGACCGTGAGAACGAGTCAGAGCGCGTCGCGCACCATCGCGTCGAGCGACGACTCGTCGACGAGCCCCTGCGTGAAGAACGCGATCTTGCCGTCCTTGTCGATGAGCACGAGGCTCGGCAGCTTGTTGACGCCGTAGGCGCGCTGCACGCCTCCGTCCTGGTCGAGCACGACCGGGTAGGTGAGCCCGCGCTCCTCCACGTACTGCTTCGCCACGGCCGCCTCGTCGTCCACGTTCACACCGACGATCGTGAGGCCCTTGCCGTGGTAGCGATCACCGACGCGCTCGACGATCGGCGCCTGCATCCCGCACGGCCGGCACCAGCTCGCCCAGAAGTCGAGCAGCACGGCGTGACCTCGCATCTCCTTCAGATCGATCCGCGCGCCGGCCAGGCTGTTCGCGGCGACCGGCAGCGTGAAGGCCGGGGCCTCCACGCCGACCATCTTGTTCTTCGCGCGCGAGAGCCGCGGGAGGAGCACGAGGCCCAAGAGACACGCGACGGCGATGATCGCCGACACGACCCCGAACACGACCTTGCCGTCCTCGCCCGACTTTCCTGCCGACATCGGGCGAGAGCCTAGCACCAGGGGGCCGTCTGCTCAGCCCCGCTGGGCACCGAGGCCCAGGAATTCCGTGATTTCCGACTACCTTCGGGTTGTCCCCGACGGTCGAGCACGTGTAGGTTCCCACCATTCCCATGGCCCACCTCCCCCCCTCAGGCCTCGTCCCCGGCGCAGAGCCCCCGAAGGCTCCGGCTCACGTCCTCGCGGACCGCGCGCTCGGCACGTCTCTCGTCCGTCGTCCCGCGCTCGAGGCCGCGAAATTCCCGCCCGATGACGACGACGTCGGCGGCGGTGCGCCCGGCGGCATGCCGATGGCGCCCGGGGGAATGGGCGGCGGGCTCCCCGATCCCGGCGACGGCAATTTCAAGCGCGGACGCCTCCTGCCCGTGATCATCGGCCTCGTCCTCGCGGCGGCGATCGGCGGCGGCATCTACTTCGCCGCGAAGAAGGATCAAGAGCGCCTCAAGCCGGAGCAGGCGGCCAAGCTCAAGCAGAACATCT
>CAYYKK010000126.1:0-19246 GCA_964467935.1 uncultured Polyangiaceae bacterium
CCCACGGACGCCTCGACGGCGACCCCGAGCGCACCCTCGACCGCGCCGCCGCGCCCTGCGCCCCCCGCGCCGCGATCGGCGCCGAGCAAGCCGAGCACGGCGAAGCCGAGCGGAGGCGGAGCCGGCGGCGGCGCGACGAAGACCGTCTCGACGCCGAAGAAGCCGCGCTGAGGCCCAGAAGGGCCGTGCCACTTTGTCACGCGGCGCGGCGAGCGGCCGAGGGGCGCTCGCCAAGGTGTCGCGAGGCCCCAGCCCAACTTCTTTTTCTCGAGTTGTTTCCATGCCCTGCCAGGGGGCACGGGACCTGCATGCCGAGGTCCCGAGGAGTGGCATCTTGAGAGACCGATTCGCTCGATTCAACGCATGGAAGGACGCGAGCCTTCTGCGGCGCGTGGTGGTAACGGTGGCGGCCTTCGTGATGCTGAGCTGTTTCTCGATCGGGACGCTGAGCTTCGCCGCCATCACGGCGACGCGCGCCGTCTTCAAGCCCGCCGAGTCTCCCGCCGCCCATGCGTCGAGCGCTGCTGCGCCCGGCTCGCCGGGTGCGGAGACGCTGGTCGCGTCCCAGTCCGGGGCGTCGCCGAAGAAGGGCGTCTCGCGGTCGCGGCGCGGTGAGAGCGGAGAGAAGGCCGGAGAGAGCGAGTGAGGAACATCGGATCGAACCCGTTGCGCGTCGGGCGAAGGATCGCCTTCGCGGCGTCGATGCTGGCAGCGCTCGGCGCGAGCTCGACGGCGTACGCGCAGCTGCGACCCGGCGGTAAGCCGGTGCTCCGAACCCCGGGCACGGTTCGACTGCCCGTCCAGGCGACCGCGGGCGGCGCGGGCGCGCCCGGTGGTGCGGGCGCGACGGGCGCGCCAGCCACGGGCGGGCCGGCGACGGGAGCACCCTCGGGCGCGCAGGGCTCCGGCGCGCAGGGCTCCGGCGCGCAGGGTGCGCAAGGATCGGGTGCACAGGGCTCCGGTGCGAACGGCGGCAAGCCCGTCAAGGATCCGAACGATCCGCTCTCGAGCGTCGCGCAGGGCTCGAAGGAGATCGACTTCAAGCCGAAGGCCGGGAACTTCCTCGTCTCCTTCAACCTCGACGACGCGGATCTCCCCGAGCTCGTGAAGGCGATCAGCAACGTCACGGGCAAGCGCTTCATCTACGGGAGCAAGCTCAAGTCGATCAAGGCGACCGTCTACTCGCCGGAGAAGGTCACCGCCGCCGAGGCCTACGCGGCGTTCCTCTCGATCCTCGACGCGAACGGCCTGACGGTCATCCCCCAAGGCCAGTTCCTGAAGATCGTCGAGTCGCAGGGCGCGGTCAGCCAGACAACGCCCGTCTACGGCACGGCGACGCCCGTGCCCGCCGAAGACCGCTACGTGACGCGCCTCTATCGGCTCTCCAACGTCGACGCGACCGAGGTCGGCAAGGCGCTCGAGAAGTTCAAGTCGAAGGACGGCGACATCGCGATCTACGCGCCGGGCAACCTCCTCATCATCACCGAGACCGGCACGAACATCCGGCGCATGCTGCGCATCGTCGAGGAGATCGACGTGGGCTCGGCGGGGGATCAGATCTGGGTGCAGCCCGTCGTGAACGGGTCGGCGAAGGATCTCGCGCAGAAGCTGAACGACATCCTCGGCCTCAAGAAGGGCGGCGCCCCCGGCAGCCCCGGCGGCGGCCCGGGCGGCGCGAACATCGTTCCCGACGAGCGCACGAACTCGCTCGTCATCACGTCGACGAAGGGCGACTACGATCGCATCCTCGAGCTCTTCAAGCGCATCGACGTGCCGATGTCCGGCGAGGGTCAGCTCCACGTCGTCCCGCTCCAGCACGCGCAGTGCGTCGAGCTGTCGGCGACGCTCAACGCGATCCTCGGCATCGGCGTCCGAGGCGGCACGACGGGCGCGCGCCCCGGCACGCCCGGGTCGCCGACGACGACGCCGACCACCACGCCGACGACCGGAACGCCGACCGCGGGCGGCGGCGGCACGGGCGCGGCCGACGACATCTTCGAAGGCAAGGTGAAGGTGACGTGCGACGAGGCGACGAACTCCCTCGTCACGACGTCCTCGCTGCGCGACTACGCCCAGCTCCGCGAGGTCGTCGACAAGCTCGACAAGCCGCGTCGGCAGGTGTTCATCGAAGCCGTCATCATGGACCTCGACGTCGAGCACTCGACCGATCTCGGCCTGAGCTACCACGGCGGCGCGCCCTTCACGATCGACGGCAAGCAGTCGTTCTTCTACGGCGGCAACAACGTGAAGGAGTCGGTCATCGGCGTGCCGTCGAGCATCGAGGCGCTCGCGCTCGGCGTCCGCGGCCCCGACATCCAGGGCTCGCAGAACCTCTTCGGACCCGGCATCTCGATCCCCGCGCTCGGCGTCGTCATGCACGCGCTCGGCAAGGACAGCGACTCGAACGTGCTCGCGACGCCGCACGTGCTCGCGACGGACAACATCGAGGCGACGATCTCGATCGGCCAGACGATCCCGCTCCAGACGAACCTCGGGCTCGGGCTCGGCTCGCTCGCGTCGTCGGCGGGCGGGGCGAGCGCGGCGGGCCTCGGCGCGCTGCTCGGCGGCGGCCTCGGCGGCCTGACCGGACAGAACAACTACAAGGACGTCGGCACGAAGATCGTCGTGAAGCCCCACGTGAACGACTCGGATCAAGTCCGGCTCGACATCGACGAGGAGATCAGCGATCTCGGCGCGCGCGACGGCGCGCTCGGCGCCGCGTCGATCAACAAGCGAACGGCGAAGACCACGCTCATCGTGCGCGACCAGCAGACCGTCGTCATCGGCGGCTTGATGCGAGATCAGTACACGGTCGGCGAGACGAAGATCCCGATCTTGGGTGACATCCCGGTGCTCGGCTTCTTCTTCCGGCAGCAACAGAAGCAGAAGCACAAGACGAACCTCCTCCTGATCCTCACGCCGTACGTGGTGCGCGACCAGGACGACCTGCGCGCGATCTTCGAGCGCAAGATGCAGGAGCGGCAGGAGTTCCTCGATCGGTACTTCGTGTTCAACGAGAACGCGGCGTGGCAGCCGCCGCTCGACTTCTCGCGGAAGAACGGCCTCGTGGAGGCGATTCGCCAGGCGATGCTCGACACGGACGAGCGCACGAAGATCGCCGAGGACGCGAAGCGACGGACGAAGAAGACGCACGACCCGGTGGAGCCCGTCCCGGTCCCGTCGATCTCGGGCTCTTCCAAGAGCGGCACGAGCTCGGCGCCGGAGAGCGGCGGGGCCGTGCCACCGCAGCAGCCGAAGGTGCTGCCGCAGGGGACGAAGCTCAGGACGGGCAGCGGGATGAGCCCGCCGCGCCAGCGGGTGGAGTAGCCGCATGAGCGCGCTGGCGCAGAGCGAGTACCTGGGCGAAATCCTCGTCCGGCGCGGCGTGGTGCCCGCCGAGCGGATCGCTCCGCTCTTCGACACGGTGCGTGAGCGCGGGCAGTCCATCACGGAGCTGCTCACCGCGAACAAGATCGTCGCCGAGTCGGCCATCGCGAAGGCGCTCGCCGACGAGACCGGCCTCGAGCTCTGGCAGAAGATCGACATCGACGCCATCCCCGACGAGGTGTCGTCGCGCGTGCCGATCATGTACGCGAAACAGCACAAGGTGCTGCCGATCGCCGAGGACGACAACGCCGTCTACGTGATCGTCGCCGACCCGTTCGACACGGTCGCCATCGACGACATCCGCACGCTCTTCGGCAAGCCGGTGGACGTGCGCATCTCGACCAACGAGACCGTGCTCGACGCGATCAACCGCGTCTGGGAGCGCAAGGAGCAGGGCGGCGGCACGCTCGAGGGCGATCAGCGCCTCGAGGAGGACAACGTCGTCGACATCATCGACTCCGACGACGACGCGCCGATCATCGCGTGGGTCAACGGCCTCTTCTCGCAGGCGGTCCGCGAGCGAGCGAGCGACATCCACATCGAGCCGGAGGAGCGCGACGTCGTCGTGCGCTACCGCATCGACGGCGAGCTCTACGTGGCGCGTCGCGCCTCCAAGCAGTTCATGTCGCCGATCATCGCGCGCGTGAAGATCATGGCGGCGCTCAACATCGCCGAGAAGCGCCTGCCGCAGGACGGCCGCATCACGCTGAAGATCGCGGGCAAGAGCGTCGACATCCGCGTGTCCACGGTGCCGACGAGCCGCGGCTTCGAGCGGATCGTCATGCGTATCCTGCAGAAGACGAGCGTGCTGCTCGGCCTCGACGACCTGGGCTTCGCCCCGCGCGAGTACGCGCTGATGGACGAGCTCATCAACCGCCCGGACGGCATCATCCTCGTCACGGGCCCCACCGGTAGCGGCAAGACGACGACGCTCTACGCGTGTCTCAACCGCATCAACCACCCGAACGTCAACATCCTCACGGCCGAGGATCCGGTCGAGTACGAGATCGGCGGCCTGCACCAGGTCCACGTACAGCCCTCGATCGGCCTCACGTTCGCGAGCGCGCTGCGCGCCTTCCTCCGCCAAGACCCCGACGTCATCATGGTCGGCGAGATCCGCGACAAAGAGACGGCGGACATCGCGATCCACGCGTCGTTGACGGGTCACTTGGTGCTCTCGACCATCCACACGAACGACGCGCCGGGCGCCGTCACGCGCCTCGTCGAGATGGACATCGAGCCGTTCCTCGTCCGGTCCAGCGTCATCGGCGTGCTCGCGCAGCGGCTCGTCCGCATGCTCTGTCAGCAGTGCAAGGTGCCGTACTCGCCTACCGCGTACGAGCTCTCGCAGCTCGGCCTCGACAAGGAGCGCCTGCGCTGGAAGACGGCGCGCAAGCTGCTCGGCAAGTACGACGTGCACAACGTCGACTACGTGCCGATCGGCACCGACATGGGCGACTCACCCGTCTTCTACAAGCCGGGCGGCTGCGAGGCCTGCGCGAACAAGGGCTTCATCGGGCGACGCGGCATCTACGAGCTGATGGCGGTCGACGACGTCGTCGGACCGCTCATCTTGAAGAACGCCGACGCGCAGACGGTGAAGAAGGCGGCGGTCGTCGCGGGCATGGACACGCTCCGTGACGACGGCGCCCGCAAGGTCATCCAAGGCAGGACCACGGTCGAAGAGGTCCTCGCCGCGACGCAGGAAGTCCTGGTCGATCAAGACTGAGGGAGGAGGGTTCCGTGGCTGTATTCGAGTATCGCGGCATCCTCATCGGCACCGGCAAGGCGACGAAGGGCGTGCGCGACGCGGAGAACGCGAAGGCGCTGCGCGGCCTGCTCCGGCGCGAGGGCATCCTCCTCACGAACGCGACCGAGGAGAAGAAGGCCAAGGAGCAGCAGAAGAAGAACCTCAAGATCTTCGCGTTCCTCGAGAAGCCTTCGGCCGGCGACATCGCCGTCATGACCCGCCAGCTCGCGACGCTGCTCCGCGCGGGCATCCCGCTCTTCGAGTCGCTGAACGCGCTCATCGATCAGGTCGAGAACGACGCGCTCCGAAGGGCGCTCACGAACGTGCGCGAGCAGGTCCGCGAGGGCATCAGCTTCGCGAAGGCGCTCGAGGCGCACCCGACGATCTTCCAACCGCTCTACATCAACATGGTCCGCGCCGGCGAGGCGTCGGGCACGCTCGAGGCCGTCCTCGACCGCCTGACCAAGTTCATGGAGGGTCAAGCGAAGCTCATGGGGAAGGTCACGGCCGCCATGGCCTACCCGATCCTGATGCTCGTCATCGGCACGCTGCTCATCTCGGTGCTCATGATCGCGGTCGTGCCGAACCTCGTGACGACGTTCGCGCAGATGGACCAGGCCCTGCCTTGGTACACGCAGCTGCTCATCTTCGTCAGCGGCGCGCTGGGGAGCTACTGGTGGCTCATCATCGCGGTGCTCGTGGGCGGCGTGTACGGGTTCCGCAAGTGGAAGGCGACGCCCACGGGGCGCCTCGCGCTCGACGCGTTCCTCCTCCGCGTGCCCGTCTTCGGCACGCTCGTGCAGATGCTGTCGATCGCGCGGTTCTCGCGCACGCTCGCGACGCTCTTGGCCTCGGGCGTCGCGATCCTCCAGGCCATGGACATCGTCCGCGCCGTCCTCGGCAACGCGGTCCTCGAGAAGGTCGTCGCCGAGGCGATCGAGTCGATCCGCGAGGGCCAGAGCATCGCGGAGCCGCTCAAGCGATCGAAGCGTTTTCCGCCCATCGTCACCCACATGATCGCCGTCGGCGAGAAGAGCGGTCAGCTCGAGCAGATGCTCGAGAACGTCGCCGATGCCTACGACTCGGCCGTGGAGACGCGCGTGCAGGTCCTCACGAGCCTGCTCGAGCCGTTGATGATCGTCGTCATGGGCGGGGCGGTCGCGTTCATCGCGTTCTCGATCCTCATGCCGCTCATCCAGATGTCGAGCTTCGCGGGGAACTGACGATGGCGAGGCGACGGAAGACCGAGCAGACGATCTTCTTCCCTTGGGAGCGGACGGCGCCGTTCCTGCGAGGGCTCGGGCTCAGCCGCGCACGGCCGTTCGTGTGGGCCTTCGGAATGGCGCTCCTCGTGCTCTTGTTGGGGATGCGGGAGCGGCGCGAGATCGGCGTCCGATCGACGCGCGCCACCATCGGCGTCGTGGCGCAGGCGCTCGACGCCTACCGCGCCGATCACGACAAAGCGTGCCCGTCCTCGCTCGCGGACCTGAGGACGCAGGGCTACACGAAGGTGAGTCCGATCGACGCTTGGGGCAGGCCGCTCCGACTGCTCTGCCCAGGCTTCTCGAATCCGGACAGCTACGATCTCATGAGCGACGGCCCCGACGGGGTCTTTGGCGGTCTCGACCGCGTGGAGTGATCGATGACGACGACGAACGACAAGGCATGGACGATGACGATCGAGATGGTGCGCCAGCGCGCGCGCGCGAGGGGACGGCGTCTCCAGCGCGGCGTGACGCTCGTCGAGGTGCTGATCGTCGTCGCGATCATGGCCCTCATCGCCGGCGGCGCGGCGCTCCTCGTGTTCCCCTCGTTCGCGAAGGCGAAGGTCGAGACCGCGAAGCTGGGCGCGGACACGGTGAAGCAGGCCGCGGAGCTCTACCAGAACCTCGACTCCGCCGACGCGACGTGCCCGACGGTGAAGAACCTCGTCGAAGCGAAGAAGCTCGACGCGAACAAGACCGACGATCCCTGGGGCACGCCCTACCGCATCGAGTGCGAGGGCGGCGGGAACGTGAGCCACGTCTACTCGAACGGCAAGGACAAGCAGGAGGGCACGGCGGACGACGTCCGCGACGACTTCAAGCCCTCCGACATCAAGCGCGTGGCGGATCTCTGATCGAGGCGTGATCCTCGGAGTCGAAGCGAAGGGCAGACGATGTCGAAGCGAGACGAGCCGTGCCGAACGTGGAGGCGCCCGAGAGGGCGCTCGCGCGGCGTCACGCTCGTCGAGGTGCTCATCACGGTCGCGATCATCACGATGATCTCGGGGCTCGCGATCCTCGGCATCGGCGCGGCGAGCGGCGCGCGCCTCAAGCGCGGCGCGACGGAGCTCTCGGGCGCGATCCGCATCGCGTACGCGCAGGCGACGAGCCACTCGCACACCGTGCGGCTCGTGTTCGACTTCGCGACGAACCGCATGACGATGGAGGAGACGACGGGCCGACACCTCTTGAAGAAGGGACGCGCCGGCGGCGCGGAGCCGGCGACCGAAGCGGAGCGCGCAGCGGAGCAGGCGGCGCTCGGCTTCGGCGAGGGCCCGAAGACGCCGAAGGCGTCGTTCACCCCTTCGAAGGCGTTCGGCTTCCCGCCGACCGGCAAGGACCTCCCGGCCGGCATCGGGTTCTGGCAGATCGAGACCGGCCACCAGGACGCGCCGATCGGCGAGGGGCGCGCGTACCTCTACTTCTTCCCGAACGGACAGACGGAGACCGCGTCGATCCAGATCCGCATCTCGAACTCGGATCCGATCCTGGACGCGAACTACATGACGGTCACGGTCTCGCCGCTCACTGGAAAGACCAACATCCTCAAGGGCCGGATCCCGATGGTCGCGCCGCGCGACGACGTCGAGGCCTCGGAGCGGCAGGACACCCTATGAGCGCGCGCTCGTTCCGCGAGAGGCTCTCGGCGCGTGGCTTCACGCTGCTCGAGGTCATGGTCGCGGTCGCGATCCTGGGCCTCGGCCTGACCGCGATCTTCGCGGCCCAAGCCGGGGCCCTCGCGAGCGTGTCCAACGCGCGCAACCTCAGCCAGGCGACGGGCCTCGCGCGCTGCAAGATGAGCGAGATCGAGGCCGACATGCAGAAGAACGGCCTCGCACAGGACGACCTCGCGGAGCAGGGGCCGTGTTGCGACGCGATCGAGGTGCCGCGGATGACGTGCTCGTGGCGCGTCGACCGGCCGGTGTTCCCCGACGCGAAGTTCGGCGATCTGCAGCTCGACACGAAGCTGAACCTCTCGGGCGCTCCTGGGGTGCCGGGAGCGAGCCCCGGGGGCGGCGCGGCCGCGCCGGGCGTCGGCGCGCTGAACCTCCTCGCGCAGGGCGACAAGGGGAAGATCGACGTGCCGCAGGGGGGCAACCCCGGCGATCTCGCGCAGTCGCTCGCCGGGCAGGCCGGGGGCATCGCGGACGGCATCACGCAGCTCGTGATGAGCATCGTCTACCCGGACTTGAAGACCGTGTTCGAGGCAGGAACGCGCAAGGTGACAGTCACCGTCACGTGGAACGAAGGCCAGCGCGTCCGCACGCTCGAGGTCGTGCAATGGGTGACGAACGCGAAGGCGGCCGGCATCGTGGGCGCGGTGCCCGACGCGTCGGGATCGGCCGCGGCCGACGGCGTGGGCGGTCCACCCGCGGCGCCGGGCAACGCCTTCGCGCCCACGCCGCCGAGGGCAGGCAAATGAGCGGCGACGCCCGCTCGGTGCGGAGGCGACTCGCGAGGCGCGCGCGCGCCCGAGGGATCACGCTCCTCGAGGTGCTCGTCGCGATCGGGATCCTCTCGCTCGTCGCGACGCTCGTGTACGGCGCGTTCGACGGGATGTCGCGTTCGCGGCAAGGCATCGAGCGCGTCGCCGATCGCTATCATCAGGGGCGCAGCGCGGTGGCGCGCATGTCGCGCGAGGTACAGAGCGCGTTCATCTCCCTGCACGTGCCGCTCGATCCGAACTTCCAGACGAGGAAGACCGCGTTCATCGCGACGCACCGATCACCGGCCGACCGGCTCGACTTCACCTCGTTCTCCCACCAGCGCATCGCCGCAGGCGCGCACGAGTCGGATCAGAACGAGCTGTCCTACTTCGGATCGCCCGATCCTCGGTCGAACGCGATCGATCTCGTGAGGCGCGAGGCCAAGTACATCGACATCGATCCACAGCACGGCGGCGTGATCCAGGTCCTGGCGGAGAACATCAAGAGCTTCAGCCTGACGTACCTCGACGGCATCACCGGCGACTGGAAGACCGACTGGGACTCGACGCAGCTCACCGAGGCGATGCGACTGCCGTCGCAGGTCAAGATCGAGCTGGTGCTCTACGGCTCGAACGGAGAGGCGATCCCGTTCGTCTCCAAGGCGCCGATCATGATGCAAGCCCCCCTCAGCTTCGGGTTGCCGCGATGAGCGATCTCGCGAAGAGGAGCGACACGTCGGAGAAGATCCGCAGGCTCCGGCGGACGCTGCTCCGAGAGCGCACGCGACGCATCCGCAAGCGCCGCGGCGTCGCGCTCATCCTGGTGCTCGGCGCGCTCGTCATCCTCACGGTCTTCGTCACGCAGCTGCAAGAGCAGACGAGCGCGGCGCTCTCGGCGGCCCTCGCGGAGCGCGACTCGCTCAAGGCCGAGTACACGGCGCGGAGCGCGGTGAACCTCTCGCGCATGCTCGTCGCGACGGAGCCGGGGATCCGACGCATGATCAGCCCCATCTTCATGGCGATGGGCAAGGCGCCGCCGCAGATCCCGGTCTGGGCCTTCAGCGACCTCATCCTCGGACCGTTCAACGATCCGGCGGGCGCCGAGACCTTCAACCGCACCGCCGGCGTGGATCCGCTGACGGGGAAGAACCTCGGGCTCGCGGGGGGTCACTTCGATCTCAAGATCGTCGACGAGGACTCGAAGATCAACGCGAACGCGGTCGTCGCAGGCGACCCCTTCACGAGGTCGCGCTTCGGCGCGCAGTTCCTCGGGCTCGTCTCGGCCCCGCAGTACAACCCCATCTTCGAGACGCAGGACCAGGACGGCCAGTTCACGGATCGCGCGGGCGTGTGCGGCGCGATCGTCGACTACGTCGACTACGACGAGACGTTCTACAACTGCGATCCGTTCGGAAACGCCCCGCAGAACGACTCGGCGGAGGACAACTTCTATCAGCAGATCGGGCTCGGCTACATGCGCAAGAACGCCGCGCTCGACTCCTTCGAGGAGCTCCGGCTCATACGCGGGATGAACGACGACTTCTGGTCGACGTTCGTCGATCCGGATCCGGAGGATCCGTCGAAGCGGGTGATGACGATCTGGGGTCAGGACAAGATCAACGTGAACTCCGCCAACGCGCAGACGATCCTCGCCATCGCGTGCGCCGGAGAGCCGACGGCGAAGCTCTGCAACGACCCGCTGCAGATGCAGAACTTCATCATGGGCGTGACCCTCGCGCGCGCGTTCACGCAGGGCGCGCCGCTCTTCAACTCGCCGAAGGGCTTCACCGACGCGCTCGCGGGCAAGGGCGTGCTCGGGCCGCTGCTCACGTCGCTCGGCGTCGATCCGATCCAGTTCCGCTCGGTCAAGGACGTGCAGCGCGCGGTGACGACCGAGAGCAAGGTCTTCAGCATCTACGCGGAGGGCGTCGTTCCTGGGTTCAACCGGGAGACGCGCGTGCGCATCCATGCGGTCGTCGACTTCCGCAACGCGGTCGAGCTCGGGGCGACGACGCTGCCTGGAGCTTCGGGCTCTTCGGCCTCGGGCGCCACGCCGGGCGGCCTCAACCCCCAGAGCATCGGCCCGAACGCGAACGCTCAGCCGCCCGCGAGCTCCGGCTCCGCGCCGAGCCCGACGGACGTCATGGCCGCGCTCGCCAGTGATCCCGCCGGCTCGATCATCTACTACCGTGTCGAGTAAGAAGAGGACGGATGGCTAGGCTCGCAGGCATCGACATCGGGACCCACGTGGTGCGCGTCGCGCTGTTGCGCACCGCCTACCGGCGCGTCGCGATCGAGGCGCTCGGAGAGGCGCCGATCGGAGAGGGCGGCGAGGGCGCGGCGATCGCTGCGGCCATGGCGGGGATGAAGCCGGACGCCGTCGCCGTCACCTTGACCGGCGACCGATGCTTCTACCGCAGGCTCGAGCTGCCGCCGACCGCCCAGCGCGAGCTCGAGGGCGTGCTCGGTTTCGAGCTCGAGTCGACGGTGCCGTTCGAGATGGACGCGTGCGTCTTCGACCACCGCATCTTGAAGAGCAAGACGAGCACGGGGCCGCTCACCGTGTTCGCCGCGCTCGCGAAGACCGAGGACGTGGCCGGGCGCATCGCGACGGTGAAGACCGCGATCGGGCGCGAGCCGGACGTCGTGGGCACGGGCGCCGTTCCGCTCGTGAACCTCACGGCGATCCTCCCCGCGCTCGACGGCGCTCCGCCGCCGAAGCCCAAGAAGGGCGCGGTCGCCGATCCTCTCGACGCCGACGGGGGGCCCTTCGCCCCGGCGCGCACCGGCCCCGTGGCGATGCTCGACCTCGACGAGGCGCGGAGCGAGATCCTGATCCTGGCCGGCGGCGAGCCCGTCTTCGCGAGGACGGTCTCCGCGGGGACGCGCGGGCTTCCGGAGTCGGCGAAGATCCTCGGCCGCGAGCTGTCGACGACGTTCGGCGCGTGGCGCTCCCAGGGCGGTGAGAAGGTCGGGGCGCTCTACCTGGTGGGGCTCGGATCGACGGTGCACGGAGTCGAGCCGTTCTTCTCGGGCACGCTCGGCGTCCCGGTCCTGCGGCTCCCGATGCCCCCGCTCGAAGGGATCCAACCGGATGCCGTCGAGCGGTTGCCACTCTTCGCGAAGGCGATCTCGCTCGCGCTCTCGCTCGAGGGTCGCTCGAAGAGCCTCGACCTTCGCCGGGGCGAGCTCGCCACCACGCGCAGCTACGCCTTCCTCCGCGAGAAGCTGCCGCTCCTCTCGGGGCTCGCCGCCGTGATCGCCGTCTCGTTCGGCTTCTCCGTCGTCGCCGAGCTGCGAGCGCTGTCGGCCGAGCACGAGAACCTCAGCGCGCAGCTGCTCACGACCACGAAGGAGGTGCTCGGCGAGGAGACGGCCGATCTCGGCAAGGCCAAGGAGCTGCTCGACAAGGGCCCCGGCGGCGGCGACGAAGATCCCCTCCCCGGCGCCGACGCGTTCGACGTGATGGTCGAGTACTCGAAGGCCGTGCCGAAGGAGGTCGTCCACGACGTGCTCGAGTTCGACGTCACGCGCGGCCACGCGACGATCTCGGCGACGATCCCGAAGGACGCGGACGCCGCCGCGACGACGGACAAGATCATCAACGCGATGAAGACCAACCCGTGCTTCCGCGACGTGAAGGTCCAAAAGACGATCCAGTTCGGTCAGGACAAGCAGAAGTACGTGCTCGAGCTCGACGTTCGCTGCGAAGAGAAGAAGACCGACGCCAAGGACAAGAAGAAGAAGGAAGGCGACGCCAAGCCCGACGCGAAGGGTGACGCGAAGGAGGGCGGACAATGACGCTCCAGGAGCGCATGGCGAAGCTCGAGCCGAGAGAGCGCACGCTGCTGCTCGCGTTCCTCGGCGTCATCGCGGCGATCGTGTTCTTCGTCGTCCCCTACTACCTCCACCGAACGGTGCAGACGGCCCGGGACGACAACCAGGAGATCCGCGACTTCATCCAGACCGTGGGCGAGTCTCGCAAGAAGATCGAGGCGAACAAGGCGGCGCGCGACGCGATGCTCGCCCGCTACGCGAAGACCGTCCCGGCGAGCTTCATCGACGACGCGGCGAAGACGAACGAGGTCGAGATCGCCGAGACGCAGAAGAAGCCCGACGTCCCGCACGGCAAGCGCTTCGTCGAGCACGTGACGACGGTGAGGCTCCACAAGCCGGGCATGTACGGCATCTCGAAGATGCTCGAGCGGCTCGTCTCGGGCGGGTATCCCGTGTCGATCTCCCGCCTGAGCATCAAGCCGCGCGCGGGTGAGCCGGACGCGTACGACGTCGAGATCGGCATCTCCACGTTCGAGCGCAAGAACGACGCAAAGAGCGAGAAGGCGGCGGCGAAGCCCGACGGCTCCGCCGGGGCGAAGGACAACGAGGAGCCATGAAGCAGCGACTCATCTCGATCGCCAAGTGGAGCTTCTATCCGGCGTTCTACCTCTTCGCGCTGCTCGCGTGCTTCTACCTCACGTTCCCGTGGGACAAGGTGAAGGATCGGGTCGTCGCCGAGTTCGACAAGTCGCAGGCGTCGAAGGGCGACAAGGCGTGGCACCTCGAGATCGCCTCGCTCTCGGGCTACTGGTGGAGCGGCGTCGAGATCACGGGGGCGAAGATCGTCATCCCGGCCGACGACGAGCGATCGAAGCTCGGCCCGACCGCGCCCGGCGGCGCCGCCATGAACCCGGTCGTGCTCTCGGGCATCAAGGCGGCGGGCGAAGGAGACGACGCGAAGCCGAAGGACAAAGAGGCGGCGAAGGGCCCGAAAGACAGCGTGATGCTCGTCGAGCGGATGCACGCGCGGGTGCGCCTCCTGCCGTTGCTCATCGGGCGCGTGCGGATCGACTTCAGCGCGCAGGCGTTCGGCGGCGAGATCCACGGCACCATCCCCATCGGCTCGGGGACGCTCGAGACCGAGCTCGCGCACGTCGACCTCTCCCAGGTGGCGCCGCTGCGTGATCTCGTCTCGGTTCCCGTGAAGGGGATCGCCACCGGCAAGCTCGAGCTCGCGAACGAAGGCGGCAAGTGGAGCAAGGCGGCGGGATCGCTCGATCTCGCGATCGCCGACGTCGCGATCGGCGACGGCAAGTCGAAGCTCGCGGGGATGGCGACGCTGCCGATGGCGGTGCTCGGCAAGCTCGAGATCTCGGCGAAGGCGACCGACGGTCTGCTCAAGTTCGAGAAGCTCGGCGCCACGGGCAAGGACGTCGAGATCGTGGGCAACGGCTTTCTGAGGCTCAAGGAGCCTTGGGACACGTCGACGCTCGATCTCGTGCTTCGGGTCGGCTTCAGCGACGCGTACCGCCAGAAGGACGAGAAGACGAAGAGCCTCTTCGGCGACCCCAACGATCCTTTCCCGGCGCTCATCGATCAGAACCCGAAGATGAAGCAGGCGAAGCGCGAGGACGGCATGTACGGCTTCCGCGGACGCGGCATGCTGCGGAGCCTCAAGTGGGACCCGACGACCGAGGACGGTCCGAACGCGGCCCCCCCCGGCGCGGGTCCGACGCCGGAGCTCGGGGCCGCGACGAACCCTGCGATGAAGAAGCGCCCGATGGCGCCGCCGAGCGGCGTCGGCGCCGGGCCGCGCAAGGGGTTCAACGTCGAGCACGATCCGGCGAACTCGATGCCTCCCGCGCCGCCGGAGCTCCACCACGCCGCGACCCCGCAGCCGGACTCGGGAGGCCTGCCGACCGAGAACGCCCCGCCGCCGCCGACCCAGGTTCCGATGTTCAACTCGCCGGGGATCCCGGTCGCGGTGCCGGCGCCCGCGGTCGAGGGACAGCCGCCCCCGCAGCCTCAACCGGAGCCGCAGCCCGCCACGCCTCCGGCGGGCGGAGAGCCGCCGGCGCCGCCGCCGCAGTGAGCGAGGAAGCGGATGGTCGCGGAGCCCGTCTTGGGGGCGCCGGAGTGACAGATCCCGTCGGGCGGACTATCCTTCCTGCGGTCCGGACGATCCCATGAAGAAGAGCCTCGACGAAGAGCTGGCGAGCGCAGTCCACGAGACGGACGGCGTCGAGACCGAAGGCGTGACCCGCGCCGTGCCGACGCCCGAGCGCGAGGCGGCAGCGCCCGCGCGCGGGCTCAGCAGGGGCGCGAGCATCGGCCTGCTCGCAGCGCTCCTCGCGATGGCGGGCGGCATCGTGGCGCTCGTGCTCGTCGGCTTCAAGGACGCGGCCGTGTACGCCATGCCCACCGACGAGCTCTTGGCGCGCTCGAAGGAGCTCACGGGCCGCAAGGTCCGCATCGACGGCGAGCTCGTCCCCGGCACGCTGCAGAAGCGCGACACGCCCTGCGAGTACCGCTTCACGATGCAGTCGAAGGGGCAGAAGCTCGACGTGCGCTACGCGCAGTGCGTGATCCCCGACACGTTCCGTGATCGCCCCGAGGGCGGCGTGCAGGTCACCGTCGAAGGCTCGCTCAACAAGGGTGGCGCCTTCGACGCGTCGACGGTCATGGCGAAGTGCTCGTCGAAGTACGATCCGAAGACGCACGAGATCATCCGGCCCGACGGGACCCGCGTGAAGGCAGCGCCGTCGGCTTCGCTCGACGACGAGCTCGTGCAGTGAAGTGAGGCTGCGCGCGCAGAGGCCCGTCGCGGCGATCGCGACGTGAGCCGCGCCCTCCTCGCCGCCTCGGCGACCCTCGCGCTGTCGTGCGGCGCCGCCGCCCCGTCCGCGTCCGGCACCGCACCCAGGCGCGCGCCGACGCTCACCCCGAGCGCCACCTCGGACGGCGCGCTGCCGAGGCTCCCGCCGACGCGCGTCGCGCTCGGATCGGTCGAGAAGGCGCCGCTCGAGATCAGCGCGATCTTGCCCGTCTGGGGGGACGACACGGCGGTGTTCGTCTCCGGCTTCGCGAACGAGGCGGCGACGTACTTCCAGCGCGTCGACGGGGCGAGCGGTGGCCTCGGTCCGATCGTGTCCCTCGCGAACGAGCAGGTCTTCGCGGCCTTCGCGCGCGGCGACGCGCTCACCATCGCGTCCTCGCGGGGCGACGCGATCTGCCTCACGACCTACCGCGGGGCCGACGCGACGACGCGAGGCTGCGAGGTGAAGACCGGGACGGTGCTCCTGCCGCTCGGCGAGGGTTTCGTCGTGCTCTCGGCGAGCCCCGTCGATCCGGAGGCGAAGGCGGAGCGCGCGGACCAAGCGCGACCGAAGGCCGAGCCACGCGCACCGGCGGCGCCCCGACCGAAGCCCGACAGACGCGGAAAGCCGAAGCCGACGAAGCGGAGGCCGCGCGCGAAGATCGAAGCCAAGATCGCGGCCGATCCGCGCAAGCTCTCGATCGATCGCCAGCTCGTCCACGCCGACGGGACGCTCGACGGAGAGCTCGAGCCGACGGGGCTCGAGATCGTGGCGCCGCTCGCCGGGATGGACCTCGTGGCGGGCACGTCGAACGGCGGCCGCGCGCGCGCCCTCTACTACGAGTGGGTCGGCTCGGTGAAGAACGCGAAGACCGGCGTCCTCGGCAAGGCCAGGCTCGCGCTCGGATCGCTCGACGAGACCGGGCGATACGACGACGCGTCGCGCTCGCAGCTCTCCGACGCCGATCTGATGTTCGGCTATCTCGCGGAGCATCAGGAGCCGCGGTTGCTCACGACGAGCCACGGCGCGCTCTACCTCGGCGTGTCGTCCTCGCGCGGCAAGTGCGAGGCGACCGTCGTCTCGCCGTTCTCGATGCCGCTCATCCCCGACGACGGGATCTGCGCGATCGATCCGCGCGCGTTCTTCGGGATCGCAGAGGCCGTGCGCGCGGCGCAGAAGGCCGGCACCCCGGTCGGACGCGCGGGGTTCCCCACGCCGCTCGTCGCGAGCCCCGCGCTCGCGACGGCGCGACGCGTGTATGCGCAGAACGACTGGGATCCGGTGCGCACGGCAGCGTGGGGCACGCGCGGCTACGCGATGAGCGGCGACGACGCGTACACCTTCACGGCGCCCGATCACGCCGACCGACTCGCGCGTCCCCTCGTCGCCGAGCGCTCGCGCTTGCGTTGGGGCGCGTTCGCCCCCGACGGCAGCGGGATCGCCGAGGTCGACGGCGCCCTCGTGCGCGTCGACGCGGCGGGAGGCGTCTCGAGCGAGCCGCTCGCCGACGGCGCCGCGATCCCGCTCCGCGCGGACGAGCTCGTCGTGGCGCGCCGACGCGCCGTGAAGATCGGAACGTCGTGGTTCGACGGCCGCGGGACACACCGCGCGATCGGCGCATCGGGCGCGCCGAAGGGCGTGCCCGCGGAGGGATCCATCCTCGTCGGGGGCGCGGAGAGCGGGCTCCTCGTCGAGATCGGGAGCGGCACGCTCCGCGTCGCGCGCTTCGATCCCGCCACCTCGACCTCGACGACGCTCGCGACCGGACGCGCCCCCGTGGGCGTCGGGTTCGATGCGGTGGAGCGCGCGGCCGGCGGCGCGATCGTCGCGGGCACCGACGAGCGCGGCCACGTGCTCGCGTTCGCCCTCGACGCGCGAGGAGCCGCCTCGACCCCCGTCGACACCGGCCTCACGCCCGATCCGGCGCGACGCGCCGTCAGGCTCGTGCCGCTCCCGCGCGGCGGCGCGCTCGTGAGCGATCTCGATCGGCGCGAGGTCGCGTGGCTCGACGACGGAGGACAGCTGCGCGCGAAGGCCGCCTGGCCACCGGGCGCGAGCGACGCGCGGTGCGTCGACGGGCGCGCCGCGCCGACCGAGGTCCCGTCGACCGAACCAGGTCGCTTCGTCCACGTCCCCGAGCTCGCCGCGCCGAACACGTGCGTGAGCGGCGATCTCGCGTGGGCGAACGACGGCTCGCTGCGTTGGTTCGGCAGCACGGCGTCGGGGCCACACACGCGCGCGGAGCTCGGTCGCGTGCCGAGGAGCGCCGAGGACGCAGCGCCGCCGCCGGCCGAAGTGACGAAGCTCGCGCCGCTCGAGCCGCGACCGCCATCGCCTTGCCCCCCCGACATGGTCAGCATCGCCGGGCGCTACTGCGTGGATCGGTTCGAGGACACGCTGCTCGACACGAGCTCGGGCGCGCTCGTCTCCCCCGACGTGGCGACGACGGCGAGCCTCCGCGCGATCGCGATGGGCGAGTGGTCGACGCGCCGCGAGCGCGTCGGCGATCTCTTCGCGCGCGCGCTGCCGTTGCCGTTCGTCGATCCGAGGCAGTGGGGTCGAGACCTCGTCGTCGCGGCGGTGAGCCGCCAGGGCGTGCGCCCGAGCGGCTACGTGACCGGCGTCGTCGCGCGGGCCGCCTGCGAGGGCGCGGGCAAGCGGCTCTGCACGCTCGACGAGTGGCGAACGGCTTGCCGCGGCGAAGCCGATCGACTCTTCCCGTACGGCGCGGACTACGAGGACCGCGCGTGCAACGTGAACCGCGAGGCCCACCCCGCCGCGCTCCTCCATGGCCATTCGTCCCTCGGACACCTCGACCCGCGCCTCAACCACGTCGCCGCCGCGGGGGCGCCGCTCTTCCACGCGACGGGCGCCAGCCCGCGCTGCGTGAGCCGCTGGGGCGACGACGGCGTGTTCGACATGGTCGGCAACGTCGACGAGTGGGTCGACGAGGGCGCGGGAGCGTTCGCCGGAGGCTTCTACGCGCGCGGGACGAAGTCGGGCTGCGGCGCGCTCGTCGACAACCACCCCGCGAGCTACCTCGACTACTCGACCGGCGTTCGCTGCTGCCGCGACGCCGCCCCCGCCCCGACGGGCGGGTGACCGGTCGGTCCGTTTTCGAGCGAGACCTCTGCCCAGGCCGTGGTATGGCGCCCGGAAGAAGGGCTCCACGATGACCACCGGCCAATCGACCGATCACACCGACTGGGAAAACCCGACCGAAGAGCACCGAATGCTGCGCCAGCTCGCGCGCGACTTCGCGTGGGAGGTCCTCGAGCCGCAGGCCGACGCCCAAGATCGCAAAGGTCGCCTCGACGTCGCGTTGATGCGCAAGGTGGGCGAGCTCGGCTTGCACGGCGTCACGATCCCGACCGAGCACGGCGGCTCGGGCATGGATCCGCTCGCGGCCGTCATCATCCACCACGAGCTGTCGAAGACCGATCCGGGCTTTTGCCTCGCGTACCTCGCGCACGCGATGCTCTTCGTGAACAACTTCTTCTACGCGGGGAACGAGGCGCAGCGGAAGAAGTACCTGCCCAAGGTGCTCACCGGCGAGTGGATCGGCGCGATGGGCATGACCGAGCCCTCCGCGGGCACCGACGTGCTCGGCATGCGCACGACCGCGCGCCTCGACGGCGACCACTACGTGCTGAAGGGCCACAAGGCGCTCATCACGAACGCGCCCGAGGCCGACGTGTTCATCGTCTACGCGAAGGTCGACGGGAAGATCACGTCGTTCCTCGTCGAGCGATCGTTCGCGGGCGTCTCGACGCCGGATCGAACGCACAAGATGGGGATGCGCGCGAGCTCGCTCGGCGAGATCGTG
>CAYYKK010000127.1:0-19205 GCA_964467935.1 uncultured Polyangiaceae bacterium
GCCTCGACCCGTCCTCCGGGAACACGACGAAGCCGCGACCACCGTTGAACGGTTGGCTCGGCTTCGGCTCGACGCCGAGGTCCTTCAGGATGTCGACGGCGGGGGGATGGATCCACTCGCCTGCCAGGCGGCGTGACGAGTTCGGGTTGGCCTCGAGGACGAGGACCCGCGCGCCGCGCTTCTTCGCGAACGACAGGGCGGTCACGCACCCGGCGGGTCCCCCGCCGACGATCGCGACGTCGTACCGGGCGCGCGGCGCCGAACGATCCGATCCGCGAGGCTCCACTCCAACCTTCTTTCCCGAGCGTTGAGTCATACCTTGCCCTCAGGCTCACGTCGCCGCGCGCGGGGCGCGCGTCCACGTCACATCGCGGCCATCACCTTCGCCGCAGCCGACTGGACCATCGGCTGCTCGCCGACCTTCACCAGCCAGTCGATGAGCGGCGTCTGGGTGATCTTCCGGAACACGCCGCCGCCGAGGAACGACAGGCGGAACGTCTCCTTGATGCGCTTCTCGTAGTCGGCGAAGGCCTCGCCCTCGCTCACGCCGCGGCGCAGGATGTCACGCAGCGTCTCGGCCGCGATCGTGCCCGACTTCATGCCCTGGTAGATGCCCTCTGCCGTCGCGGGGTGCGTGAGCAGACCGGCTTCGCCGATGACGACGCGGCCCGGCGAGGTGAGCCCCTCGATGTCGTACGAGTACGCGACGGGGTGACCCTTCCACCCGCCGACCTGGGTCGCGTTCTTGAGGCGCGACGCGTACTGCCGATCGAGGAAGCGCTGGAACAGCTCGCGCGCGTTGCGCTTGCCGTGGGGATCCTCGTACGTGATGCCGATGTTCACGCGCGTCTCGCTCTCGGGGAAGAGCCAGCCGTAGTAGGGCACCGTCTCCGGATCGAAGATCATCTCGAGGTGACCCGGTCGGAAGGGCACGTCGTCCCACCAGCCCATGATCGCCTGGATGAGCTTGCGAGGCTTGCGCGGCGGCACGAGCTTGCAGTGCGTCCCGCCCGCGATGACCGTGAACTTGGCGCGCACCTCGCGCCCGTCCTTCGCGCGCACGCCGAGCACGCGACCGCCCTCTTCGATGAGATCGTGCGCCACGAAGTGCGGCGTGAAGCGGACGCCTGCGTCGAGCGCCCGCTTCAAGATCAAGTGATCGAGCACGCGGCGCTGGCAGACGACGGCCTCAACGACGTCGCCGGCGGACTGATAGCTCTCGTGACCGCGCGGCGTCACGAGGCGGATGCCCGTGATGCGATACGAGTGCGGCTCGACCTCGCTCCAGACGCCGAGATCCTTCAGCACCTGGATGCCCTTCGGCGAGATGCCGCTCCCGCAGGTCTTGTCGCGGGGGAAGTCGTGCTTGTCGAGCAGCTGGACGTCCTTGACGCCGAGCTGCCCGAGGTGCGCCGCCATGGCGGTGCCCGCGGGGCCCGCGCCGACGATCACGATGTCTGCTTCGCTCTTCTCTGCGCTCACGATCACGTCCCTAGGGTGGCGGGTCCTTCGTTCTTCTTGCGACCGAGCGAGCTCGGATCGACGAGCTTCTGCTTGCCCTGCGTCGTCAGGTACTCCTCCCACTTGCGGATGGTGAGCGCCTGGAACTGGTGCACCGCCGGCGACAGCTCGGCGATCGGCTCGTCGTAGTACTTCTCCCAGCCCTCCTGCTCCGCCTCGACGGCCATGCCGTCCTCCGCGAGCAGCGGCCCGATCGACACCTTGTTCGCGATCGCGAGGATGACCTTCATCACCCGGCGGGGGAAGTGCAGCGGCAGGAACGGGACCTTGAACTGCTTGAAGTGGAACAGGAAGAACCCGCGCGTCGTGCGCTCGTCGATCGGCAGCACGAAGAGCCAGTGCTTGATCTGGTTGTCGGTGTTCGAGCGCTGGTACGGGTAGTCGTAGCAGAGCTCCATCGCCGAGGTGTCGATCTGCTTTCGGTCGATGAAGAGGCCGGTGATCTCGCCGCCGCCGACCTTCGTGTCGTACGCGAGGAACACCTTGTCGCCGACGGTCTCTAGCTTCGTGAGCTTCGCGTCGTTCGAGAACGGCTTGTACTTGCGATGCAGATACGCGTGCGTGAAGTCGCTCACGTTGTCGAGGATCATCGAGTGGTGGGCCTTCCACGTCGCGTCGATCGGGACGCACGCCCAAGGCTCGGGACCCTCGAGCTCCGGGATCTCCGGCATCGGCGTCGACCACGCGCGCGCCTGGTCGCCGAAGAACACCCAGATGAGGCCGTAGCGCACGCGCACCGCGTACGAGGGCAGCTTGCAGGCCGGGAGCTTGTGGCCGAAGGTGTCGTGCGGGACGCCGGCGAGCTTGCCGTCGCCGTCGAACTCCCAGCCGTGGTAGCCGCAGACGAGCTTGTCGCCGACGACCTGCCCGAGCGACAGCTTGAGCTGCCGGTGGGCGCAGCGGTTCTCGATGGCGTGCAAGGTGCCTCGGTCGTCGCGGTACACGGCGACCGACTTGCCCCAGAACTTCACCTCGATGACTTGCTTCTTCTTGACGACGGCGTCGTATTCGACGGCGTACCAATAGTTCGGATCGAGGCCCGCGGCGCGGACCTTCTGGCGCTTGTTCTTGGCTTCTTCGAAGCTCGGGGGGCTCATGCTGCGACCTCCTCGTTGCTCTTCTTGCGCGACGGCTCGACCTTCGCGTGTCCGCTCGACGCGCCCTCGAGCGACGGGCTCTGCGGCACGAGGCCACGGCGCGCGAAATCGGCGTAGGCGTCGTGGATCGCGGCGCGCACGGTCGTCGGCGCGTAGCCGAGCTCGGTCTTCGCCTTGGTCGTGTCGGCGTGCCGCTGTTGACGCAGGATGCGCACGGCCGCCGGGGTGAAGCGCTGCGGCACCTTCGGGAAGAAGCTCGACAGCACGAACGAGCTGACCTGCGCGATCCCCGCCATGAGCGGCCCCGGGAGCCGCAGCCGCGGCCGCGGCCGACCGCTCACCTCCTCGAAGATGTCCATCAGCTGATCGACCGTCGTGAACTCGGTCGACAGGATGTACTTCTGGCCGGTGCGCCCGCGCTTCATCGCGAGGACGTGACCCTCCGCGCAGTCGCGCGCCGAGACGAACTCGAAGCCGCCGCCGACGTAGGCGCGGAGCTTGCCGTTCGCGAAGTCGATCAGCGTGCGGCCCATGCGCGATGGGAGGTAGTCCCAAGGACCGAGCACGGCGCACGACGTCGCGATGACGACGTCGAGCCCGTCGGCGACGGCCTTGAGGCTCTCGAGCTCGACCTGCATCTTCGTGCGGGCGTAAGGCAGATGATCGGTGAACGGGTAGAACGGCACCGACTCGTCCGAGGGCTTCTGCGTGTCCTTCTCGTCGTAGCCGACCGCGCCGAGCGAGCCGGTGACGACCACGCGCTTCGTGCCGACCTCTCTCGCCGCCGAGAGGAGGTTCGCGGTGCCGACGACGTTGCAGTCGAACAGCTCGCGCAGCTCCTCGGCGGTGCCGCCGAGCGTCGAGACCTTCGCCGCCACGTGGTACGCCGACTCGCAGCCGTCCATCGCGCGCGTCATGAACGCGCGGTCGCGCAGGTCGCCCATCGCGCGCTCGACCCGCTTGCCCGTCGCGCGTTCGATCGCGTCGACGGCGCCGTTGTCGTCCTCGGGCCGAAGGAGCACGCGCACGTCGCGACCCTCGGTCACGAGCCGGTGCAGGAGGTTCGCGCCGAGGTGGCCCGCCGCGCCGGTGATGAAGACCTTGCCGGTGAAGACGCGGTCGGCCTGTCGCGCATCGGAGCCCTGCTGCATCTTGTCCGCCGTCCTCTCGGTGCTGGAGCTGCCGCTCACGTCGAGTCGGACGCTCTCGGTCGATCGCGTCGTGTCCACGACCTTGTCGGTCGGCTCGCTCGGGCGGGGGCAGCGGCCGATCGCGCCGAAGCGGCAGCGATCGAAGAGCCCCGCGAGCGCGGCGTCGTCCGCCGTCGCCGAGACCGCCGCCGTGAAGACCTCCTGCACGAGCGCGCGCGAGACCGTGGGCGAGCGACCCGCGACGAGCGTGTCGCGGCCGTCCTCGACCTCGCGGAGCGTCGCGAACGCGAGCGCGAGCGGCACGGAGCAGAAGAGGCGGATGTGCTTGCCCTGCCCGTCCGCCTGATCGGCGGGCCAGCCGAGCGTGTACTCGGCCGCGCGATCGAGGTGCACGCGCGCCCGGCCGCAGATCGCGCGGATGAGCGCGAGGCCGTTGCGGCGGTGCGACGGCGAGAGCACGGCGTCGAGCGGCAGCCCGTGCGCCTCCGCGAGCTCGACGGGGAGGAAGCAGTCGCCGCGCTCGAAATCCCCGGCGACGTCCTTCACGATGTTCACGAGCTGCAGCCCGAGCCCGAAGCTCGTCGCGCGATCGCGCAGCCAAGCTTCTCTGTCGCTCGACTGCGGCGCGAGCTCGAGGAAGAGGGAGGTCAAGAGGCCGCCGACGGTCCCCGCGACGAAGTAGCAATAGCGCTCGAGGTCCGCGAGATCCTTCAGCCGCAGGCCCGACGCCGACGCGTTCTTCGTCGCGCTCGCGGCCCCCGCGCCCACCTGCGCCGCCCACGTCTCGTCGGCGCGCGTCGAGTACTCGCGCATGCCCTGGCTCATCTCCGCGACGTGCGGGTAGATGCCGACCTGCTGCGATCGCGGCAGCGATCGGTAGACGCGGAACACCGCGCCGGCGCGCTTCACGAGCTCGCGCTCGGCGTCGGTCGGGCCGAGGCTCACCTCGTCGGAGAGGCGCTCGAAGCGCGCGAGCGCCGTCTCGTCCTCGCCGAGCAGCGCCGCGTCGAAGGCGTCGAAGAGGGCGCCGCGTGCGCCGCGGATCTTCGCGTCGTCCTCGATCGTGTCGACCACCCGGCAGAGCAGGTAGGAGACGCCGACCGCGTCGCGCAAGGAGCTCGGCAGCGCTTGGATGGAGAGGGCGAACGTGCGCGAGACCCGAGGGAGCATCTCGTCGCAGAAACCGCGATCCTCGGGGCTCGCCACGGAGGAAACGCCATCGGTCATTGAGCTCTTCGTCATCCCCTCTCCTGAGACCGCGGGGGGGTCGCAAAGGAAGCGACCGTCACGGTCAGCCTGATAGCCCGATTGGCTTCGGAAGCCCAGATCCGTGTTGGCAAAATGGGCGTCGAATCCAAGCCTTTTGTCCAGTGACGTGAGACCGCGCGCCCGAGGCCGCGTCTGATTCGGGTGCGTCGGATCGTTCGCACCGCGCCCGTCGCTGCGCGCCGAAGCTCGCGACGTGATCGCCGCTGCGCGGCCGGCGTGTCGGTGCGTTGCGGTAGCTCGTCTCGCGTCGCGACGAGGGATGCTGGTTGTACGCGCGCGGAGGAATGCGCTACGAGCCGGAGACCGTGGATCCGCTCCTTCAGTCCGTGCTCGCTCCGGAGACCATGCTCGGGAGCTTCGTCGTGCTCTTCACCGGCGGCATCCTCTTCTACTTGCTGACGAGCGGGTCGAGCTACCTCTACTACTTCGTCCTTCGCAAGCAGCGCTTCTTCCCCAACGAGACGCCCGACCCCGCGCAGATGCGCAAAGAGAAGATGTGGGCGGTGATCTCGCTCGGCGGCAACGCCGTCATCACGGCGCCGATTCACCACTTCATCGTGAAGGGCAAGAGCCAGGTCTACTTCCATTTCGGAGACCACAGCGCCGCCTGGTTCGTGCTCTCGATCATCCTGATGGTCCTCGTCACCGAGACGCTCGTCTATTGGGCGCACCGTGCCTTGCACCATCCGTACCTCTACAAGCACGTCCACCTCTACCATCACCAGTTCCGACAAACGACGCCGTGGGCGAGCGTGGCTTTCCACCCGCTCGACTCGTTCGCGCAAGCCGCGCCGCACCACCTCTGCGCGTTCCTCTTCCCCGTGCACATCGGGGTCTACGCGGCGAGCGTCACCTTCGTCACGCTCTGGAGCGTCTTCATCCACGAGCGCGTGACCTACGTCCGCTGGAACCTCATCAACCACACGATGCACCACACGGCCCACCACAAGTTCAACAAGTGGAACTACGGGCAATGGTTCACCGTGTGGGATCGGCTGATGGGCACCTGGAAGAACCCGATCGGCCTCGTCGAAGATGGCTACGACAGGGTGCCGGCGCCGGTTTCGTCGGCGAGCGTCTCCGAGCCGATCGCGCAAGAGGACTGAGCGTCCGACGGAGGCTTGCTCTCGGGAGCGCGCCGCGATACGCGCCGTCCTCGAGGAGACGCCCGTGGCCTACGTTTTCGATCCCGCAGTCCTGCAGTCGGTGGCCAAAGGGGCCCTTCACCTCCCGATCGAGCAGCGCGTCGAGCGCATCCGCGCGGAGCTCGATCGACTCTACCCGGGGCACATCCAGCCCGAGGTCGAGTGGGTCTTCAACATCGCGGGCGGCGCGATGGGGCAGATGGCGGTCCTGCACGCGTCGATCACCGAGTACGTGATCATCTTCGGCTCGCCGATCGGCACCGAGGGCTACTCGGGTCGCTTCGCCGCGGACGACTACTTCATCATCCTCGAGGGAGAGCAGTGGGCGTACGGCGAGGGCCAGCTCGAGAAGATGGTCTTCAAGCCGGGTGACATGCACCACATGCCGCGCGGCCAAGCGCGCGGCTACCGCATGCCGGATCGCTGCTTCGCGCTCGAGTACGCGCGCGGCTGGATCCCGCTGATGCTGCCCTTCGGCCTGGCGGACTCGTTCACGAGCACCGTCGATCCGATCCCCGTCATCGACACGATGCGCATCTACACGAAGGCGGTGACGAGCGATCTCCTCCACTCGGCGCGCGCCGGGCTCGACAAGATCGCGCCGAGCGTCGCTCGCTTGTTGCCCGCGCCGAAGCGCGTCGTGCCGCGCACGCCGATCGCCGACGAGGCGGGCTCGGCGAATGGCGTGACGAATGGCTCGGCGAATGGCGCGACGAACGGCAGCGTCCACGTCGGCAAGGCCTGACGACGCATCGACGCGGGACGACGGAGGACACGCCATGCGGCTCGACGCGATCGGAATCGTGGTCTCGAACATGAACGAGGCGCTGAGGTTCTATCGCCTCCTCGGCCTCTCGCTGCCGGAGACCTCGAGCGAGGATCACGTCGAGGCGACGACGCCGAGCGGCGTGCGCGTGATGCTCGACGCCGAGGCCCTCGTGAAGAGCTTCACGGCCGATTGGGTCGAGCCCCGGGGACAGCGCCTCGGGCTCGCGTTCCTCTGCGACTCGCCCGCCGAGGTCGACGAGATCCACGCCCTCGTCGTCGAGGCCGGCTTCCGCAGCGCGAAGGCGCCGTGGGACGCGTTCTGGGGGCAACGCTACGCGCAGGTCCTCGACCCCGACGGCAACAAGGTGGATCTGTTCGCGCCGCTCTGACGCGCCCCAACACTTCTTCACAGGCCCGCCCCTGGCGCGTGGCGTCGGACGAGCCATCCTCCGGCGCATGAACGTCGAAGCCGTCGATCGCCCTCTCTTCGAGCCCTCACACGGCGACCCTCGCGCCCTCGAGCAGATGCGCGGCTATCACGCGCGCGTCGTCGACGAGGTGGCCCGCGCCGTCGCCGCTTCGCCCCTCGTGGTGGTCGGCATGGCTCAGAACCCCCACGTCAAGAAGGTCCGCAAGGCGCTCGACGAAGCGAGTCTGTCGCACGTGTATCTGGAATACGGAAGTTACTTGTCTGCATGGAAGGAGCGCCTCGCCATCAAGCTGTGGAGCGGCTGGCCGACCTTCCCGCAGGTGTTCGTGCGCGGCACGCTGCTCGGCGGGGAGGACCTCACGATCGCGGCGCTCGCCGACGGCAGCCTCCGCCAGCGCCTCGAGCAGACGAGCTGAGCGCGATCGGCCGCGCCGCGGCCTCCAAGTCGCGGTCGGCGCGCGATCGGTTTGACGGAGGGCGTGTTCGTCGTTCCAATGACGCCATGAAAGGCGCCGACGGCCTCCTCCTTCTCGCGCTTCGAGGGCGCCTGCGCGTCGCGGCGGCGCTCGCGACGGTGATCCTCACGAGCTGCGGCAACCTCCGAGAGATCCCGCCGGGGCAGTGCGGCAACGGCGTCAAGGAGGGCACGGAGGACTGCGACACCTTCCCGAACGATCCCAGCGGGTCGCTCACCTGCGGCGCGCCCGGCACCCAGAACGAGTGCCGCTACCTCGCGAGCGCCGATCACTGCCCCGCGGGCTACGTCGGCGGCGTCGACGGCGTGTGTCGCGCGCCCACGAGCCGCTTCGAGGAGGGGTTCCAGCTCCCCGGGGTCCAAGGCGTGCGCGCCGAGATCGCCGACTTCGACGGCGACGGGGTCGGGGACCTCACGCTCCTCTCGTCCGATCGGGCGCGGCGCGACGTCGTGTACTCCGAGTCGTCCTCCTCCGGCACGACGGGGCAGGGGTCGTCGATCGTGTCCATCGCGACGACGCCCTTCCACGCCTCCGCGATCGCCGACATGAACGGCGATCTCCTCCCCGATCTCGTGCAGCCGAGCGACCTCGGCCTCTCGGTGCTGCTGTCGCGGCCGGAGCGCGACTTCGTCCCCTTCGTGTTTCAACAGTTCTCGGCCACGAGCGCGTACGCCGTCGCCGTGCCTTCGAGCGCGCTCTACGGCGCCGGTGTGAACTTCGCGACGCCGCCCGGGATGATCGTGCGGCGACCGGGCGTCGGGACGGTGCTCTGCTTCGACGCGCTGAAGTGCAACGGCCCCGGCGACTACGTCGGCATCGAAGCCGGTGGCACCTTCGACCCGAGCCAGACGATCGCCTTCTTCGCCGATCTCGACGGCGTCGGCGCGCCGGATCTCGTCTATGCCCAGCGCGGCGGTGACCACGTCGTCGTCGTGTCGTTCGATCCGCCGAACGCACCGTCGCGAGCGATCTTGACGTTGCCCGGCGGCAAGACGATCGAGCAGACCGTCGCCGCGGCCGATCTCGACGGGGACGGACACGTCGACTTGCTCACGTCGACCGCCGCCGGCGTCGGATCGCAGTCGAGGCTGCTCCGCGGGCCGGGCCCGATCACCGGCCCGGGCAGCGTCTTGCTCCCGCTCCCCGACCTCGTCGACTCGGCGCTGCTCGCGGCCGGCGACATCAACGCGGACGGCTTCGCGGACTTCGTCACGACCAACGCCGTCTACGCGAGCTACCCGGTGAAGCTACCGACCCCGAAGATCGAGTACGCCGTGGTCGGCACGCCGACCGGCTACATGATCTGGACCTCGGCGTTGATCGGCGATCTCGACGCGGACGGGATCGGCGACGTCGCGGCGATGAGCCCCACGCCCGGCATCGACGTCTTCTTGGGGCATCAAGGCGTCGGCACGACGCCGATCCGCCTGAGCGCCGAGGTCGGCTACAAGACGCTCGTGCGCGGCGACATCGACGGCGATGGCGTCGGCGACCTCGTCGTGAGCACGGTCGATCATCCGAAGTGCAACGGGGACCAACAGGTGCTCGCGTACTTCGGTCAGCCGTTCGCGCCGCCGGTCGGGCCGACGCGCCTCAGCGAGGCGCCGGGCATCGAGCAGCTGGTCGCGACGCGCATCACCGACTCGATCTCGCAGGTGGGCGACGCGGTCGACGACGTCCTCGTCGTCACCGCCGCCGCGACGCCGGACGGACAGTGCTCCACGTCGGACTTCTCCGCCGGCGTCCTCTTCGGAACGCCCGAGCGCCGTCCGCTCTCGGTGCTGCGCGTGCGAGACGCGACCTCGAGCGATCCCGTGGTGCCGATGAGCGCGGTCGCGGGCGACGTGGACGGAGACGGGAGCGCCGACGTGCTCATGACGGCGTCCCTCAACGCGGGCAGCGGCCAGTCGAACGCTTCGAAGAACGCGCTCTTCGCGTTCCGCGGCGCGGGTCCCGCGATCCTCTCGACCGATCCGCCGACCGAGGTCGCGACCTCCCCGTCGCCGTTCCCCGACTTCCTCGCTGGGCTCGCGCTGAGCGACGCGGACGCGACCGGCCACCGCGGCTGGCTCGCCTTCGAGCCTCGTCTCGACCTGTCCTCGTGCTCGTCGTCGCAAGGCTGCGACTTCGTCCTCGCGATGGAGCGTGGCGCTTGGAACGGCGCGGGCTACGACGTGTCGCCGATCGATCTCGGTGCGCCCGTCCTGATGCGGCACTTCGACGCGACGCAGCCGCTCAACCAGGCGAAGGTCCTCGCGGCGGATCTCGACGCCGACGGCGATCTCGATCTCGTCGGCGCGTGGTCGGTTCCGCTCGACAACCTGCCGTCGGACGCGAGCGGTCCCCTCTCCGCGATGTTCGTGCTCCGAAACGATGGTGGCGTGCTCGTTCCCTCGCGCGTGCCGCTCCCCGACGGACGCACCATCGTCGACTTCGCGCTCGCCGCCGCGCCGGCGTCGATCCTCGCGAAGAAGACGGTCGCGCCGCCGAGCGTCCTCGTCGCGACCGATCTCAAGCTCTACGCGCTCGAGGGATCGAGGCTCCGCGCGCTCGCCGGCGCGCGCGAGATCGCCATCGGCTCGAGCCAGACCACCTCCGCGGACGCGCCGGCTCAGCGCATCACCAGCGTCACGACCGGCGACGTCGACGGCGACGGTCTCGAGGACGTCGTCATGGTGACGACCGCGGGCGTGCGCGTGCTCCGGCGCATGGCGACCTTCGATACCGGCGCCGTGTTCTCCCTCGATCCCAACGAGAGCGTCGGCGGAACGTGAGCGCGCCGACCCGCGGCTCGGACGAGGCGCGGGTCGGTGCACTGGTCACTTGCAGGTGTCGTCGTTGCCGCTCTGCACCTTGCACCCGTTCGCGCAGTGCTTCGCGATCTTCGTCGAGACCCCGTCGGCCTGGCACTCGTAGAGCGTGCTCGGATCGCCGATGACGGTGTCGCCGCCGCAATAGAACGAGCTCGGGACGCAGCCGCACGCGTCGTCCTTGCCCGACTGGACCTCGCAGCCGTGGTGGCACGACTCGACCGGGACCGGACCGTTCGCGGCGCATCGATAGAGCTCGTTCGCGTTGCCGGCGAGCTTGTCGCCGCCGCAGTAGAGCCCCCCGATCACGCAACCCGAGGGATGCAGGGGCGGCGCGGGGACCTTGCCGAGCTTCTTCAGGTGGTACCAGCCGTACGCCTTCCAGCCGACGGTGTGCGGCTGCGACGACTTCACGTGGTGGGCGACGTAGTTGTCGTCCATCACGTAGATGGTCTTGCCCTCGACGTGATCGACCGACGCGATGTGGCCCCACGGGTCCCCCGCGATGGGCGGATAGACGATGAGATCGTAGGTCGACGGCAGGTGGTTTCCGTCGTTGGGGATGCGCTCCCACAGATCGGGATCGGGGATGCGATCGAGCCAGATGTGACAGGCGCCGTGCGGCGCGCACGAGCCCGTCCACCCATCGCCCGCGAGCGGGAGGTACGCGTGGAACTTCGCCGGGTAGAACCCTTGCACCGCCGCGAGACACTCCTCGCCGTTCGGAAAGAGGTGCCAGTCGCCGACGGTCTTGGCCGACGTGAGCTCGTTGCTGAGGACGCCGACGGCTTCCCCTTCGGGCTGCGTCTCCTCCACGGAGCAGGCAGCCACGAGCGCGGCGAGACCCGTGAGCGTGGCGGTGGCGAGGCCTCGTACGATGACGGTTCGGATCGACATGACCAGCCCGAGGAGCAACTCGCGTGCCCGGCTCGAACCTCGCGCGCCGGTCTCGTTTCTTCGTAGATTCGAGCCTTGGCGACGCTGCGCCTACATCGAACGCGGAGGCTCGAGGATCCACTTCGGTGGGGGCGCAGTGTCCACGAGACGGGCGCTACGCCTTCTCGGGCGCCGGCAGCGCCGACGGGGAGAGCACCTCGCGCGCGCGCGCGACATCGAGCTTGCCCTCCCACTTCGCGACGACGATCGTCGCGACGGCGTTGCCCATCAGGTTCGTGAGCGCGCGCGCCTCCGACATGAAGCGATCGATGCCGAGGAGGATCGCGATGCTCGCGACCGGGATCTTCCCGGTCGAGCCGAGCGTCGCAGCGAGCGTGATGAAGCCGCCCCCGGTGACCGCTGCGGCGCCCTTCGAGCTGATGAGGAGCACCGCGAGGACGGCGAGCTCGTCGCCGAGAGACAGGTGCGTGTTGGTCGCTTGCGCCAGGAAGAGCGCCGCCATCGTGAGGTAGATGCAGGTGCCATCGAGGTTGAACGAGTAGCCCGTCGGCACGACCAGCCCGACGACCGCTTTGTCGCAGCCGAGGTGCTCGAGCTTCGCGAGCATCCGCGGCAGGGCCGACTCGCTCGACGACGTCCCGAGCACCAGGAACAGCTCGTCGCGGAGGTAGATGAAGAGGCGCCCCGGCGACAGGCCCACGGATCGCACGATCGACCCGAGGACGAGCACCACGAAGAGGATCACGGTGAGGTAGAAGGCGCCCATCAGCTTGCCGAGGCTGGTCAGCGTGGCCAGGCCGTACGTGCCCACCGTGTAGCCCATCGCCCCGAACGCACCGAGGGGCGCGAGCCGCATGATCATGCCGACGATCGTGAAGAGCGCTTGCGCGAAGCGATCGACGAGATCGAAGAGCGGCTTGCCCTTGTCGCCCATCTTGCCGAGCGCCACGCCGAAGAGGATCGCGAAGAGCAGGACCTGGAGGATCTCGCCCTGCGCGAACGCGCCGACGACGCTCTCCGGGATGATGCCGAGGACGAACTCGCCGAAGTGCGGCTGCGGCTTCGTGTACTTCGCGATGCTCGAGGGATCGAGCTTCGAGACGTCGACGTTCATCCCTCGGCCGGGCGTGATCACGTGCATCACCACGAGCCCGATGCCGAGGGCGGCGGTCGTGACGACCTCGAAGTAGAGGAGCGCCTTCGCGCCGACGCGCCCGACGCGCTTCAGATCACCCGCGCTCGCGATGCCGACCACGACCGTCGCGAAGACGAGCGGCGCGACGAGCATCTTGATGAGCCGCACGAAGCCGTCGCCGAGCGGCTTGAGCGCTGCGCCGAAGTGCGGCGCGAAGTGTCCGACGACCACGCCGACCACGATCGCCGACAGCACCTGCAGGTAGAGCGTGCTCTTCGTCGGGGTCGTGGCGGCGGCGGCCGAGTCCATCGCGCGCGGCGCTCAGCCGCCGGGCTGGGGGAAGAAGAACTGCGAGCAGCAGCCCATCGAGAGATCGCACGCGTTGCCGCTCGGCTGCGTGCACTGGCCGACGAACTGACCGTTCGCGAAGCACTGGCACATCGGCGACGGCAGCAGCGTGCACTTCGTCGACACGGGCGACCCGAAGCACTGGCCCTGGCAGGCGCAGGCTTGGCCGTTCCCGTTGCAGCTCTGGTTCTGGCACTGCTGGGGCGGCGGCTGCGAGCAGCTCTGGAAGACCTGCGCTTCCATCTGGCACGCGCCAGGGAAGGGCGAGCACGTCATCGGATCGAAGCTCTGCGTGATGCACGTCAGCAGGGCGATCGCCTCGGACTGACAGCCCGGCGTGGCGAGGATCTGTTGGCAGGTCTGATCGCAGGGCGAGCTCGTGCAGTTGCCGACGACCGCGCAGAATTTCGCGCAGATGCCCGGATCGATCCCGGTCGAGGAGGAGGCCACGACGTTGCCGGTGGAGGTGCCGCTGACGACGGTGCTGCTCGTCTTGCCGGTCGTGACGCCGCCCGTGGTCGACGTCGTCCCGCCGGAGCCGCCCGAGCCCTCCCCGAAGATGACCTTGCCCCCGCACGCGGAGGCGGCGACGGCGACGAGGGCGAAGCTGCAAAGGGTGAAGAAGCGCATCCCCGGAGCCTAGCCGAAAGGGTCCACGAGGGCGAACGGGCGACGCGCGACGTCGCGCGAGGGAAGGTTTGCGCTCGCCCCGAGCCGATGCGATAGCGCGAGGCTCGTGAGCGAAGGAGCGTCCGAGCCGCGCATCGAGGTCGTCCACGCCGAGGCGAGCCGAGACGCTTCGCTCGAGCGTGCGCCGGACGCGCCGCCCCGCGTCCACGCCGCGCTCCTCGCCGTGCAGGTCCTGTTCGGTCTCTGGCCCGTGGCCGGCGCGTCGCTCCTTCGCGTTCTGCCGCCGCTCGCGCTCGTCTTCCTTCGGCTGACGTTCGCGTCGCCGATCCTGGCGGTCGCCGCGCGCCTGCATCGTCGACGCCTCCCGGAGGCGTCGGAGCTCGCGCGGCTCGCGGGGCTCGCGGCGCTCGGGATCAGCCTGAACCAGCTCTTCTTCATCGGAGGCCTCTCGCGCAGCGGCCCGCTCAACGCCTCGATCTGCGTGATGCTGATCCCGCCGCTCACGGTGGCCATCGCGTCGGCGCTGGGACGGGAGCGCGTCGAGCCGAGGCGCCTCCTCGGCATCGCCGTCGCGCTCGTCGGCGCCGCGCTGCTCATCGAGGTCGAGCGCTTCGATCTCTCGAACGAGAAGATGCTCGGCAACGTCTTCTTGCTCGTGAACTGCACGCTTTACGCCGCGTATCTCGTCCTCGTCCGAGGCACGATCGCCCGCCTCGGCGCGCTCGTCACCGTCGCGTGGGTCATGCTGCTGGGCGCGCTCGAGGCGCTCCCCCTGACGCTCGGCCCCGCGCTCTCGGCGCGATGGAGCGACCTCGCCGCGCACGACTGGGGCTCGGTGGTGTTCGTCGTCCTCGGCCCGACGGTCCTCACGTACCTGCTCAACGCGTATGCGCTCGGTCGCGCGGAGAGCTCCCTCGTCGCCGTCTACGTCTACGCGCAGCCGCCCATCGCGGCGCTCGGATCCTACCTCGTGTTCGCGATCGTCCCGACCGCGCGGACGCTGGTGGCCGCCTCGGTGATCGTCGTCGGCGTCGCGCTGTCGACCGGCGTCGTCGCGCGCAGGTCTCGCGCAGCGACGGCCGCCGTCGTCACGCGTCCTCGAGCCCGCCCGGGATCTTGATCGGCCACACCGAGCCGACCGCTCCACCGTCGACCTCGAGGATCTTGCCGGTCACCCAGCCGCTCGCGCCCGACGCGAGGTAGAGCACGGCCGCCGCGATGTCGCTCGGATCGCCGAGACGGCCCATCGGCGTGCGCTCCACCATCGCGGCCTTGAGCGACTCCATCGAGGCCACGATCTCGAGCGCGTCGGTCAACGTCGCGCCTGCCGCGACGGCGTTGACGCGCACGTGCGGCGCCCACTCGATCGCGAGCAGTCGCGTCATGTGGTTGAGCGCCGCCTTCGCCGCGCCGTAGGCGACGAAGCCGCTGTCCACCACGTGCGACATCGCCGACGAGATGTTCACGATGCTCCCACCGCCCCGCCGCATTCGCGGCGCGCACGCGCGTGAGAGGTGGAGCGCGCTCGTCACGTTGAAGTGGTACGCGGCCTCGAACTCCGCGTCGGTGAGGCCGAGCGCGATCGTGGGCGGGGTGCCTCCGGCGTTGTTCACGAGCACGTCGATCCCGCCGAGCTCGCTCACGGTCTCACCGACGAGGCGATCGAGGGCGGCGGGGTCGTTCACGTCGGTCGGCACGACGAGCGCCCGTCGACCCAGCGATCGGGCAGCGCTCGCCACCTCCTCGAGCGTGTCGGCGCGGCGCGCCGCGAGGGCCACGTCGGCGCCGGCCTCCGCGAGCGCGAGCGCCGTCGCGCGCCCGATCCCTCGACCGGCACCGGTGACGATCGCGACCTTCCCGTCCAATCGAAAGCGTTCGAGGATCACGCCCCGACGCTACCGCCCGCGCGCCTCGCCGGCAACGCGGCTCCTCGGCGGCGCGCGCTACGGAGCGCAGGGGTCGTCGCCGAGACCCACGCTGATCTTCTTCGACGTGACGGTCTTGAGCGCGCCGCCGACCACCTTCTGCACGACGAGCAGCCCGTCGTTGCGAGCGTCCCCGTTCGTGTCCGCGGTGTTGTGGAACATGCACGACTCCACGACGACGGTGTGGCCACCCGCGACCTTGCGGACCGTGCGGTAGGGCTCTGCGGGGCCGAGCGAGCTCGTGACGATGACCTTCGACATCTCGTCGACGTCCGGGTTGTCGAGCGCGGCCACCTCCTTCGCGAAGGCGTCCTTCACGAAGCGACCCGTGCGAGGCTCGTACACGTACGCCTCGTAGCGGTTCCACTTCGCCCCCATCTCGCGCACGACCCAGAAGTCGCGGTAGCCGTCGAAGTTCAGATCCACGACGTCGGCGCTCGCGAGCACGAGCTCGTAGCCGGCGTCGACGGGGAAGCTCACGACCTCTTCGGGGGGCTCGTCCACGCGCCCGACCCGCAGCTCCGCCTTGATCGCGACGCTCGGCTGCGCCGGGTCGCTCGTCGTGACGATCTCGACCATGCGCACGCTCTTCGGGTCGCCCGGCTTCACGTCGACGAGGAACGAGCGCGAGTGCGAGAGCGGCGAGAGGGGCCGCGGCGCCGCGGCGGGCGCGGGCTTCGGCGCCTTCGCGTCGTCGAGGCGCTTCGTCGGATCGCTCTCCTTCACCACGAGGACGGGCTTGGGCGGGTCGCTCGGCTTGCTCGCGGGAGCGGTCTTCGCCGCCGCGGGCTTCGCGGGCGCCACCGTCCGCGTCGGCTCGGCCGACGCGGAGCCGATCGAGATCGCACAGGAGGCGAGCGCCGCCCCGAGCGCGAGCGATCGAGCGAACGGTCGACGAGAGAGGGACATCCCCGAGCGCCTAGCATGCCCGCTCGGCTCGGGAAAAATTCTCTGCTGTCGCGCGACGCGCGAGCGACGTCGGCTTGACGCATGCGTCGAAGAGCGAGAGGACGAGCGCCATGTCACCGAGCTTCGTCGTGAACGGGCGTCGGCCGCTCTCGGGCACCATCCGTCCCGCCGGCAACAAGAACGCCGCGCTGCCGATCCTCGCCGCGACGCTGCTCGCCGACGGTCCGGTGCACCTCTCCGAGGTCCCGCACATCCGCGACGTCGACACGATGTGCGCCTTGCTCGGCGATCTCGGCGCCGACATCACGTGGACCGCTCCCAACTCCGTGCGCATCGACACGCGCGACGTGAAGCCGAAGGCGCTCGACCCCGCGCTCTGCGCGCGCATCCGCGCGTCGATCCTGCTCGCCGGCCCGCTCCTCGCGCGGTTCGGGCACGTGACGCTGCCTCCGCCCGGCGGCGACGTCATCGGCCGTCGTCGCGTCGACACGCACTTCCTCGCCTTCGAGGAGCTCGGCGCCTCGCTGGAGGTCGGAGCGTCCTTCGTCCTCCGGGCCGAGGCGCTGCGAGGGGCCGACATCTTCCTCGACGAGCCCAGCGTGACGGGCACCGAGAACGCCCTCATGGCCGCGGCCCTCACGAAGGGGCGCACGATCCTCCGCAACGCCGCGACCGAGCCGCACGTGCAGGACCTCGCGCGGTTCCTCGTCGCGCTCGGCGCGAAGATCGACGGGATCGGATCGAACATGTACGTCGTCGACGGCGTCTCGTCGCTCTCCGGGGGGAGCTACACGATCGGGCCCGATCACATCGAGATCGGCAGCTTCATCGGGCTCGCCGTCGTCACCGGCGGCGAGATCGCCATCGACCCCGTCCGCCCCGACGATCTCCGATCGACGCTGCTCGCGTTCGAGCGGCTCGGCGTGCGCCCGCGCATCGAGGGCACGCGCCTCGTCGTCGACAAGGATCAGGAGCGCCGCATCCGCCCCGATCTCGGCGGCCACGTGCCGAAGCTCGAGGACGGGCCGTGGCCTGCCTTCCCGGCCGACATGATGTCGACGACGATCGTGTGCGCGACCCAGTGCGAGGGGATGATCCTCGCGCACGAGAAGATGTTCGAGTCGCGCCTCTACTTCGTGGACAAGCTCATCGGCATGGGCGCCCGCATCGTGCTGTGCGACCCGCATCGCGCCGTCATCTCGGGCCCGTCTCCGCTGAAAGGCGGCGAGGTCGAGTCGCCCGACATCCGCGCCGGCATGGCCATGTTGCTCGCCGCGCTCTGCGCCGACGGCCAGAGCGTCATCCACAACGCGGGTCAGATCGAGCGCGGCTACGAGAAGATCGAGGAGCGCCTGCGCGCCCTCGGCGCCGACATCACGCGCGTCCTCGAGTGATCGGCGCCCCGTCGGGCCGGGCGACCGCCGCGCCGGAATGGATCGCGCGGTCGATGGTTTTCGCCTCGATGGTGCGAAAGACGATGGGCTGGCTCCTGCCCATGCTCACGCTGAGCCTCGTGGGGTGCGACCACGCGACCAAGATCGTGGCCAAGGCGGAGCTCGGCGACGGCCGCGCGCTCGCGCTCGTCCCCGGCTGGCTCGACCTCCGCTACACCGAAAATCACGACACGGCGTTCAGCCTCTTCCGGCAGTTCCACGCCGTGTCCCCGAGCGTCGTGCTCGTCGCGATCGCGTCGCTCGCCCTCGCCGGCGTCGCGCTGCTCTGGTTTCGGCAGCGACGCACGGCGCGGCCGATCGAGCACGTCGGCTACGCGCTCGCGCTCTCCGGCGCGATCGGCAACGTCGTCGATCGAGCGTTTCGCGGCTACGTCGTCGACTTCATCCACGTCCACCACTGGCCGGTGTTCAACGTGGCCGACGTCGCGGTCGTCGCGGGGCTCCTCCTGCTCGTCATCGCTCACCGCCCACGCGCGCGAGGCTCGGTGAGCGCGGCGCCGCCCGCCTGATCGCGAACGAGACCGTCCGCGTCGGCCGTGGACGGGCTAGGCTCGCGCGACCCGCATGACCGATGTCCTCGTCTTGGGAGCCGGCGTCGTCGGCGCGACGGCAGCGCTCGAGCTACGCCGCCGCGGCGCGACCGTCACGCTCGCGGATCTGGGGCCGATCCCGCACCCCGACGCGTCCTCGACCGACATCTCGAAGCTCGTGCGCCTCGATTACGGCTCGGACGCCGACTACCTCTCGCTCATGGAGGACGCGCTGCCGCTGTGGCGCGCCTACGCCGACCGCTTCGGTGAGACGCTCTTCCACGAGACGGGCATCCTCGTCCTGGCGACCGAGCCGATGGCTCCTCTCGGCTTCGAGCACGACAGCTACGACGCGCTCTCCCGGCGCGGTCACGCGCTCGAGCGGCTCGACGCGGCGGCGATCGCGTCGCGCTTCCCGCGCTGGGCGCCGGGGCGATTTCGCGACGGCTACTACAACCCGCGCGGCGGTTGGGCCGAGAGCGGGCGCGTCGTCTCGGCGCTCTTGCGCGAGGCGGAGCGCGAGGGCGTCGTCGTCCGATCCGGCGTCCGCGCCCTCCCCATCGCGCCCGGCCCGTCGCGCGTCGCCGGGATCACGACCGAGACCGGCGAGCGCCTCGCCGCGGACGTCGTCGTCGTCGCGGCCGGCGCGTACACGCCCCTCCTGATCCCCGAGCTCGCCGATCGATTGACGCCCGTCGCGCAGGCGGTCT
>CAYYKK010000128.1:0-19188 GCA_964467935.1 uncultured Polyangiaceae bacterium
GGAAAGCTCGCACGCACCTCGTCGATCACGGCGACTGCCACCCCGAGCAGGCGTACATCGCGCTCGCGTCGCTCATCGGCGAGATGTGCACGTTCTCGCCCGACGGCGACCCGACCTCGACGCCGAAGTTCAACTACCTCGAGCTCGGCGACGTCTTCGACCCGATGTTCGAGCGCGCGCTCGCGCTCATCGCGGGCGTGCTGGCCGAGAGCTACACGGTCGTGCCGCTCGAGAAGCGCGACGACGGCATGTACCTCGGCAAGTTCGAGGATCCGAAGCTCCCGCGCACGCACGAGCTCTTCCTCGAGGCGAAGGGGACCGACGAGGCGACGCTCCGCGAGCGTCTGCCGCGCCTGCTGAAGGTCGGCTCGTGGACCCAGATCGGCTACATCCTCAACGCCGCCATGCCGGGCGTGCGCGTCTCCATCGAGTACCGGCCGCCGGGGGCCATCCCGATCAAGCCGGGCCTCGTGTACCTGCGCGTCGACCAGGCTGGCGACTACTGGAACGACATCCTCGGGTCGGGCACGATCGCGATCTACCAGCCCATCGACCCGCAGAAGGTCGATCTGCGGCTCATCGCCGTGCAGGTGCAGAAGTAATCGTAGTGCATCTCCATCGGCGCGCAGGCGCACGACCCACGGTGACCGCGGCGCCCGCGGGCCGTCGGGGGGCCTGCGAAACGTGCCTCGGACGCGGTCCGAGCTCCCAAAAGTAGCCACCCGCCGCGGCGTCGACATACGCTTCGGTTCGAGTCGGTCCGACAGGGCCGAGCGGGCCAGCGATCGTTCGCGGGCCCACGCGTACGCGGCGCGAGCGCCGCAGGTAGAGGAACGCCGCCCATGAGCATGTCGCAGACGATGTACTGGGTTTGTTCGAACGTGCTGTCGCTGATCCTTCAGCTACGCAATTCGCGCGACCTGCCCGCGCCGGACATCCTGCAGCGCCGCGTGCTCGGCCTGTTCGATCAGATGATGGAGCGCGGTCGCGAGGAGCGCATCCCGGAGCAGGACATGATCGACGCGAAGTTCGCGCTCGCCGCGTTCGCCGACGAGGTCATCTACCACTCGACGTGGCCAGGCAAGACGCAGTGGCTCTCCAACCCGCTCCAGCTCCAGTTCTTCGGGCTCAACACGGCCGGTGACGGCTTCTTCGTCAACCTCGACAACCTGCACGGGGCGCGCGGCAGAAACCACGTCGCGCAGATCTACTTCCTCTGCCTCGCGCTCGGCTTCCAAGGCAAGTACCGCCTCCGCAACCAGGAGGGGCTCGCGCAGGTCGTCGAGGGGCTCGGCAACTACGTCGCGGTGTCCGAAGGCGGCGGCGACGTCCTCGCGCCCAACGCCGAGCGCAAGGACGCGGGCGGCGGCGCCGTTCGTCGTGAGCTGCCGCTCGTGCTGCTCGCGCTCGTGTTCTTCGGCCTCGCGGTGCTCGCGGTCGTGATCATGCGCCTCGTCGTCGGCTCGAACGCGAGCGACGCCGTGGAGGCGATCCAGAAGCTCGTGCAGAGCTGAGCGCGGCGCGTCACGCGCCGGAGGAGGAGGGGAGGGCTCGAGCGAGCGCTCCCCTTCTCGCTTTGTGCATCGACGCCGGGCGCGAGCCACGCGAGCATGTAAGGCAAAGAGCGCCGATAACTTTGCTCGGATTCGGTTCGCGGCCATCATGGTTTCCAAGCTCTGTGGATCAGGCGGGCTGTTCCTCCTGAAACACGCTGGAGGCTCTATCCATGTGGATGTGGATTCTAGGCGCCCTCATCATCCTCTTGGTCTGGGCGGTGTGGTTCGTCTTCCCGCCTGCCGAGCCCGGCGGGCCGGAGGTCTTTCCCACGTGGATTCCGATCACCGTCACGGTGGTCGTGGTCGTGCTGCTCGTGGGGCTCTGGCTCATTCGACGCATTCGCGCGGCGCGCGCGGCGCGAGCCCTCGAGAAGGCGATCGCCCAGCAGGCGCAGGAGCAGGCGCTCGCGGCGAAGCCCGAGGATCGCGAAGAGATCCAAGCGCTCAACAAGCAGATCTCCGAGGGCATCGCGGCGCTCAAGGCGTCGAAGCTCGGTGAGGGGTCGCGTCGCGGCGAGGCCGCGCTCTACTCCCTGCCTTGGTACGTGATCGTCGGTCCACCCGGCGCCGGTAAGACGACGGCCCTCAAGCACTCCGGCCTCGTGTTCCCGTTCCTCGACGCGGCGGGCGGCGGTGTCCGTGGCGTCGGCGGCACGCGCAACTGCGACTGGTGGTTCACCAACGAAGCCATCCTGCTCGACACGGCTGGCCGCTACACGACGGAGACCGAGGACCACGACGAGTGGGTCGCGTTCCTCGAACAGCTCAACAAGTACAGGCCCGAGAAGCCGATCAACGGCATCATCGTCGCCGTCAGCGTGAACGAGCTCCTCGACGCGAACGAGGAGGCGATCCAAGCGACCGCGAGCAAGGTCCGCGCGCGCATCGACGAGATGCAGGACACGCTCAAGATGACGCTCCCGGTCTACGTGCTCTTCACGAAGATCGACCTCGTGAGCGGCTTCGTGGAGTTCTTCAGCGATCTGAAGAAGAGCGAGCGCGGCATGCCGTGGGGCGCGACCTTCCGGCTCGACGCGTCGAAGGCCGAGCCCGGCAAGATGTTCGACGAGGAGTTCGGCACGCTCGTCGAGCGCCTGCACCAGCGCGGCATCCGGCGGATGAACGTCGAGCGAAGCCGCGCGGTGAAGGAGAAGATCTACCAGTTTCCGCTCGAGTTCGCGGCGATCAAGCGCAACCTCGCCGACTTCATGGCCGCGGCGTTCGCGCCCGCCACCGCGCAGAACGCGCGCAACCCGATCCTCCGTGGTTTCTACTTCACGAGCGGCACGCAGGAGGGCAAGCCCCTCGAGCGCGTCGTCGGCGCGATGGGTCGCGCGTTCGGTCTCAAGGTCGCCGAGGACGAGGAGGCACCCGCCAAGGAGGGCAAGAGCTACTTCTTGAAGGACGTCTTCACGGGCATCATCTTCCCCGACCAGACGATCGCGGCCGTCACCGAGGCGGAGCTACGTCGCAGACGCCTGCGGACGATCGCGATCGCGGCGGCCGCGGCGCTCGTCGCGCTCGTGCTGATGGTCCCGGCGATCTTCGCGTTCCTCAACAACCGCCAGCTCGTCGCGGACACGCGCCGCGTCTCGGCGGGCGCGGGCGCGGCCGATTGGAGCAAGCCGACCGACGCGGTGGGCACGCTCGACGCGCTCCGCGTGCACCTCGAGATGCTGAACGACTGGGAGAACCACGGCCCGCCGATCAGCTACGGCTGGGGCATGTACCAGGGCTCGCGCCTCTACGAGCCGACGAAGAACCAGTACGTGTCGAGCCTCCGCACGGGCTTCTTGAAGCCGAGCAAGGAGCTGCTCGAGCAGAAGGTGAAGGACATCAAGGGCGATCCGTATCTCCAGGACTACAACAACCTGAAGACGTATCTGCTCCTCAACGACAAGGATCGCCTCCAGGACGAGCAGCTCGAGGACTTCGAGGTGTCGAAGCTCACGGCGCTCTGGGCCGAGGTGCTCCTGCCGCGCACGGATCTGCCGGAGGCCGATCTCAAGGCGAAGCTCTACGACCACGTGAAGTTCTACGTGCGCCTCATCAAGGAGGGGAAGATCCCGCCCGAGCCGATCGAGAAGCCCATCGTCGAGTCCGCGCGTGAGCGCCTCCGGGCCGCCGATCCGGTCAAGGCGTACTACGATCTCTTCGTCACCGCGCTCGTCGACAAGAAGATCGACGAGAACGGATCGACGACGCCCGACAACCTCGAGTACCCGCCGATCTCGCTCGACACGGTGTTCGCCGATCGACCCGACATCAAGCCCGTGGTCTCGAGCAAGCAGGCCGTCACGCAGGGCAAGCCGTACGAGGTGAAGGGGCCCTTCACCGTGCGAGGTCACGAGCAGGTGCTCAAGAACCTCGCCGACGCGCCCGCGCTCCTCGAGCGCGAGCAGTGGGTCGTCCCGTACTCGTCCGAGGAGAAGAAGCAGGGCGACAAGATCAAGCTCGAGCTCAAGCGCGTGAAGCAGCGCTACGAGGACGAGTACATCAACAGCTGGACCGACTTCTTCCGCGACATCAACGTCGCGATCCCGGACAACAACCGCCAGGCGATCAGCGAGTTCAAGTCGCTCTCGACGCCGGAGTGGGCCTATCGCCGGCTGCTCCGCACGCTCCGTGACAACACGAAGTTCGAGGACAAGAACAAGAAGAAGCTGCCGGCGGGGCTCACCGCGGACGGCGGCGTCGTCGACCAGATCGGCGACCGCATCCGCCGGCGCATCGAGACCCGCACGCAGGTGCGCCTCGACGATCTGAAGGGCAACCAGCCGAAGGAAGGCCCGCAGGAGGACCGCATCACCAAGGCCTTCGAGTCGATGGTGGAGTTCGCCTTCCCGCCGGAGCCCGTCGCGCAGGAGAGCTCCCCGGACAACCCGCTGCCGCCGCCGAAGGCCGCGCCCGACGCGAAGCTCGACAAGTACGTGGGCAAGCTCGAGACCCTCGCCGGCGAGATGCAGGTCGTCTCCGAAGGCCCGCCCGACACGGACACGAAGAAGGCGACCGATCTGTTCGAGGCCGCGGTGAAGGAGGCGACCGAGGAGCTCCAGAGCATGGACCTCAAGGGTCAGGACCTCATGGACCCGCTCCTCCTGAACCCGCTCCGCCAGGCCTACAAGGCGATGGTGAAGGGCGCGGGCGGAACGGCCAGCGGTCTGTGGGAGGTCGAGGTCTGGCCGAAGTACCGCGACGAGATCAAGAACCGCTACCCGTTCAACCTCACAGCGAACCGGGACGCTTCGTACGAGGACGCCGTGGCGTTCTTCAAGCCGAAGGACGGCATCCTCTGGGGCTTTTACGACAAGCACCTCGCCCAGTTCCACATGAAGCAGGGGCACGATTTCATCCCGATCGCCCACCTGCAGGGCACGACGACCGGCGCGCCGTTCACGCCGTTCAACCCGCTCATGTACAACTGCCTGAAGCGCGCCGACGAGGTGACCGACGCGATCTTCTCCGAGGGCGGGGACAAGCCGAAGGTGACGTTCGACGTGAACCTGAAGACCGTCAGTCCGATCGTGAGCGACGTCATCTTCGAGCTCGAAGGTCAGAAGCGGATCTACCGGAACGAGAAGGAGTTCTGGTACCAGTTCACCTGGCCGGGCGAGAAGGTGCACGGCGCGAAGATCCAGGTGCGCGGCGCCGGTGGCCTCGATGAAGAGATCACGCGCGACGGGCCTTGGGGCGTCTTCCGCCTCTTCGAGTCGGCCGACGAGCTCACCAGCGTGAAGGACGACGACCGGCAGTTCATCGCGACGTGGCAGATGACGGCGCCGCCTGTCACAGTCACGATGCAAGTGAAACCGAAACGCGGAAACCACCCGTTCCCGCTCAGCTTCTTCCGCATGCTGAACTGCCCGCCGAGCATCGGGGACAAGTTCGGCAAGGGCAAGGGCAGCTGACGAGCCGGGGCTCGCCCGCCGGGCCGTCGCGCCCGGAGGGCTCTCGGGCGGCGTTTCCGGGGGGCGCGGCTTTTTCCCGCGCCCCCATTTTGATATGAGTCGCGAAGCATGTTCTGGCGAAAGAAGAAGTCCTCCGGACCGCCCGTCGTCGGATGCTTGGGAAAGCTGCCGGCGACCGGAGACTTCATCCAGCTGAACGCCAGCGGCGACGAGCTCGCCGCGTTCGACCGGTGGATCCAGGGCGGTCTCGACTTCGCCCAGCGATCGCTCGGTCAGGGGTTCGAGGCCGCCTACGCGCACGCGGTGGGCCTCTTCATCTTTCGCGGTGAGGCGAAGGGAGACGAGCTGCCGAGCCGCGGCCTCGTCGGTGCTTGGGCGGCGAGCCGCGACACCGTCGGTCGAAACTTCCCGATGGTCGTGTTCGCGAGCTACGACTACAACCAGCTCGTCAGCGCGGGCGCCGGGCTGCCGATCGCGCTTTGGCCCTTCTTCACGGCCGCGTACGAGATCGCGACGCAAGGGCGCGGGTGGCCCGTCGACGCGTTCGTCGACCGCGTGCAGCGGATCGAGCTGCCGCCGCTCGACGACGTCGACACGATGTGCGCGAAGTATCGGCGTTGGCTCGGCGAGAACTCGATGAAGGCGCTCTGGGAGACCGGCTTCGGGAGCGACTCGAGCCGTTACTGGGTGGTGTCGAACCTCGCCGAGGCCGTCGAGCCCTTTCGAGGCAACGAGCTGCCGCAGACGGGGCTCGCGCTCCGCTTGCCGATCGGGCCGGGCGACGCCTACGCGACCGCGGTGTGGATCGATCTCATCCTGCGCATCTCGGGGTGGAAGCAGACGCTGCTCAACACCTTCTGGACTCCGCAGCAGACGGCGCTCATCCACCTCGGGCCGCCGCACGTGGCGACGCTGCGCGAGATCATCTCGCCGACCGGCGGGGCGGACCACGTGGCCGAGCTCTGCGGCCTGCCGACCGCGGACGAGCAGACCTCGCGCGCGCGCCTGAAGCCGAAGATGGACAGCGTGGTGTCCGTCACGGAGCAGCCCATCGCGAGCTTCCTCTCGGGGTTCGGCTGAGCGACGCGCGCGTCGCGCGGTCCAGGCCACCGGCCGCACGCAGCGCCTGACGCCTCGCCCGCTCGTCGCGCGGTGCGCGGTGTCTTTCGTACGGTCCCTCGGCGCGCGGTGTACTCTCCATCGGGGCCATGGAAAGCGACCGCTCGACCTCGACCACCCTCGGTCCCGGCTCGATCCTCGCGGACGAGTGGCGCCTCGACTCCCTGCTCGCGACCGGATCGACGAGCGAGGTGTACGCAGCGACGCACCGGGGCGGGAGGCGTCACGCGCTCAAGCTCCTCCACCCGGCGCTGACCGCGGAGCCCTCGGCGAGGGCCGCGCTCCTCGCGCTCGCGTACCTGCCGAATCAGATCCCGCACGAAGGCGTGATCCACACACTCGAGGACGGCGTGACCGCGGACGGGGGCGTCTTCACGTCGATGGAGCTCATCGAGGCCGAGACGCTCTCCCGGCGCTGGCTCGCGGAGGGGCGACGGCTCCGACCGACGCTCGCCGTCGAGCTCGCGCTCGCGGTGCTCGAGGTGCTCGCCGCGACGCACGAACGACAGGTCGTCCACGGCGCGTTGAGCCTCGACCACGTGCTGCTCGCGCGGGGCGGTCGCGTGCGCCTGTGCGGCCTCGGATCGTCGTCCGCACCGCGGCTCGCGCGTGAGGAGACGACGCTCTCCTTCGACGTGGGGACCTCGCCCTTCATCGCGCCCGAGCAGGCGCTCGGCACCGGGCCCACCCTGCGCAGCGATCTGTTCGCCGTCGCAGCGATGACGTTCGCGTTGGTCACCGGGGCGTCGGTGCTCGACGGCGCAGGTAAGTCGTTCAAGGCGCTCTCGAGCCTCGCGGCGCCGGTCGCGCTCGTGCTCGATCGCGCGCTCGCGTTCGATCCGGCAGCGCGGTGGCCGAGCGCGATGGCGATGCGCGAGGCGCTCGGCGAGGCGGCGAGCGAAGCGGTCCGCGTGAAGACGGGGCCGCAGACCGCCTTCCCGGCGAACGAGCACACGCTCGTCTCGGCGTCGCAGCCGGGCCCGACGCGCTTGAGGGGCGTGCCCACCCGTCTCGTGAGCGACGGCGCCGTCGGTGCGGAGTCGCCGGCGAGCGATGCCTCGGCGGCGCCCGTCGAGGAGCCGGCGGCGTCGCCCGTCGCCGTTCCGCCGCCGAGACCCTCGGCCTCGACGACCGCGCGACGCAGCTCGACCGTCATCGCGGTCTCGGGGATCGATCGCGCGGGCGCGGCCGTCCTCGGCGCGCGCGCGGCCTCCGCGGGTCTGCGCTTCGAGCCCGTGCTCGCGGACGCAGCCCTGGTCTTGCCGACGTCGCTCTCCGAACCACGAGAGGAGATCCTCGACCTCGCACCGTTCGCGCTCGAGATGGCGCAGGCGCTTCCGGCGGCGAGCATCTCGATCGTGACGGGCGTCGACCTCCTCGGCGATCAGACCGACACGAACGCGGCCCTCCGCCTGGCGCTCACGCGCAAGCCGGGGGCCGGGCGCTCGCCGATCCGCCTCGACGCCGCGGGCGCGCGCATCGTCGAGGCGCATTTCGAGGTGTCGTGGGATCCCACGGGCCCGACGTTGGTCGGTGAGAGAGCTCCCGACGGCGGGTTTCGCCGGTTGTTGGGGCGCCCCACGGCCTTCGTCGGTCGAGACGCCGACATCGCCGAGCTCTCCGCGTTCTTCTCCAAGGCCGTCGCGCACGAGGCCGCGCAGGGCGCGGTGGTGGTCGCCGCGGCGGGCCTCGGCAAGTCGCGGCTCGTCGAGGAGGTGACCGATCGGATCCGCGCGCGCCACCCCGAGGTCGAGGCGTGGAGCGTCGCGGCCGATCCCATGCGGCGCGGTGTCGCGTTCGGCGTCGCCGCGCAGCTCGTGACGCGGGCGGCGGGCGTCCCGCGTGACGATGGCCCGGAGGCGCGGCGCGAAGCGATCAGAGACCGAGCCGCCGCCGAGCTGCCGATCGAGGGCGGGCGGACCGCCGCCGACGTCGCGCGGATCGCAGAGCTCCTCGCCGAGATCGCCGGCGTCGGGGCGCCCGAGCCCGCGTCTCCGCAGGTTCGACGAGCGCGGCGGGACGCGGCTTCGATGGGGGATCAGCTGCGCTTCGCGTTCCTCGACTTCGTCGGCGCCGTCGTGGCGAAGCGACCGCTGCTCTTCGTGATCGAAGATCTGCAGTGGGCCGACGCGGCCAGCGTCGAGCTCTTCGGTCACGCGCTGAGCCTGCTCAAGCCGAGGCCCTGGGCGATCCTCGCGACCGCGCGCCCCGAGGTGGACGAGGTCTATCCGCGCCTCTGGACGAGCGTGCGCAAGGCGCTCGTCGGCCTCGACGACGCGTCGCTCGCGTCGATCGCTCGCGCGGCGCGCGCCGCTGCCCCGACGTTGACGGACTCGGAGGTGGCGCGCGCCGTCAGCGCCGCGCGAGGCAATCCGCTCCTCTTGGAGGAGGTGCTCCGCGCTCGCGTCGAGGCGCAGCGCATGCCCGAGGGCGCCGAGCTCGACGAGATCGTTCGCTCCCGTGTCGAGGCGTTGGACCCGGCCGCTCGCGAGGTGCTCTCCCAGGCGAGCGTCTTCGGTGGCGTGTTCTCGCTCGCCGGCGTGGCGGAGCTCCTCGCGCGCGCGACGACGGGGGGGCCGTCGGGGCACACCTCCGCGCAGGTCGCCGCCGCGATCGACGAGCTCGTGCACCGCGAGCTCGTCGTTGCGCGACCTCGGCGCCGCGGCGCCAGCGAGTACGCGTTCCGCCACGCCTGTGTCCGCGAGGTCGCCTACGCGCGCCTCGTGCAGGGTGAGCGCGTCGCCGCGCACCGATCGGCGGGCGTCTTCCTCGAGCGTCAAGGCGAGCGGCAGTCGGCGGTCTTGGCGGAGCACTTCGCCCGCGCGAACGCCGCCGAGCAGGCCGCCGCGTGGTACGAGCGCTCCGCCGCGGAGGCCCTCGAGCGCAGCGACATCACCCAGACGCTCGACCTCGCGCGGCGCGGCCTCGAGTATCGTCCGCGCGCCGACGTGGCGTCCTCGCTCCTCGCCATGCTCGCCGAGTGCCACGTCTGGCGGCTCGAGTACGGGGACGCGCGGCGCGCAGCGACCGAGGTCATCGCGCGCACGCCTCGTGGCAGCGCGCTGTTCTGCCGCGCGCTCGCGTCCCTCGCGACCGCCCTCACCCGCGGCGGCGATCCGGAGGCTGCGATCAAGCTCGCCACGAGCGTGCTGAGCGACGTCCCGTCGCCAGCCGACAAGCCCGCGTTCGCGTCCGCCATCACCGCCCTCGTCGCCTCGTTCTTGCGGCTCGGGCGACACGATCTCGTCAGGGCGTTGATGGAGAGGGCGACCGTCCTCGCCGACGAGCCCGGCGCGGATCCGGCGACGATCGCGCACGTCGAGAGCGCTCGATCGTGGTGCGCCATGTTCGCCGGGGACTTCTCCGAGTGCCTGCGTCACGATCGCGAGGTCGTCCGGCGCTTCCAAGAGGCGTGCGATCTGCGCAACGCCTGCAGGGAGACGAGCAGCATCGGCTACGACCTCATGGTCCTCGGCGCCTACGAGGACGCGGAGCATGCGCTGAAGAGCGCGCTCGCGACCGGTGAGCGGCTCGGCATCGCGCGCGTGGTGGCAGGCGCGAAGCACCACCTCTCGCTCGTCACGCTGCGCCTCGGTCGCCTCGACGAGGCGCACCAGCTGGCGCTCGAGGCGCTCGAGCTCGGTCGCGCCTCGTCCGACCCGTTCGCGCTCGGGAGCATGCGGCTCTACCTCGGCATCGTCCTCGCCGCCCGTGGGGACGATCTCGGCGCAGCGCGCGCCCTCGAGGACGCCATCGTCGGGTTCGTCGCGACGCCGGCGGCGCAGGCTTGGCCGCTCGCCGAGCTCGCCCTCGTGCGCCTCTCCGAGGGGCGCCTGCAAGAGGCGTGGTCGTCCGCCGAAGCGGCGCTCGGCGTCGTCGCGGCGACGGGCCCCGCCGAGGAGGGCGATGCGGTCATTCGTCTCGCGCACGCCGAGGTGCTCGCGAGGCTCGGCAGGACGATCGAGGCCAAGGCGTCCGTCGAGCGAGCGCTGCGAAGGCTGCATGAGAGATGCAAAAGGATTAGTGATGCAACATTGAAACAGTCGTTCATGCATCGCGTGTCCGAGCATGCGCGCACCATCGCGCTGGCGCGCGCGCTCGGCGTCGCCGTCGACGGCTGAGGGGCCCGGGGAGGGGGCGATACGCGTGAAAATCGGCCTGGGAGGGGCGATTCTGCGCGTCCGCGAAGAGGCTCGCACAGCCGCGAGCGCCTCTGTATCCTCCCGCGGACCATGAGCGTCGAAGACGTGGTGAACGAGTCGAAGGAGCGCCTCGAAGCGCTCCTCGCGCCCATCAACGGGGGGGTCGGCGACGACATCTCCTACGACGAGACCTTCGAGTCGATGAAGACCGAGGTCGACAAGCTCCAAGCCATCGAGGGCGGCAAGATCGACTGGTCGGCGCTCGTCTCGAGCGGCGAGCAGCTCCTCAGCGAGCGCTCGAAGGACTTCCGCGTCGCGCTGTACTACGCGGCGGGCGCGGGAGCCGCCGGCCTCACCGGCGTCCTCGACGGGCTCGTGCTGCTGAACGGTCTCACCGAGGCCTTCTGGGAGCCGATGTACCCGCCGCTCAAGCGGCCCAAGGCGCGCGGCAACCTCGTCGGTTGGTACTCGGACGTGCTCGGCCCGCTCGTTCAGGCGATGAACCCGGGGCCGAAGGAGCGCGATCTCTGCCTCGCGATCGATCAGCTGAGCCGCGCGCTCGACGCGGCCTTCCGCGACAAGCTCGCCGACTCCTATCCGGGCATGGCAGCGCTGCGCGAGGCGATTCGAGGGCTCGTCGCGCGCGCGCCCGCCGAGGCCCCGCCGCCACCCCCGCCGCCCCCGCCGCCGCCGCCTCCGGGCAGCGAGCCGGCGCCGATGTCCGTCCGTCCCGCGTCGATGCGGCCGGCCTCGCTCGAGGCCGCGCCGACCGGCGGAGGAGGCGGCGGCGGTCCATCGCCCGACGACATCACCGACGCGTCGTCGGCGTATCGCGTGCTCGGCGAGATGACCGCGCTCCTCAGCAAGTCCGCCGACGTGCTCCTGCGCGACAACCCCGCCGACGCCGACGGCTTCCGCTTCGGTCGACAGGCGGCGTGGCTGCTCGTCTCCGAGCCGCCCGCCGACGACGGCAGCGGTCGCACGCGCGCCGAGGCGCCGCGCGAGCACATCACGTCGGGCATCAACGATCTCGTCTCGTCGGGCAACTGGGAAGGGCTCGCCAACACCGCGGACATGGTGTCGGCGCAGTACCCGTTCTGGCTCGACGCGATCCGCCACCTCGTCACGGCGCTCGAGAACCTCGGCGAGGATCGTCAGAAGGCCCGCAACGTCGTCGTTCGCGAGCTCGCCGCGCTGCTCGCGCGCGCGCCCACGCTGCCCGATCTCGCCTTCGAGGACGGCACGCCGTTCGCGGACGAGGAGACGAAGGGGTGGATCGCCGGCACCGTGATGGCCGGCGGTGGCGGCGGGGGTGGCGGCGCGCCGCGAAGCGCCGTCGACAAGGCCGTCGCCGACGCGAAGAAGCTCGTCGCCGACGGGCAGCTCCCCGGCGCGATGGGCCTGCTCACGAAGGCGATCGCGCAGGCCGCCTCGCCCGCGCAGAAGTTCAAGGGACGCCTCGAGCTCGCGAAGATCTGCCTCGACAACGGGCTCGTCGAGATCGCCGGCGCGCAGCTCGAGGGGCTCGAGAAGCTCGCCGAGCAGCACCGCCTCATGGAGTGGGAGCCGCAGATCTGCACCGACCTCTACTCGAACCTCTACCGCGTGCGCCGCGACGTCTCGCGCATGAGCGACGACCCCGATCTGCGCGCGAAGCTCAACGCGTCGTTCGAGCGACTCTGCCAGCTCGACGCCGCCGAGGCGCTGCGCATCCTGCAGAGCTGACGACCGACCCACCCGTCGATCACCGACGAACCAGGTCGGCGGATGTGGGCGGAACCGAACCGACGTGCAAATCGACACCTCGAAAGAGGCCCGAAGAAAGCCTGGATCTAGAAAAAGCGATTTCCTATTCTCACCTATCCGACGGGGTGGCCGCGCCCCAACCGTGACGCCTTCGGGGGCGCGCGCGTCCGAAGGGACACCCCGCATTCTCGGGGGCGGCGACGAGTGTGACGACCTGTGCATGCGGCACAACGCATGCGGGATGAACGGAAAAGGAGCCAGCAGCGATGAAAGAGGGATCAGTCGCGCCGAAAGAACGCGTGAACATCACGTACAAGCCCGCGACGGGCAACGCGAAGGAAGAAGTCGAGCTGCCGCTGAAGCTCCTCATGCTGGGTGACTACACGCAGCGACCGGATCCGCGCCCGCTCGAGGACCGCAAGCCCATCAACGTGGACAAGGACAACTTCTCCAAGGTGATGGCCGAGCAGAAGCTCAACCTCGCCTTCAACGTGAAGGACACGCTGGGCGAGGACCCGAACAGCGAGCTCACCGTGAACCTCAAGTTCCGCCGCCTCTCGGACATGGAGCCCGAGGCGATCGCGAGCCAGGTTCCCGAGCTGAAGAAGCTGCTCGATCTGCGCGCCGCGCTCACCGCGCTGAAGGGCCCGCTCGGCAACGAGAAGGCCTTCCGCAACAAGATCCAGCAGATCTTGGGCGACCCGGCCGCACGCAACAAGCTCATTGGCGAGCTCGGCCTCGCGAAGGAAGGGGAGTGATCGATGGCTTCCGAAACTCAGGCCCAGGCGGGCGCGGCAGGACAGTCGCTCGAGGGTGCATCGCTGCTCGACGAGATCCTCGCCGAGACGAAGATGGCGCCCGGCGACGAAGGCTACGAGGTCGCCAAGCGCGGCGTGCAGGCGTTCATCGCCGAGCTCGTCGCTCCGAAGCGTGAGGGCGAGAAGGTCGACAAGGCCTTCGTCGACGCCCTCATCGCGGAGATCGATCAGAAGCTGTCTCGTCAGATCGACGAGATCATGCACAACCCGCTCTTCCAGAAGCTCGAGTCCGCGTGGCGCGGCCTCAAGTTCCTGGTCGATCGCGTCGACTTCCGCGAGAACGTCAAGGTCGAGCTCCTCAACTGCTCGAAGGAAGATCTGCTCGCGGATTTCGAGGACGCCCCCGAGGTCCCGAAGAGCGGCCTCTACAAGCTCGTGTACTCGGCCGAGTACGGTCAGTTCGGTGGTCGCCCCTACGGCGCGATCGTTTCGAACTACGACTTCGGCCCGGGGCCGCAGGACATCGCGCTCCTCCAGAAGTGCGCCTCGGTCGCGGCCATGTCGCACGCGCCGTTCTTCGCCGCTGCGGGTCCGCAGTTCTTCGGCCTCAAGGACTACCTCGGGCTGCCGAACCTCAAGGACCTCAAGAGCGTCTTCGAGGGGCCGCAGTACACGAAGTGGCAGTCGTTCCGTGAGACCGAGGACTCGCGCTACGTCGGCCTCGTCTGCCCGCGCTTCCTCCTGCGCCTGCCGTTCGGCTCGAACACCGTGCCGGTCAAGGCGTTCAACTACGAGGAGGACGTGGTCGGCAAGCACGACGCGTACTGCTGGGGCAACGCCGCCTACGCGCTCGCCTCGCGCGTCGCGGACAGCTTCGCCAAGTACCGCTGGTGCCCGAACATCATCGGTCCCCAGGCCGGCGGTGCGGTCGAGAACCTGCCGCTCCACCAGTACGAAGCGATGGGCGAGATCCAGACGAAGATCCCGACCGAGATCATGCTCACGGAGCGTCGCGAGTACGAGCTCTCGGAGGAGGGCTTCATCGGCCTCACCTTCCGCAAGGACTCGGACAACGCCTGCTTCTTCTCGGCGAACTCGGTGCAGAAGCCCAAGTACTTCGGCCAGAGCGAGGAGGGCCGCGCGGCCGAGATGAACTATCGCCTCGGGACGCAGCTCCCGTACATGTTCATCATGTGCCGCATCGCGCACTACCTGAAGGTCCTTCAGCGCGAGCAGATCGGTACCTGGAAGGAGCGCGCGGATCTCGAGCGCGAGCTCAACGAGTGGATCGGCCAGTACGTCGCCGATCAGGACGTCGTCTCGGCGACGATCCGTGGCCGCCGTCCGCTCCGCAAGGCGCAGATCATCGTCACGGACGTCGAGGGCAACGCCGGCTGGTACAAGGTCGACATGCGCGTGCGTCCGCACTTCAAGTACATGGGTGCGTTCTTCACGCTCAGCCTCGTCGGCAAGCTCGACAAGGAGTGAGCGGCCCGCGGGCTCGATCCTCCGGATCGGGCCCGCGCTTCGCGTCGGAGGGCCCCCTTCGGGGGGCTTCTCCTTTTTGTAGTCGCTTCTCTTCTGCAGTCACGATGCGGGTGTGCGCGTGTTTCTCGGAGGTGGGCTTGAGGTCTCGTGCCGAGGTGCCGTTCGGTAGGTGCATGCGCTGGGCGTGGCTGCTCGCGGTGCTCGTCGGCTGCGGCGCCGCGCGGCGACAGATCGTGCTCGTCGAGGCCGAGAACTCGTCGATCGGAGACCTCCCGGCCGGGCTGCGCTCGGTCGAGTCTCGTCCGATGTGGCACGATGGGCGGCGCGTCAGCGTCGACCTCGCGAACCTCCTGGTGCGGGACGCGGCGTCGAACACCATCCGCCAGGAGAAGCTGATGGTCGGCGACGAGATCGTCCTCGCGGGGAAGCGCTGGAGCGTCGTGCGCATCGAGCACGGCAACGAGCAAGCGCTCGCGCGCATCGTGCTCGAGGAGGCCGCGCCGTGAGCTGCGCGGGTCAGACGAAGCGCGGGTTGTAGTGCGCGAGGACGCCGTACGGCTTCGGCCAGGGTAGCTCGTAGCCCTGGTGCGCGGCCGCGTGGCGGATCCAATAGGGGTCGAACAGGTGGCCTCGCGCGATGAGGCAGACGTCGGCGCGACGGGCGGCGATGATGCCGTTCACGTCGGTGTACGAGGAGATGTTGCCGACGGCCATCGTCGGGATGCCGGCCTCGTTTCGTACCACGTCGCTGAAGGGCACCTGGTAGACGCGTCCGTACGCGGGCTTTTGATCGACGACGTTGCCGCCCGTCGAGACGTCGAGGATGTCGCAGCCCGCCTCCTTGAACCGCCTCCCGATCGTCCCGAGCTCGCTCACCTCGGTGCCGCCGGGAGCCCAGTCGGCCGCGGAGATGCGGACGCTCATCGGCTTGTGCGCAGGCCACACCGCGCGCATCGCGCGGAACACCTCGAGCGGGTAGGCGAGGCGTCCCTCGAGCGAGCCGCCGTACGCGTCGGTGCGCCGGTTGGTCAAGGGCGAGAGGAACGTCGAGAGCAGGTAGCCGTGGGCGCAGTGCAGCTCGACGATGTCGAAGCCCGCCTCCTCGGCGAGCTCGGTCGACCGGACGAAGTCGGCCTTGATGCGCGCGAGATCGTCGTCGGTCATCGCCTTGGGCGTCGCGTTCGCGGCCGCCCAAGGGATCGCCGAAGGAGCGAGGAGGGGCCACGCGTCGGCGCCGTCGAGGGGGACGTCCGGTCCGAACCAAGGCGCCTTGGTCGCGCCCTTGCGACCCGCGTGACCGAGCTGGATGCCGATCTTCGAGAAGCTGTTGCGATGGACGAACTCGACGATCCGCTTCCACGCCTTCGCGTGGTCGCCGGTGTAGAGGCCGGCGCACCCGGGCGTGATGCGACCGTCGGCGGCCACGTCGGTCATCTCCGTCATCACGAGCCCCGCGCCGCCGATCGCGCGCGAGCCGAGGTGCACGAGCTGGAAGTCGCCGATGGTGCCGTCCGTCGCGCTGTACATGCACATCGGTGAGACGCCGACGCGGTTCTCGAGCACGAGGTCGCGCAGCTTGAACGGCGTGAACATCGGTGGGCGCGGCGACGTCTTGCCGTCGGGGCGCGGCGGCAGGGGCGCGCCGGTCTGCGCAACGCACGACGCCTCGAAGGCGCGATCGACGCGGGCGACGAGCTCGGGGTCGCGCTTCGCGAGGTTCTCGTGCGTGACGCGAAGGCTGCGCGTGAGGAGCGAGAACATGAACGTGAGCGGATCGTGTCGGAGCGCGCGGTCGGTGTTCTCGAACCACTCGAGGCTCACCTGCGCGGCGCGCTGCAGCGACTCGGCGACGGGGCGGCGCTCCTGCTCGTAGGCCTCGAGAGCCTCCTCGAGCGACGCGTGGCCGTCGACGGCGTCGCGGAGCGCGATCGCGTCCTCGAGCGCGAGCTTGGTCCCCGATCCGATCGAGAAGTGCGCGGTGTGCACGGCGTCGCCGAGCAGGACCATGTTCCCGCGGTGCCAGTGCGCGTTGCGGATGACGGGGAAGCGACGCCAGTGCGAGCGGTTCTTGAGCAGGCGATGGCCGCGGAGCTCGTCGGCGAAGATCTCCTCGAAGTACGCGACCGTCGCGTCTTCGTCGGTCTCGGCGAGCCCGGTCTTCTCCCACGTCTCGCTCGAGCACTCGACGATGAACGTCGAGAGCCCGTCCTCGTAGCGGTACGCGTGCACCTGGAAGAGCCCCGCTGCGGCGCGCTTGAAATGGAAGGTGAAGGCCTCGAAGGGGAACGTCGTCCCGAGCCACACGAAGCGGTTCGGGCGATGGCCGATGTCGGGCTGGAAGTCCTTCGCGTAGGCCTCGCGGAACGCGCTGTTCACCCCGTCCGCGACGACGAGGAGATCGGCCGCGGGCTCTTCTCCCGGCTTCACGGTGTGCTCGTGCTCGAGACGGACGCCGAGCTCGCGCGCCCGCTTGGCGAGGATGTCGAGCAGCGTCTTGCGCGAGAGGCCGCTGAAGCCGTGCCCCTTCGAGCGGAGCGAGTGCCGCTCGCCGTCGCGGCCCTCGAGGAAGACCTCGATGTCGTCCCAATGGAAGAAGCGCGACGTGATCGCCTCGTAGCTCTCGCGATCGGCCTCGGCGAGGCCCTCGAGCGTCGCGTCGGAGAAGACCACGCCGAAGCCGAACGTGTCGTCGACCTTGTTGCGCTCGTAGACCGTCACCTCGGCCGAGGGGTCGCGCTTCTTCGTGAGGATCGCGAAGTAGAGGCCGGCCGGGCCGCCTCCGATGCACGCGACCTTCGTCGGGCCCCTAGCGGCGGGTTGTGCGCTCACTCGCTCTTCTCCTTCGAGCTCAGCCGATCGGCATCTCGAAACCGAACTCCTCGAGGCTCACGCCGAGGAACCGCCGAGGCTCGACGCCGATCTTGGCCACCGCGCCGCCTTCGGTCCTGTCGACCTTCACCGAGAGCTGAGGACCGGCCGGCGGCGCCTTGTCGAAGAGCGCGGAGAGCGCCGCCTCGAGCACCTGCTTCACCTCGGCCGGATCGCTCTCCGGCGGGATCTTCTCGCAGAGCGATCGCGTGAACTGGACGAGCCGCGCGATGAAGAGCTCGTCGACGAGCGAGATCGCCGGCGGGCGGTTCTCGGGCTCGGTGCTCGCGGAGTCGTAAGTGCGCTTCTCGGGCTGCACGTACGCGGTGGGTGCGGCGTGGACGTACGCGGCGTCGGAGTTGGGCGCCGACGCCAAGAGGAGCACGCCGAGGCGCGCCATCTCCTTCTGCGAGTCGGTCGAGAGGAACGCCTGGGTCGGCACCGCGACGGTCTGTCCGCCGTCGTCGATCTCGCGGACGGGCAGGTTCTCGATGAGCCCGTTGCGGGTCCCGACGATGCGCGCGGGCCAGCCCGTCTCCTTGAAGCTCTGGACGATGAGGGTCGCGATCGCCCACACCGGGCTCATCCAGACGACGGCCTCGTGATCGTCGGGCATCTCGCGCACGACGGCCTCGCGGACGCGGGAGCTGTTCTTGTCGTAGGGGCCGCGCGCGAGGACGCCGTTCATCGTGACGGCCACCCAACGCATCGGCGTCTTGTTCGCGGCCGATCGCCACGGCGCGCGGTGGGGCGCCGTGAACAGCGCCAGCTTGTTGTCGAGGCGCTCGATGCTCGCGAGATCGCCGACGCCGAGGAGGCCCTCGGTGCCGTTCACGAGCGCCGGGATGACGTAGCCCTCGGCGGTCTCCGCGATCGACGCGAGCTCGGTGAAGCTCCGCGCGCTGCCGTCGATGTCGGTGTCGACGATGGCGAACGCATACGGGACGTCCGTCGCGCGCTTCGCGGCGAGCGCGAAGGTCGCGGCCGCGCCCTCCGGCGCGACGCTCACGACGTCGATGACGACGCCCGGGATGCGCTGCGCGCGATCGATGAGGAAACGCAGCCCGCGGTATGCGCGCTCGAGCCGGCGCACCGCCGGGTGCTGCAGGATCGCGCCGAGCTGCGCGCCGATGGCTTGCTCGACGCGCGGGACGGCGTCGCTCGGTCGCGCGGCGCCTCCCTTTCGGCCGCTCAGCGCGACCTGCGCGATGATCTTCGAGAACTTGTCGCTGGTCTCGCGGTCGAGGCCGGTGCCTGGGCTGCCGAAAGACGACGCGCCGTCGCTCGGCCCGCTCGGGCTCGCGCCGTCCCCCATGTCGACCATGTCGAGGATCGACGCGACCTTCGCGTCTTCGGGCGAGCTCGAGGTCGCGGCGACCGCCGCCGGAGCCGGCGCCGCGGCCTTCGCTTCGGCGAGGCCGAGGACCTCGCGCGCGAACGGGGATCCGTCCCAGAGGCGTTCGAGCTGACCTTGCGCCTGCGCGGGCGTGAGCTCTCCGAGCCGCACGCGCTCGAGCACGGCTCGACCGTCGAGGAGCGAGCGCAGGAGCTTCACCTCCGCGAAGAGCCCGTCGGGGCGGAAGCGCTTCAAGCTCGTCGGCGC
>CAYYKK010000129.1:0-19178 GCA_964467935.1 uncultured Polyangiaceae bacterium
CGGTCCGCCGCGCGAGAAGCGAGAGGTCGACAGCCTGCTGCCCAGGCTGCGCGCTCCCGTGTCGATCCGCGTGCTCGCCGATCGCGCCTATCCGATCGTCCGCGCCGAGGTTCGCGTCACGTCGCTCGACGTCGACACGCTCCTCGAGAAGACCCTCTTCACCGACGACGACGGGATCGTCGAGGTCCGGGGCGCGCGCGGCCTGCCGCTCCGGATCGTCCTCGAGCACCCTGGGCACGCGCCCGCCGCGCTCGTCCTCGATCCGGCCGAGAAGGAGCATCGGATCGTGATGAAGGATGGCCTCGTCGCTCACGGTTCGGTGACGGCGCGCGACGGGCGAGATCGGCTCGAGGGCGCCGCCGTCACGCTCTACACCGCGACGGGCGCGCGCCACGCGACGACCGACGCCGAAGGATCGTTCGAGTTGAAAGATCTCGCCGAAGGGCGGGTGCGCATGGTCGCGACGGCGGAGGGCCACGCCCGCGCCGAGTCGGTGATCTTCGTCGAGGGCGACAGGCGCCACACCGTCGAGCTGCCCGCCATCGATCTCTCGAGGGCCGGCGAAGCCAGCGGGATCGTCGTCGACGCGAACGGCGATCCGGTCTCCGGCGCGCGCGTCGCGTGGAACGCCGTGCCGACGTTCCTGCCGGTCGGACGATTGCCGCCCTCCGTCGCGCAGACCGACAAGGACGGGCGCTTCGTCCTCGGTGGCCTGCCCGAGGGCCAGGTCAAGCTCGCCGCCTACAGCCCCGATCTCGGCCGCGGAGAGATCGAGGGCGTCCAGATCCGCGAGGGCCGCACGACCGATCGCGTGAAGATCGAGATCCCGGAGCAGGACTACCGTGCGTCGAAGCCGCGCGGCGCGGGCAGCGTGGCCGTCACGCTCGCCGAGCGGGACGGCGAGGTCGTCGTGCTCGACGTGCCCGTGGGCAGCGAGGCCGAGTACGCCGGCCTCGAGCCGGAAGATCGCCTCGCGTCGATCGGCGGCGCCCCGGTGCGGTCGATCGAGGAGGCTCGCGCGAAGTTCTCGGGCCCGCTCTCCCAGGACGTCGTCGTCGAGGTCGCCCGCAAAGGCCCGAGCGGCGACGACCGCGTCCGCTTCCGCATCCGCCGCGAAGTCGTGAGACGCTGATACGAGAGAAACGAAGTCTCAGTCGACGGCCTTCGCCATCACGACGTCGGCGCCGCCGAGCGACCAGACGAGCTTGCCGTCCTGTGAGAAGCGGAAGCTCGAAGCGTCTTCACCGCCCTCGGGCCGCTTGAACGCGATCGTCATCTTGTCGCCCTCGACCTTCGCGACCTTGAAGGTGCCGGTCCGCGGCGACTCGGCCGGGATCGCCACCGTGACCTTGTTGCCCGAGAACTCGAGCGTCGTGCCCTTCACCCAGCCATCGGCCTTGAGCTGCTGCTGGGCCGAGGCCAGACGATCCACCGAGACACCCCGCCACTTCCCTTGCAGCCGGTCGCGAGGGGACTTGTCGCACGCCCCGAGGACGGGGAGGGCGAGGAGGGCGAGGACGATGGGTCCGAGGCGCGTTCGCATGGGACACTCCGCGTTGCTGGCCGTCGAAATGAACGGTGACTCGAACAGTAAAGATCCCGAAATCAGCTGGCCAAATTGATGTGTGATGATGTGTGGAAATGGGTGCAGGCGTGCAGTGACCCAGCGCGACGCCAGAGGCGCGACGGAGACCTCCCATTCGTCGCCGACGAGAGCGGTGCGCAGGCCGGCGCACGTGTACTAGGGTGCGCGCTCCCCGGTCGCGCGCGCCGCGCGAGAAATGCTCCAAGGCCCAAGTCGTGAAGCCCTCTCAGTACGCAAATCGTCGCCTCTCCTCCGTCGCTCGTTCCGAGCTGCTCCGTTCGATCGTCGATGCTTCGGGTCGTCGCTACGGAGAGGCGCCCCCGGTCGTCGTCTTCGATCTGGACGGCACGCTCCTCGACAATCGGCCGCGCGTGGTGCGCATCTTCCACGAGCTCGCGATGACCTGGAGCACGCGGCACCCCGACGCCGCGGCGAAGGCCGCGACGGCGCGCGACGAGCTCATCGGCTACGGCGTCGTCGAGAACCTCGTGCGTCTCGGCATCCACGATCCCGCGCTCCACGCCGAGGGCACCGAGTTCTGGAAGCAGCGCTTCTTCTTCGACGCCTACATGAAGTACGACGTCGAGGTCCCCGGCGCCGCGGCGTTCGTTCGCGCATGCTACGAAGCCGGCGCGGCGATCGTCTATCTCACGGGCCGTGATCTGCCGAACATGGCGCTCGGCACGTTCGCGAGCTTGCGCGATCTCGGCTTTCCGATCGGTGTCGTCGCTGCGACACTCATCACGAAGCCCACGTTCGAGATGCCCGACACCGATTTCAAGCGCGCGGTCGCGCCGACGTTCGCCCGCGTCGGACACGTGATCGCGTCGTTCGACAACGAGCCCGCCAACATCAACTTGTTCCTCGAGCATCACGCGCATGCGAAAGCGGTCTTCGTCGACACCCAACATGCTCCCGATCCGCCCACGCTCGACGAGCGCGCACAGGTCGTCGACTCGTTCGCGCTCGATGGCTGAGCGAGCGCACTCGTCGCGCCGCGTCGCGCGCCTCGCGCTCGGCTCGCTGGGGGGCGGGGCGCTCGCCGGCGTGCTCGTCACCGCCGCGTGCGGGTCCTCCGATCCGTCGGGGAGCACGGGCACGGCGCCGACGGTCTCCGCGCCGATCGGCTCACCGTCCGCGGTCGCGCTCATCGACACGGGGCGCCCGAGCGCGGAGGTCGGGATGAGCGGTCCGCAGGGCCTCCTCTTCGACTCGAGCGGACGGCTCGTCTTGCCCGACGCGGGTCCGCCGCCGCCCACTGCGCTCCGCGCCGATGGGCCGGTCGCCGCCGACTCGATGGGCCACGATGATCTCTCCGGGGTCACGGTCGAGGCGGCGTTTCGTCCGCGTCATCTGCCGGCGGCGCCGAAGGCGCCCGAGGTCTCGCAGGAAGGGATCGCGAAGGCGGCGAAGCTGACCGCGCTCACGATGACGATCGACATGACGATGCTCGGTCGCATGAAGGTCCTGTTCACGTCGCGCGCGCTGCCGTTCCCGTTCCGCTCGGAGATCCGCGCGCGCTTCGATCGTTACGGCAACTTCGTGCTCTGGCCGAACGCGACGAAGGTCCGCGTGATCGCGCCTGGCGCGATGCGCACGGCCCTCGGCGAGGATCGCGTGGACGTGACGCCGCTCGCCGCGGGGACGAAGGGACCCAGCGGCGCCGGCAAGCGGCTCGGCGAGAAGACGAGGATGTGGACGCTCGAGGGGCCGCTCGGGAAGCTGCGGGTCGAGGTCGCGAACGTGCCCGAGGCGGGCCTCGGCGGGCCGCTCCTTTGTCGGCTGCTCGTGGAGACGGGCGGCTTCGATCCCGCGACGCCGGAGTGCAAGCCGGACGAGCTGCCCCTCTTCGCCGCGTTCGATTGGAGCGCGGGCGACGGGATCGATTTCGAGGTGACCTCGCTCGCCAAGCGAACGGACATCGCCGCGGGTGAAGCGCTCGCGCCGCCTCCCGGTGTCGAGGTCGCCGTCTCCGGGCTCCCCGAGGCCCCCGAGGGGATCTTCCTCACGCGCGAGGAGGCGGCGGCGTTCCGCACGAAGGCGATCGACACGAAGCCCGACAACCGGCCGGGGACGCCCGGCGAGGGCCTCGTCGTCGAGAACACGAAGGACGTGTTGCTCTACTACCTCGTCGACGGCGTCCCGGTCGCGGCCGTGCCGCCGCAGTCGTCGCGCTACGTCCTCGGCTTCCCGAAGGGGCGGTACACGGGTCAATGGCGCACCTTCCTCGGCGACGTCGTCGACCCGCCGGAGACGTTCGAGACGCCCGTGAAGATCTCGAACGGCAAGCGCCCCGACGTGGACGCAGGCGCCCCCTAGCGCGCGTCGTCACGGCCTCCGCCCGCGCCGCTCCGGCCCACGTCGATCCCGCTCACACCGTCCCGATCGCGCCGAGCTGCTCGGGGCTCCGGAACACCTCGGCGATGTCGGGAGGGATCCGCTTCGGCTCGAGCTTGTCGCCGACGCACGCGAGGAGCGTCTCGCCTTCGCAGAGCAGATCGTCGCCCCGGGTGATGCGGTAGGCGAAGCGGATCGTGACGCGCGTGATCTCCGCGCACGTCGACTCGACGACGAGGACCTCGTCGAAGCGCGCCGCCTTCCGGTAGCGGAGGCTCGCGCTGACGACCGGCAGGTGAATGCCCTCGGCGACCCACGCTTCGTAGGAGATCCCGCGCTTGTGCAGGAAGTCCACGCGACCTGCCTCGAAATACGTGAGGTAGTTCGCGTGGTGGACGATGCCCATGAGATCGGTCTCGCAGAAGCGGACCTGCAGGGTGTAGCGCGAGGACGCGTTCACGCCGACGAGCTAGCGCAGCGGGCGGCCCGCCGATAGTCGGTGCCGAGGCGTGGATCGCGCTTTCGCTCTGGCGAGCGGCGGCCGGCTTTGATAGCTCGTCGCCATGGCAGAGCGCATCGTCACGTTGATCGACTCGACCGCGATCCGAGACCGCATCGCGGAGCTCGGCAAAGAGATCACGCGCGACTACGAGGGGCGGCACCTCGTCCTCGTGTGCGTCCTCAAGGGCAGCTTCATGTTCACGGCGGATCTCGCGCGCGCGATCGATCTGCCGATGCGCATCGAGTTCCTCGGCGTCCGGAGCTACGGCGAGGGAACGACCTCGAGCGGCGTCGTGCAGATCACCCAGGATCTCTCTCGCCCGATCGAGGGCGAGGACATCCTGATCGTCGAGGACATCGTCGACACCGGGCTCACCATCGCGCATCTGCTCGATCTGTTCCGCACCCGAAAGCCGAACAGCCTGAAGGTCTGCTCGCTCCTGCACAAACCGGCGCGCACGCGCATCAAGGTCCCGATCGACTACCTCGGCTTCACCATCGAGGATCGGTTCGTGGTCGGCTACGGCCTCGACTGGGCGGAGAAGTACCGCAACCGACCCGACATCGCCGTCGTGGAGGCGGGGACCTGATCGTGTCGAAGCGACTCGCTTATCTCGAGAAGCTCACCCAAGAGGGCAAAGCGGACTCGTTCGGCTGGTACGCGCTCGCGCTCGAGTACGCGGGGCTCGACCGCGTGGACGACGCCCTCGCCGCGTTCCGCGCGCTCCGCGAGAAAGACGCATCGTATGTGCCGATGTATCTGATGTGCGGAACGATGCTCGCGAAGCACCGCCGCGTCGAGGCGGCGCGCGAGTGGCTGGAAGCGGGGACGGCGGTCGCGCGGTCGCGGGGCGACACGAAGGCTCTCGGCGAGATCGGCGACGCGCTCGCGGCGCTCGGAGACTGAGCCGAGGCTCGGCGCCGCGCCTGCCGCGCGCGGCGCTCTACTCCGCGCCTCGATCGGTCTTGGGGTCGGCAGGCGGCTTCGCCGCGTCGGGCGTCGAGCCTTCGCGGCTCGTGTCGTCCGTGCGCCGGCGCAGCCAGTCGAGGCGCTCGGCGATCGTCTTCTCGTAGCCGCGCCCCGTCGGCGCGTAGAACCGTCGAGCCTCGAGCTCGTCCGGCAGGTAGCGGGCGCCGGCCGCGAACCCGCCGTCCTCGGCGTGCGGGTAGCGATAGCCGCTGCCGTAGCCCTCGCTCTTCATGAGGCCGGTGACCGCGTTGCGGAGGTGCATCGGCACCTCGAGCGCACCGAGCTCACGCACCGCGTCTCGAGCGGCGTGCCACGCTTCGTTGCACGCGTTCGACTTGGGGGCCGTCGCGAGGTAGAGGCACGCCTGCGCGAGCGGGTACATGCCCTCCGGCATGCCCATCCGACGGAACGCGGCGTCGGCCGCGACCGCGATCTCGAGCGCGCGAGGGTCGGCGTTGCCGATGTCCTCGCTCGCGAAGATCATCATCCTGCGGAGCAGAAAGAGCGGATCGTCGCCCGCCTCGATCATGCGCATCAACCAGTAGATCGAGGCGTCGGGATCGGAGCCGCGCATCGACTTGATGAAGGCCGAGATGACGTTGTAGTGCTCCTCGCCGGCCTTGTCGTAGAGGAGCGTCTTGTGCTCGCTCTCGAGGACGACGTCGCCGACGGTCACGCGGCCGTCGCCGCGCGCGAGCGCCTCGTCGGCGGCCAGCTCGAGCGACGTGAGCGCGCGACGAGCGTCCCCCTGCGCGAGGCGCGCGATCGCCCGGAGGGCCTCGTCGTCGGCCGTCACCTCGCCTGCGAGGCCGTCCGGGTGCGTGAGCGCGCGCGTGAGCAGCGCGACGATCGAAGGCTCCTCGAGCTTCTTGAGCCGGTAGACCTTGCAACGCGAGAGCAGCGGCGCGTTCACCGCGAACGAAGGGTTCTCCGTCGTCGCGCCGATGAGGGTCACCGTTCCGTTCTCGACGTGCGGGAGGAAGGCGTCTTGTTGCGACTTGTTGAAGCGGTGGATCTCGTCGACGAAGAGGATGGTGCGCTGTCCGGCGTAGGCCTTCGCTTCCCGCGCCTCGGCGACGATCTGACGGACCTCCGCCACGCCGCTCAGGACCGCGTTGAGCGGCACGAAGCGGGCCTTCGTCTTGTCGGCGATGATGGTGGCGAGCGTCGTCTTGCCCGCCCCCGGTGGACCCCAGAGCAGGAGCGAGCGGACGCGATCGGCCGCGATCGCCTTCGCGAGGGGGGCGCCCTCGTGGAGCAGCGCCTCTTGGCCGACGAGATCGCCGAGCTCATGAGGGCGGAGCCGCTCGGCGAGCGGGATCGAGCCGCGCAGGGTCGGGTCTCGGCGCTCCGCCGCCGCAAAGAGCGACGCTTCGTTTCGAGGGGGAGCGCGGCGCGACGCCATCGTCAGCCCGATTTCCTCGGCCCCCGCGGCCCGAAGACGGCGGTGCCCACCCGGACGATGGTCGCGCCCTCCGCGATGGCCACTTCGTAGTCCGCGCTCATGCCCATCGACAGCTCGCGCACCCCCTCGTGGCCGCGCGCGCGGAGGCCCTCGGCGAGCGTTCGCAGGCGCGCGAAGCGCGGGCGGTTCTCCTCGCTCTCGGCCTCGAGCGGCGGGATCGTCATGAGGCCGATGAGGCGCAGGTGCGGGAGCCCGGCGACGTGATCGGCGAGCCGATCCAGATCCGCCGCCGACGTGCCCGCCTTCTGCGCCTCGCCACCGACGTTCACCTCGATGAGGACGTCGATCGGGCGGGTCGCGCGCTTGGCGATCTCGTCGGCGATCTCGACGCGATCGATCGTGTGAACGACGCTGGCGACGCGGCACACGTCCTTGGCCTTGTTGCGCTGGAGAGGCCCGATGGCGTGCCAGACGAGATCCTCGAGGTGGGCGAGCGCTTCGGCCTTCGCGACGAGCTCCTGCACGTAGTTCTCGCCGAACTCGCGCTGTCCGGCGGCGTACGCTTCGGCGATCGCCTCGGGGGGTTGACCCTTCGAGACCGCCAGCAGGCGCACCGAGGATCCGGGCCGGCCGGCGCGGGCGGCAGCGTCGGCGACGCGTCGGCGAACGTCGTCGAGGTGCTCGTGGACGAAGCTCATGCGTCACGAGGTATGCCGCCCGTGCGCGCCCTGGCGCAACCGCTAACGCGGCGACCGGCGCGCCCGCGCAGCTGACGGCTTCGCCGGGGATCGTGCCAGGATGTGCCTCGACGGGGACCGCCGCGCCTCGAAACTGCTGGAAAATCGATCTGTTTCGGCTGGCACGCGTGCTGCACGCTCGATCGCGGACCCATGCGCGCCCCCCGCCTCCTCGTCGGCTCCGTCGCCCTGCTCGGGCTCGTCGTGGCGGGCGGCTGCTTCAACCCACAGCCCGAGCCTCCCGGTGATCACCTCTCCGGGGTCGCGGACGGATCGGGCAGCGCTGCGGGGAACGGCGCGAGCACGAGCGCGAGCACGGGGACGGGCGGCTCGGGTTGTCCGAGCCCGGTCGGCGACGGCGGGTGCGGCGGGATGGGCGCTCAAGGTGCGGGAGGGAACGGAGGCGCCGGCGGCCAGGGCGGTGCGCTCGGTCAAGGCGGTGCGCTCGGCCAAGGCGGTGCGCTCGGTCAAGGCGGTGCGCTCGGTCAAGGCGGTGCGCTCGGCCAGGGCGGTGGGCTCGGCCAAGGCGGGAGCGGTGGCGTGGGGGGTCACGGCGGGCAGCTGCAGCCGTAGGGTGGAGCTTGACGTCGACCCGTCGCGTCGACGAAGGACGACGAATGAAACGAACCACGCTCACCATGCTCGCGCTGACGGCCGTCGTCGTCGGGAGCTGTTTCAATCCCCAGCCTGAGCCGCCGGGAGAGAACACGGGTGCGGGTGGCAGCGGCTCGGCCGCGACAGGTGGCTCGGGGCTCTCGACCGGCGCGGGCACCGCGGCGGCGGGCTCCGGGACGGGCACGAGCGCGGGGACAGGAACCAGCAGCGGAACCGGGGCGGGTACGTCGACGGGATCGACGGGCGCCTCGTCTGGCGCTGGCGGAGCGGGTGGCGCTGGCGGAGCAGGCGGCGCCGGCGGAGCCGGTGGTGCCGGCGGAGCCGGTGGTGCTGGCGGGGCCGGTGGTGCGGGCGGCGCGCTCGGCGCCACCGTTGCGACCTCGACCGGCAACGGGAGCTGATCCCCAGCGCGTCGGCGATCGACCGATCAGACGCGCTGTTTCAGGTAGGCGTCGGTGACGCTCGCCATCATCTCGGCGAGGATCCCGTCGGCGACGCGCAGGCGACGCGACATCTCCCGCGCGATGTTGAGAATGATGATCGAGTACGCCTTCACGTCCTTGCGGTAGAGGCCGTCGAGATCCGACGCGGAGAGGCGCATCAGCCGCGAGGGCGCGAGGGCGCGCACGGTGGCTGAGCGCGGCATGATGTCGAGGATCGACATCTCGCCGAACCAATCACCCGGCCCCAGCATCGCGACGCGCGACTCCCGCTCGCTCTTCGCGGCCTTCAGGATCTCCATCTCGCCCCCGAGGACGATGAAGAGCTCGCGCCCCGTCTCGCCCTCGCGGAACACGACCGCGCCCGGCTCGAGCGCCACCGTGGGGAGGCGCTGCACGAACTCGACGAGCGTCGCCTCGTCGAGACCGCCGAAGAGGCCGATATCCCTCAAGTAGCCGACGGGGGGGACGCTTCCGCTCATGGCACGCGCAGTATGTCACACGCCGACGTGAGCGCGAAGGTTACGAACGCCGCCGCGCGACCGGGGCGCGCCCCTCTCGCCCGTTGCAGATGCGGGGGTCAGTTGCAGACGCCGTAGGTCGACGTCCCGATCGTGAGCGGCGTCGCGAAGCCCTGGCACGTGAGCCCCTGCGGGCACGCGACGCCCCCCATCTTGCACCACTGGAGGCAGAGGTTCTGCGCGCCGGCGGTGAAGCAGCCGAACCCGGCCTTGCAGTCGCTCGGCCCGTTCGGGCACGCCGCGCTGTCCCCGCCGTTCCCTGCGTCGAGGCACGTCGTGTAGTTTCGGTTGGACGCGGTGTCGGTCGCGGCCTGGCAGCCGAGGCCGCTCACGTTGCAGCTCGTCGCGCTCGAGGGATCGCAGTTCTGCGAGCACATCGTGACGTTCGGCACCGTGCCGCCCATCCCGTCGTTGAGCTGCAGCAAGCACAGCCCGCCGGGGCTCACGCACTCCGCGTCCGTCGAGCAGAACTTGAAGCACGAACCCTGGGTCTGTCCGAGGCAGATGTCGCCCGCCGAGCAGTCGTTGCCGACGCTGCACGCTTGGCCCATGGCTTGGGTGCCGGCGGGTACGCACGCGCGCATCAGGCTGCCGTCGATCGTGCACATGCGGCTCGACGGACATCCGCATTGGGGGGACGTGAGCTTGCACGGGCTCTCCGAGCACGGCGTCCCGGTGCTCGACGACGTGTCGGTCGTCGCGCTCGGGCTGCTCGTCTGCATCGAGCTCATCGTCGACGTGCTCGCGGTGCTCGTCGTCGCCTTCGCGCTCGTCGAGGAGCCCGTCGCGCCGCTGCCCGTCCCGCCGGAGCCGCCCGATCCGTCGCCGATCGTGCTGCCGGTGGCGCACGCGGTGAGGGTCGCGGCGACGAGCATCGAGGCGGCGAGCGACCGGATCGCGGCGCTGCCGAGCGTCGAGCGTGCGATGTCCTCGGTCCCCACGTCGACGACGATCGTACGCGCCGGCCGAGGTGCCGTCAAAGCCTCGATCGAACGTCCGCTCCACGCGTCCCTTCGGCCCCCAGGCGCCGAGGTGACGAACGCGGGGAGGAACGAGGCGACGCGCGCGGTCGCGGCCGCGGCGGCTCAGCCGAGCTGCTTCTTGAAGACGATGCGCGACCGACCCGGGCCGGCGTAGTCGTCGACCTCGGTCACGTTCCAGCCGAGCGCGGCGTGGAAGCGAACCGACCCCTCGTTGCCGTGCGTCGTGATCGCCTTGAGGCCCGCGCAACCCGCCGATCGACAGTCGTCCTCGAAGGCCGCGTAGAGCAGGCGCGCGACCCCGCGGCGCCGGTAGTCCGGGTGGATGCCGACGAGGTGGACGTAGCCGACCTGCGCGTCGGGCGAGAGGAACCCGAAGAGGAACCCGACGAGCTGTCCATCCTCTTCGACGACGCGCGCGAGCTGGCCGAGCTCGTAGAAGAAGATCGGGTGGGCGAGGGCGCTCGTCGGTCCCTCCCACCAGTGATCGATGACGCCGACGATGCGGTCGTAGTCGGCTTTCGTCAGCGGTCGCGTCTGCATCGGATGGCGTGAGCCTAGCCGAAACGAGACGGGCGCGGTAAGCACTTCCCTCGACCATGGACGATCGCTCGCTCCGCGACGTAGTGCTCGCGCCCTCCATTCTCTCGGCCGACTTCGGGCGCCTCGCCGACGAGGTCGAGGTCGTCGCGGAGGCCGGCGCCGACTGGATCCACGTCGACGTGATGGATGGGCGCTTCGTGCCGAACATCACGATCGGACCGGTCGTCGTCGAGGCCGTGCGCGCCGCGACGAAGCTGCCGCTCGACGTGCATCTCATGATCGTCGAGCCCGAGCGCTACGTCGAAGCGTTCGCCAAGGCCGGTGCGGACCGCATCTTGGTGCACGTCGAAGCGTCGCCGCACCTGCACCGGACGCTCCAGCAGATTCGCGGTCTCGGGTGCAAGGCCGGCGTCGTCTTGAACCCGCACACGCACGAGGACGCGATCGCGCACGTGCTCGGCGATCTCGATCAGATCCTCGTCATGAGCGTGAACCCCGGCTTCGGTGGTCAGTCGTTCATCGAGTCGGTCCTGCCCAAGCTCGCGGCGCTTCGACGGCGCATCGACGAGCGCGGGCTCGCGGTGACGCTCGAGGTGGACGGTGGCGTCGGTCCCTCGACGACGGAGCGCGTCGTCGCCGCGGGCGCGCGGGCGCTCGTCGCGGGGAGCGCGATCTTCGGTGCGGCGAAGGCGCTCTCCCGCGAGGCCGACCGCGCCGCGCGCGTCGAAGCGTACCGCGCCGCGCTCGGGGCGCTGCGGCGCGAGGCCGACCGGGCCCTCGCAAGGCGCGCGTGATGCGCGGTCGCTGGGCCGTCGCGCTCACCGTCTCGCTCGCTTGCGCGTCGTGGTGCGCGTGCAGCGCTCCGACGCAAGGCTCGGGCGGCGGAAGGGTCGCGCGTCGCGCCGCGGCGAGCGCCGCGGGGAGCGCCTCTTCGTCTCCGCCCGCGGCGAGCGCCGTCGCCGAGGAGGAGCGCGACGACACGCTCGAGACCATCCTCCAGAGGGTTTCGGCCACGCGGCAGCTGCCGATCCTGCGGCCCGTCGTCGGCAAGTCGCTCTCGCGCGAGGCGCTGCTCGCGAAGCTCAAGGCGAAGATGGACGAGGAGATCCCGCCCGGCGTGATCGCCCTTCAAGGCGAGTCGCTGCGCGCGCTCGGTGTGGTCCCCGTCGACTACGACTTCGAGGCCGGTCTCCTCCGGCTCCTCACCGGTCGCATCGCCGGTCTCTACGACCCCGACGACCGGACGATGTACCTGCTCGACGATCTCGGCGACGCGCTCAAGGAGGAGACCTTGAATCACGAGCTCGTCCACGCGCTGCAGGATCAGTCGTTCGATCTCGCGCCGCTGCTCAAGTTCAAGATGGGGCAGGGGGATCGCACGACCGCCGTCCAGACCCTGATCGAGGGCGACGCGACCAGCGCGATGTTCGAGGTGGCCGGCGCGTCGTCGCTCGACATCGGCGAGGACTCGCTGCGGAGGCTCTTCCTGCTCTCGACGCGCTTCTCGTCGGACGGGCTCGCCACGCCCACGATCCTGACGGCGTCGCTCATCTCGCCGTACACCGACGGCTTCGCGTTCGTGAACGCGTTGCGACGCCGCGGGGGTTGGTCGGAGGTCGACGCGGCCTTTCGCCATTTGCCCGAGACCACCGAGCAGGTGCTGCACCTCGAGAAGTTCATCGCGCGCGAGCCTCCGATCTCCATCGCCGATCCGACGCTCGCGTCGCTGCCGCCCGGCTTCTCGGCGGACTTCGTCGACTCGATCGGGGAGCTCGGCCTGAGGCAGCTCTTCGAGGAGTGGACCGCGCGCGCGACCGCGCAGGACGGCGCGGCGGGGTGGGGCGGCGATCGCTACGTCGTCGCCCATCGCAAGACGCCGGGCGGCGAGGCCTTCGCGACCGCGCTGCACATCCGCATGGACACGCCCGCGGACGCCGCGGAGGCCGCCTCGATCCTGGCGATCGGCCTCGGGAAGCCGCAGAGGAGCGCGCGAGGACCGAAGGCCTTCTGCGCCGAGAGGGCCGATCTCGGCCCGCTCGCTTGGAAGCAGCGCGGCGCCGATCTCGCGATCGTCGCCGGCCCCTACGAGCGGCGAGACGGCAAGCTCCACGCGATCGCGGGTTGCGACGTCGCGCTGAAGTGGCTCGACGAGACCATGGGCAAGCCTTGATCGCGTAGCACGCGAGGCTCGCGCGCGGGTATGCTCCGCCGATGCAAGCCCGAGGGGAGCTCCTGCTCGCGGTCGCCGCCGCTGCGCTGCGCGATCCCATCGTCGAGTCCTTCAAGGACGACTTCCGGGAGACCCTCACGCACGATCCGATCGACAGCGTGATGATGACGGTGCTCGTCGGGAGCTACCTGTTCTTCCACGCCGAGAAGGGCGAGAACCCGAAGGTCGTCACGTTCGCGGACGCGCTCGTCTTCGTCTCGACGAGCCTCTCGGTCGGCTACTCGGACATCTTCCCGCGCACCGACAAGGGCAAGCTCATCGCGACCGCGCTCCAGATGTTCGGGCCGGCCATGACGGCGCGCGTCCTCGATCCGAAGTCGAGCGCCACCCCGTCTCCGCCTCCGCCGAGCCCCGAGATGCTCGACGTGCAGCGCGAGATGCTCGGCAAGCTCGACGCGATCTTGGAGGAGCTCCGCGCGCAGCGGCACGGCGACGCGGGGACCTGAGACGCGTCAGCCGCGATCGCGCCGCGCCACGCCGCGCTCGGTCAGCGCGACGACGCCGATCTCCTGGCGGTGGCTCGGGAGCTGCGCGCCGCGCACGTCGACGAAGCCGAAGGAGCGGATGCGCTCGAGGAGAGCCGGGATCTCGCGCGCCTCCCCGAGCGAGTTGAGCTTGAGCGTCAGGAACGCACCGAACAGCGTCCGCCTCGCGGGGCCGATGACGCGCTCCGCGTACCTCAGCGCGACGCGCGGCGCGAGGTTCATGTCCATGGCGATCCAATGCAGCGGCCTCGGGAGATCCTGCTTCTTCAGCGCCCCGGCCGGGATCATGCGGTGCGAGAAGCGCGCGCCCGTCGATCCGTCGTGGGCGAGGACCACCGGGGCCATCGCGCCGGGGTCGACGCCGACGACGTCGATCCCGCGTCGTAGGAGCGCGAGGCTCGCGCCGCCGGGCGCGCTGCCGAGCTCGAGGGCGACCTCGCCCCGTCGAGGGCGCGCGCCGGACCACGCGATCGCCTCTTCGATCTTGAGGTACGCGCGCGAGGGCGCGTCCGGGGGCAGCGTGATGCCCCAGCGCCCGCCGGGGCGCGGCGCGCGGTGGGGGCCGTGGACGTGAAAGCCCAACCAAGGAGGCTCGCCGGCGTGAACGATGAGGTCGACGATCGGATCGCCGTGGCGTGGGGGCTCGCTCGAGAAGACGCCTGAAGAGCGCGCTTCGGCCTCGATCTCGGTCGCGAGCGGCGTCTCGAGCTCGTCCTCTGCGGGCGCGCGATCGAACACGAAGAGCCGCGGTCTCGCGCCGCCCGCCGCGAGGGCCGCGCCGATCCTCGCGACGTCGTCGGGGTGCTTCATCGGTCCGAGGGACGCCCCGTGCTCGCGCGCGAAGATCGCCTCGAGCGCGAACGCGCCGTCGACGACCTCGGGCGCCTTGAACGTCAAGAACCCCGGGCGCGAGAAGGCCAGCTTGAGGTCGGGTCGCGTGCGCGCGAGCTCCTCCTTGAGGAAGGGCTCGGCGCCCAGCCGCGTCACGGCGAAGAGGAACGCCGTGGTCTCGATCCCGGTCGCGCTCACGGAGCGGATCGACTGTCTTCGCGAGGCTCCGGCCGCGGCGGCGCGCGCCGCACCGGCGGGCGCAGATCCTTCGCCCTCAGCTCACGAATGCGCGTGTCCAGCTCGCGCATGCGCGCCTCGGAGAGCTCGAGCCGACCGAAGCGGACCGCCAGGTACTCTCGGGTGATCTCCATCACGTCGCCCCCGAGCGGATGGGAGGAGGCCTCGAGCGCTTCGGCGTGTCGGAGCGGCGGCGTGCCCGGCGCCCGGTGCACGCCGTGCGCCGCGAGCGCCTGCTCGAGGCTCTCGTAGAGCTGCGTCGCGAAGAGCTCGCTCTTCGACTTCGCCGCGCCCTCGCTCGCGCTCGGCGTCCGCGCCTTGCGACGCCTCATCCACCACCGCGCGATCCAGACGCCACCGAACAGCGCCGCCAGCGCCGACAAGAGGAGCTTCAGCGGCGAGATGCCGTCGGGCGTCGGGATGCGGTTCGTCTTGTTCGCGACCTTGCGGAAGAGGCTGTACTGCTGATCCAGGTCGTAGTTCACGATGTGACGATCCCAGCGCTGGCTCGTCGCCTCGATGAAGTCGCGGACCGTCGCCCAGGGCCCCGTCGTCGTGCTGACGGGCTCGGCGCTCTTCGTCGGCGTCGGGTCGAACACCTGCCAGCCCTCGCCGTCGATGTAGGCCTCGACCCACGAGTGCGCGTCGCCGTGGCGGACCACGTAGAACTTGCCGAACCGGTTGTAGGTGCCGCCCGCGAAGCCCGTGACGTTCCGCGTCGGGACGCCGAGCGTGCGCAGCATGATCGCCATCGCGGTCGAGTAGTACTCGCAGTGGCCACGCTTCGAGACGAAGAGAAAGTCGTCGAGGGGATCGTCCGCTTTCCCCGACGGCGAGTTGAGATCGTACCGGTACTCTTCACGCAGGTGCTGCTCGACCGCCCGCGCCTTGTCCGACGACGTGACGAGGCCGCGCGTCCAGCTCACGGCGAGATCGTGCACGCGCGCGGGGAGCGAGGCCGGCACGTGCAAGTAGCGATCGCGCTCCTCGCCCGGCAGCTCTTGGAACGTCGGCCGGTGATCCTTGCCGAGGTAGACTTGGTACTCGATGCCGTGATCGCTCGGTTGGTACCGGAACTCCCCTTCGGGGAGCCGCTGCGCGGCGATGCGCGGGCCCGCGAGCACCATGTCGGGCTTGCGGATCATGAAGGCCGCGGCGCCCGGCGGGAAGAAGAGGACGGGCGGATCGAACGACTCGAGCTCGATCTTGATCGGCTGCGCGCTCATCGCCGGCAGTCGCGGCGGCTCGAGGAGCACCGTGCCGAGGAAGGATTCGGCCTGCCGCGGCTGCGTGTCGCTGCGCGTCCACGCGTGGCCGTCGTAGTTGTCGAGCGCGGTGCCGCGGAGGTGGAGCGAGATGCGATCGGGCGGAGGATCGGGGAGGTTCGGCATCTCGACGCGCGCGGCGATCGTGGGATCGTCGCGGAGCAGGCCGACGCGGCCGAGGTCGACGCGATCGCTGAAGCCGATGACCAAGCTCGTGCGCTGGTTCAGCATCAGCAGCGAGAGCCCCACGCGCGGAAAGGCGACGAAGAGCGACGCGGTGAAGAGGAAGATCGGGATCGAGAGCAGGCACGTCGTCGCGATGAACGCTCGGCCCACGACGCGGCGGGATCGAAGGATGCGCGGGACGTCGACCGGCAGCCCCGTGCGATCGCGCGCCCCTTGGCGGTAGTTACCCTCGACCTCGCGACGCAGGTGGCTCAAGACGAGCGCCCCGGGCGCGACGACGAGCACGCCGGCGAAGCAGAGCCCGTAGCCGAGGCCGCCGCCGAGCACGGTGCCGGCGATGAGGTGCAAGAGGGCGAGGACGATGACCTGCTGGTCGTGCACCGCGCCTCGACGGGTGGCGAGTCGGATGATCTGCAGCGCGGCGGCGAACTCGATGAGCACGTCGAGGCTGCTCGCGCCGAGCACGAAGCGCGTCACCTGCAGCGCGATGACGAGGATGAGCGCCACGGTGTCGACGTGCTTGAACGCCGGATGCCGCTGCCACGACTCCCGTACCGCGAGCGCGGCGACGAGACCCGCGAGCACGACGGCGCTGACCCACTTGCTGAACTGCCCGCTCGACACGAGCGCGAGCACGCCGAGCGCCGCGAGCGCGTTCGTCATGAAGCGGTGAACGGCGCCGAACCTCACGTCGCCGCCTCCTCGGAGGCGCCGAGGCGACTCGAGTCTCGGCGTCCGCTCTCGGGGCTCTTCGCCGCGTCCGCTCGCGGCCCGCGCGCGCGCGCTTCGCCGAGGGTCGCCGCGGCCACGACCGCCGCTTCGTCGGCCGTGTCGACGAGCGCGAGGAACCGGAGGATGGGATCGGCGCCCACGTTCTTGTCGGCCCGCACGCGCTGTCCCGTCGTCGTCCGCACGACGACGGTCTCGCCGCGCTTCAGGTGGGCGACGGCGCGCGACGCCACCTCCCGCACGCGCCGTTCGAAGGCGAGCGAGAACGACTCGCCCGCCTCCGTCGGTCTCACGTTGTCGACCACGAGCTCGACGTCCGGTCGAGCCTCCCTCACGCGTTCGCGCAGGATCATGGCGGTCGCCGTGGTGCTCTTGCGCCAGTAGATGTCCCGCGGGTCGTCGCCCTCTCGCATCGGGCGCACGGAGTAGATGTCGTCGCCCGAGCCGCGCCCCGCGATCTGGCCGCTGTGCCCTCGCTGCCCGCCCTCGAGCAGGGGGATGCGGATCGGATCGACGGCGGGATAGATGATGAGGTCCCCGGGCGCGCTCACCTCGCGCGACTTCTCGAAGAGACCGAACGGGAAGCGCGTGGCGATGCGGAAGCCGGTGTGGTGATCGCGTCCGCGCTTCGCGGGCGTTCGCCGATACGCCGCGACCTGCGCCGACGACGGGCTGATCTTCAGGAAGAAGCAGCGCTTGTCGGCGGGTTGTCCGGCGCGCAGATCCTCGACCTCGATCGCATACGACGGGACCTTGCCCTTGTGGTTGAAGACCTCGATCTCCACGAGGTGCGCGCGACCCACCTGCGCTCGGAGCGGCAGCCTGCGCTTCACCGTCAGCTGTCGCAGGCTCATCTCGCTCATGACGCCGGAGACGACGATGAGCGACAGCAGCATGCCGAGCAGGAGATAGAGGAGGTTGTTGCCCGTGTTGATCGCCGCGAAGCCGACGCCGAGCGTGATGCCCAGGTAGTACTTCCCTTCGCGCGTCAGCTTCAGCTTTCGCGGCGCGCGCGACAGCCGGAAGAGCAGCCCCTTCCTCTCCGTCTCGAGCGGCTCGCTCACGCGCAGCTCGTTCGCTTGGAGCGCGGGATCGTCGGGCGGGCGGTCACTCATGGGTTCGCCGGGCTGGCCGCTCCGTCGAGCATCGCCTCAGTGTAGCTCCGGGATTCCGTGCGCAACATCGGCTCGATGCGGCGCCCGATGTTCAGCGATCTCGGCGTGACGATCAGAGCGGAACGGGGATGCGGGCGACGAGATCTCGGATCGCGGTCTCGGCTTCGTCGCGCGAGGGCGTGTAGCCCTCGGCGTGCGCGGCGAGTCGGATCCGGTGCGCGAGGACCGGCACCGCGAGATCGTGGATGTCGTCGGCGATGCAGTAGCTGCGCCCGTGCAGCAGGGCCCGAGCCCGCGCGGCGCGCGCGAGGTTCAAGCCCGCGCGCGGCGACGCGCCGAGCGAGAGCGCCGGGGACGTCCGCGTCGCGCCGAGCACCGCCTGCAAGTAGGTCGCGAGCGAGGCGTCGAGATCCACGCGGTCGGCTTCTCGTTGGAGCGCGACGAGCTGCGCCGGGTCGATCACCTGAGCCACCGTGCGCTGCCGCTCGTTCCCGTCGCCGAGCAGCAGGCGGGCCTCGATCTGCGGCGGCGGGTAGCCGATGCGGATCCGGAGCATGAACCGGTCGAGCTGCGACTCGGGCAGGGGGAACGTGCCCGCGAAATCTTGCGGGTTCTGCGTCGCCACGACGAAGAACGGATCGGGGAGCGGCGTCGTCGCGCCGTCGATCGACACCTGCCCCTCGTTCATCGCCTCGAGCAGCGCGGACTGCGTGCGCGGGCTCGCGCGGTTGATCTCGTCCGCCAGGAGCACGTTGCAGAACACGGGCCCTTGGCGGAACACGAACTCGGCCGCGCGTTGATCGTAGACGCTGACGCCGAGCACGTCGCTCGGCAGCAGATCGCTCGTGAACTGGACGCGGCGCCACTCGCCGCCGACCGCCTTCGCGAGGGCGCGCGCGAGCGTGGTCTTGCCGACGCCGGGCACGTCTTCGATGAGGAGGTGACCCCGTCCGAGCAGCGCGACGAGCGCGAGCTCGACCGCCTCGGGCTTGCCCTCGAGTGCGTGCTCCACCGATGCGCGCAGCTTCTGCACGAGCGGCGAGGGCTCCCGGGCCATGGAAAGGGCCGATGTCATCGCACTGGATGCTAGCACGAGCGTCCGCGAGACAAGCCCTGAACAGCCGGTCTCTCCCGATCCCGGTCCCGGCCCCGTCCGGAAGCGCGCCCTCCCCCGACGCCCCCCGCGACGTAGTTGGCCGCCTCGAGCGTTACGTGCTTAGGTCCGCGCCGGTGGCTGCCACCCTCTCCGCGGACTCGCCGATGGGCCTCTCGTCGAGCTCTTCGAGCGCCGAAACCTCGGCGATAGGCGCTTCTCAGGTCATGCTCCCCTCCTCCGCACCGCCCACCGCCGCCGGCCCCGAGCCCGACGCCGCGAACGACGCGTCGGCGTCGTCCTCGTCGGAGAGCGGCACGAGCTCCGACGCGCCGCCGCCCATCCTGCCGAAGAGCCGGCAGGGCAGCCTTCT
>CAYYKK010000130.1:0-19122 GCA_964467935.1 uncultured Polyangiaceae bacterium
GACGACGCGCGGCGGAAGCTCGCGGCCTATCAACGGGAGGAGCTCGCCCTCGACGACGCGGAGATCGACGGCCTGCTCGGGCTGTCCGCGCAGCACTATCGTGACGCGAAGGAAGAGGAGGAGACCGAGGCGGCCCAGCACGCGGGGCACTCGGTCGTGCACGTCGCCACGCCCTACGCGCGTTGCCGCGAGATCTTCTCGGCGCTCGCCCCCTCGGCGAGCGACACGTTCGTGGATCTCGGCTGTGGCCTCGGGCGCGTCGTGCTCTACGGCGCGAGCGTCACCGAGGCGCGCTTCGTCGGTGTGGAGCTCGTGGAGAGCCGCGGCCGCATCGCGCGCGCGGCGGCGTCGCGCGCCGGCCTCGATCGCGTGTCGATCGTGATCGGCAGCGCGCTCGACGTCGATCTCGCCATCGGGACCCTGTTCTTCCTCTTCCGGCCCTTCAGCCCGGAGGTCGAGGCGACGATGATCGCGCGCCTCCACGCCGTCGCTCGCGCGCGGCCGATCGCCGTCGGCGCGTTCCGCCTGCTGCCGAACCTCTTCGATCGGGCGCTGTTCGACGAGGATCGCCGCGGGGATCTGCGCCTCTACCGCACGAGGCCGGCTTGACAGCCGAGAGGGCGGGTGATGCGCTCGACCTTCCACGGACCTTTTCGAAGCGAGGACGCATGCGCCGCACATCGCTCCTGATCTCCGCCGCTCTCTCGGCCGCCCTCGGGCTCGGCTGCAACGCGACCATCGGCGGCACCGGGGGCGCGGGCGGCGCGACCTCGAGCTCCCCGTCGAGCGCGACGGGGGCGCAAGCGACTGGCTCGACCGGCTCGAGCCCGACCTCCACCGGGGCCTCGCCAGCGACCTCGACGGGCGCGAGCATGACGACGAGCGCGACGGGCGGCGGCGATCCCTACGCGATGGCGCGGCAGATCTGCATCGACAAGATCAACGCGCTCCGCGCGACGAAGGGCCTGCCCGCGTACGGCCGTTGGACGAGCGCCGAGACGTGCGTCGATCAAGAGGCGACGCAAGACGAGATGAACGGCTCGCCGCACGGCGCGTGGAAGAGCGGGGCGTTCTCCTGCAATGGCAGCGGACAGAACGAGTGCCTCGGCCAGGGCGTCGCGGGGATCGCGGCCTGCCTCGACTCGATGTGGGCGGAGGGACAGCAGGCGGCGTGCTCGGGCTGCGACGCGTGCGCCGACGCCTACAACCCGAGCTGCCCGAACTGCGATTTCTACGGAATGGCGACCGGCATGGTGTGCGGCCATTACGTGAACATGAGCGCCAAGTACTTCACCGAGGCGGCGTGCGGGTTCAGCTCGCTCGGCGGCTGGGACGCGATCAACTTCCAATGAGCGCGGACGAGCTCGCGCGCCTGCGCGCTCGCGTCGACGACATCGACGGGCAGCTCGTCGAGCTGCTCGCGCGGCGGCGCGAGGTCGTCTCGGAGCTCGCCGTCGAGAAGCGCGCGCTCGGCCTCGGCGCCGTCGACGCCGCGCGCGAGACGGCCCTCCGAGAGAGGTGGGCCGAGATCGCCGATCGAGCCGGGCTGCCTCGCGAGGCCGCGCTCGCGGTGCTCGAGGCGATCCTGGGGCCGAGCCGCTCGCACGTGGTGGAGCTGTTCCGGCGTGACGGCGGGGGAGCGGCGCGCTAAGCGCTCGCTCGATGTCGAAGCGCCCCGAGATCCTCGCTCCTGCGGGCGACGAAGAGTCGCTGCGCGCCGCGGTGGCGGCGGGCGCGGACGCCGTCTACTTCGGTCTCACGGCGTGGAGCGCCCGCGCGCGCGCGACGAATTTCGAAGGCGACGCGCTCGAGCGCGCCGTCGACTACCTGCACCGGCACGGGCGACGGGGGTACGTCGCGATCAACACGCTCGTCTTCGACGCCGAGCTCGAGGCGGTGGAGGCCTCGATCCGGCGCTGCGCCGAGGCCGGCGTCGACGCCATCATCGTGCAGGACCTCGGCGTCGCGCGCCTCGCCCGCGCGGTCGCGCCCGACCTGCCGATCCACGCCTCGACGCAGATGACGTGCACCGACGCCGAGTCCGTGGAGCTCGCGCGTGAGCTCGGCGCGAGCCGCGTCATCCTCGCGCGCGAGCTCTCCGTGGACGATCTCACCGCCATCCGCGCGGGGACCGACGTGGAGCTCGAGGTCTTCGTTCACGGCGCGCTCTGCATCGCGTATTCGGGCCAATGCCTCACGAGCGAGGCCATCGGCGGACGCAGCGCGAACCGCGGCGCGTGCGCTCAGGCTTGCCGCCTCCCGTACGATCTCGTCGTCGACGGCGTCGTGACCGACACGGGCGATCGGGCGTTCCTGCTCTCGCCGCAGGATCTCGAGGCGAGCGAGCTCGTGCCCCGCCTCTCGGCGCTGGGCGTCGCGAGCCTCAAGATCGAAGGTCGGCTGAAGGGACCGGCGTACGTCGCCGCGACGACCGCGCTCTATCGCAAGGCGGTCGACGCGCTGGGCGACGCGGGCGAGCCGCCGTCTGCGGGCGATCGCGATCGAGCGCTCGCGACGTTCTCGCGTGGGTCGGGCCCCGGGTTCCTCGACGGCGTCGACCATCAGCGGCTCGTCGAGGGCGTCGGCTCGGATCACCGCGGCGCGCTCGTCGGCACGTGCCGCGGCGTGCGGCGCGAGGGCGGCAAGAGCTGGGTGCGCATCGCGACGGCGCGATCGATCGAGGCGGGACACGGCGTGCTCGTCGAGGGCGCGAAGGCGAGCGCGGGCGAGGTCGGCGGCCGCGTCTGGCTCGTGCGCGCAGGCCGCGACGGCGAGGCGGAGGTGTGGCTCGGCCCCGAGCGGCGCGTCGAAGGTGAGCTCGGCGGGCGGCGCGTCTTTCTCTCGGATGATCCCGCGGCGGAGAAGGCGTCGCTCGCGATCGCTGCGCGCGCCCCGAGGCGTCTCGCGCTCGACGTGCGGCTCGTGGCGCGCCCGGGGGAGCGAGCGTCGCTCGAGGGACGCGTCGAGGACGGGAGGCGCGCCGAGGTCACGAGCGACGGCCCCGTCGAGATCGCGAAGGGGGCCGCGACGACCGAGGCGCTCGTCCGCGAGAAGCTCGGTCGCCTCGGCGAGACGCCGTTCGAGCTCGGCGTGGTGCGCCTCGAGCTCGGGGAGGGAGCGATGATCTCGCCGAGCGCGCTCAACCGGCTGCGCCGCGCGCTCGTGGAGGCGCTCTCGTCCGCGCCGCCGCGCCGATGGAGCACGACGGGGGTCACCGCGCGCGCTCTGCTCGACGCGCTCCCGTCGACGCGCCCACCGCCCGCGCCGGGGCTCTTCGTGCTGTGTCGATCGCTCGAGCAAGCGCGCGCCGCGCGCGAGGCCGGCGCCGACGGCGTCTGGCTCGACTTCCTCGAGCTGACGGGCACGGGCGGCGCGCTGCGCGCCCTCCGCCAAGAGGCGCCCGGCTTCGTGGGCGTCGCGCCGCCACGCATTCGCAAGCCTGGTGAGGAGAAGATCGATCGTTACCTCGGCGCGCTCCGACCCGACGGCATGCTCGTGCGCGGCCTCGGCGCCCTGCGCGAGGTGAGCGGGCGTGAGGACGGGGTCGTCTACGTGGGCGACTTCGCGCTCAACGCGACGAACCGGCTGACGGTCGAGGAGCTGCTCGGTCGCGGCCTCTCGGCCTTCACGCCTGCGTTCGATCTCGACGCCGCCCAGCTCGTCGCGCTCCTCGACGGCCCCCTCGGGCCGCTCGCCGAGGTCGTGGTCCATCACCCGATGCCGCTCTTCCACATGGAGCATTGCGTGTACGCCCGCGAGCTCTCGAAGGGGCGCGATCACCGCGACTGCGGGCGGCCGTGCGAGCGTCACCAGCTGTCGCTGCGCGATCGCGCCGGGCACGATTTGCCCGTGATCGCCGACGTCGGCTGCCGCAATACGGTCTTTCACGCGGCGAGCCAGTCCGCGGCTTCCCTCGTGCCGTCGCTGCGCGCGGCGGGGGTGCGTCGTCACCGCGTGGAGCTCGTGCGCGAGGACGCGGCCGAGACCGGGCGGATCGTCCGCGCTTATCGCGATCTGCTCGACGACAAGGCGAGCGGCGCCGACGTTTATCGCCTCTTGCGCACCGAGAGCACCTACGGTGTCGTTCGGGGGTCGCTCCGCGTGCTCGGGCAGTCCCCGCGGCGAGACGCGACGCTCGGCTGACGCGCGCGCGGAACAAGTCGCCGGCTCCTCGGGTTCTCGTCGTTCGGGCCGAGTCGCGGTCGACGGTGAGCGCGCGATGTCCGGAGAGGAGAGCTTCGATGACCCATGTCCTCCGCGAGCTGCGCAACGCGTTCTTCCTGCTGCTCGGCATCGCGTCGGCCGCGATGGGCCTCAAGGGGTTTCTCCTCTCGAGCAACTTCATCGACGGCGGCGTCACCGGCGTGTCGATGCTCCTCTCGAAGGCGACCGGCGCGCCGCTCTGGGCGCTCCTGCCGGCGGTGAACGTGCCGTTCCTGGTGCTCGGCTATCGTCGATTGGGGCGCGCCTTCGCGCTGCGGAGCCTCTTCGGGATCGGCGGGCTCGCGCTCGCGCTCGTCGTCGTGCCTTTCCCCGACGTGACGCACGACGCGTTCCTCACCGCCGCCTTCGGAGGCCTCTTCATCGGCGCCGGGATCGGTCTCGCGATGCGGGGGGACGCGGTCCTCGACGGCACGGAGATCGCCGCGCTCCTGCTCTCGAGGCGGGTGGAGCTCTTCAAGGTGGGCGACCTCGTGCTCGTCTTCAACGTGGTCCTCTTCGTGGCCGCGATGCGATTCCTCGGCGTGAACGAGGCCCTCTATTCGATCGTGACCTACGTCGCGGCCGCGCGGACGCTCGATTTCGTGCTCCACGGCATCGACGAGTACACGGCGATCACGATCGTCTCGTCGAGCAGCGAGCGCATCCGGAGATCGCTCGTGGACGACCTCGGCCGAGGCGTGACCGTCTATCGCGGCGCGGGCGGCAAGAGCGGCGCCCCGCGCGACATCCTCTATTGCGTCGTCACCCGGCTCGAGATCGGTCGCGTGAAGGCGATCGTGCGCGACGCCGACGAGGGAGCGTTCGTGGTCTTTCATCCGCTCGCCGGCGTGGACGGAGGCGTCCTCCGTCGCGCGCCCGGGCATTGAAGGGCTCGGCGCGCGATCCGGCTCCGCCTCGCCGGCGCTCAGCCGCCGACGCAGAGGACCGCTTGGGCGTAGATCGTCGTGTTCGTCTGGTTGCCCTCGCCCCAGCCCACGAGGTACGTCGGACCCGTCGTCGACACCGCCGTGGCTTGGCCGATCGAGAGGCCGACGTCCGCCGTTCGGATGAGCTCGCGCGTGAGGAGCGTGCCGTCGGCCTTGAGCCACGTGAAGAGCACGGTCTTCCGGTCGACGGTCGAGCCTGCGCCTCCGAGGCGCCCCGCGGTCACGATGAGCGGTGAGAAGCCCGCGAGCTCGCCGAGCATGGTGATGTCGGCGATCTTCGTGAGGCCCGGCGGCGGCGTCATCGAGAGCTGATTCAGGTTGTTGGCCGGCGCGCCGACGACGTACATGCGCGCGGGGGTGATGCTGGTCTTGTCGAGCGTCGCGACGAACGCCTGGATGCCGCCCATCGGATCGAGCGTCTCGGCGATGCCGAGGCTCACGCGCATGGGGTCGTTCTCGACGTTGATGCTGCGCTTCGTCGCCAGCTCCGCGGGGGTCATCCCGGCGCGGTACCAGGTGCCGATCGACGGGTCTCCGCCCGCGAACATGATCTGCTGGCCGTTGGGGAGGGCGAAATAGGCCTGGAGCTTGTCCGCGGGCTCGTTCACGACCTCTTGCGAGACCTGCACGCTCGTCGTGCGGTCGCCGACGTAGACCTTCTCGTAGTCGGGCGTCGTGTGGTGACAGACCGCGACGTAGCGCGGCGCCGTCGTGTCGATGGGCTGGCGCATCGTGAAGTTGTTCACGAACCCCGCGCTGCTGCACGCGACGTCGGGGATGTCGTTGTAAGCGACGAACGTCGCCGCGCCGCCGGTGAGCCCGCTCCCCGACACGGGGAACTGCACCTCGCCGATCTGGTTGCCGACGCGCGCGTAGACGATCGCCATGCCCGGGACGAGCCGGATGGCGTCGACCGAGACGCCTCCGTTCGCCGCGGTGAAGGTCTGGACCGGATCGACGTTGCCGTTGTCTCGGACGATCGTGATCTTGACGCCGCTCGACATCATCCCGCCGAACGACGTCGCGACGAACGTGTTGTGCGACGTGGTGTCGTAGGTCATCACCGCCTCTTGCGAGAGCGTGGGGTCGCTCATCACGGTGACGAGCGAGCCCTGCGTGCTGCAGGTGGCCGGCGGCGCGCCGCCTCCGCCTCCCGCGCCGGTCGCCATCGTCCCCGACGACATGGTGCCGGACGACATCGTCCCGGAGGACATCGTCCCGGACGCCAGGGTGCCCGACGACATCGTCCCGCTCGAGATCGTCCCCGAGGACGCGGAGCCGCCGGCGCCCTCCTTGTAGCTGTCGAGTCCGAGGATTTGAGCGCAGCCCGCCGCGGCGAGGGCTGCGCCGCCCGCGAGCGTGAGGAAGGGAAGGACGCGACGAGAAGCGGACCGACGATGGATCGAGATCATGCCTAGCACCCCACGGAGACCATAACAGACACGAGCGCGGCGCGGAAAGTGCGGCGCGCGTGCTCTCTCGGACGAGCGCGGCTATCCTGACGCGGCGTGATGAGGCTCTCCACCAAGGTCGCGATCGCCCTGTCGCTGGTGGTCGCCGTGGTCGGCGCCCTGTCGACGGCGCTGGCGACGTCGCGCCAGGCCTCCCAACAGCGCGCCGAGTTCCGCGAGACGAACCTCCGCGCGCTCGAGCTGCTCGGGCTCGCCGTCGCGCCCGCCGTCGCCGATGGCCGGCATCACCGCGTGCAGGCCGTGCTCGACAACGTGGCGAACTTCCCGGAGCGCTTCCCCGACGTGCGAGGCCTCGAGGTCCTCGATCTGCGCGGGCGCGTCGTCGCCGACATGGACCCGACGAGGTTCAACGAGATCGTCGAGCTCGGGGCGCTCGCGGAGGACGCGGTCGTCGCCGAGCGCGGGGCCGACCTCGAGATCGTGATGCCCCTCCGGCTCGCGCACCCGGTCGGCGTCCTTCGGGCGCGGCTGACGCAGGAGCGCCTCGAGAGCGCGGTCGGGCGCGAGAAGATCGAGGCGGCGCTCTTCGTCGTCGCGACGATGACGGTGCTCGGCGCGCTCCTCCTCGTGCTCCATCGCCGCATCCTCGGCGCGCCGCTCGCCGAGCTCGCGCGGGTCGCGGTCGATCTGCGGGCGGGCAAGATGGACGCGCGCGCGGCGGTGCGCCGCGACGACGAGCTCGGCCAGCTCGGGCGCGCGTTCAACGAAATGGCGAACCACCTCGAGGCCTACACCGCGGGGCTCGAGGACAAGGTGCGCGAGCGCACGGCGGCGCTCGAGGAGGTCAATCACCGGCTCGAGGAGCTCGCGACGACCGACGCGCTCACCGGGCTCTGCAATCGCGGTCATTTCGAGTCGTGCGGGGCGCGACAGCTCGCCGAGGCGCGGCGGCGCGGGGCGAGCGTCGGGCTCGTGCTCGCCGACATCGACAAGTTCAAGGCGTTCAACGATCGGCTCGGCCACGCCTTCGGCGACCAGGTGTTGCGCCACGTCGCCACCGTCTTTCGCAGCGAGGTGCGCGAGGGCGATCTCGTCGCGCGCATCGGCGGCGAGGAGCTCGTCGTGCTGATGCCCGACGCGACGACCTCCGAGGCGGCGAACGCCGCGGAGCGCATCCGCGAGCGCCTCGAGGCGGAGGTGATGCAGCCGAGCGGCGAGCGGGTCACCGCCAGCTTCGGCGTGACGTCGACCGAGGACGTGGACGCCGAGCTCGACCTGCTGCTCAAGGCCGCGGACGACGCGCTCTATTCGTCGAAGCGCGAGGGACGCAATCGCGTGAGCCTGGCTCCGCCCTCGTCGGCGCGCGTGGCGGGGTCCACCTCGGGGCGGAGCTCGTCGTGAGCGGCGACGCACGACCGCGGCTCGGGCGTCGCGCCCTCCTCGGCGCCTTCGCGTCGGCGGCAGCAGGGCTCGGCGGCGGTTGCGCCCGCAGCGAGCCGGTGCGGCAGGACGCGCCCGACCCGCTCGACAGGCTCACCCGCGACGGCGCCGAGCCCGAGCTCTTGCGCGTCGGCGTCACCCCCACGAACGGCAAGACCACGGGCGCGCTCTTCGAGCCGCTCGCCGCGTACCTCGAGAAGGAGCGGGGGATCCGCGCGACCTTCGTTTCGGCCGCGAGCTACGACGAGGTGACGGCCGCGCTCGAGCGCGGTGAGCTCGAGGCGGCCTTCCTCTCGCCGCTCTCGTACGTGAAGGCGCGCGGCAAGCTCCCGGCGGCGCTCCTCGCGACGGCCGCGCGCTCCGGGTCGCCCACGTATCTCGGCTATCTCGTCGCGCGCGCGAGCGACCGGCTCGACTCGCTCGCCTCGCTGCGCGGGAAGCGGATCGCCTACGTCGAGCGCGGCAGCACGTCGGGCTACCTCTGTCCGCGCGCGCTCGTGCGCTCGCGCGGGCTTGATCCCGACACGTTCTTCGGCGCGTCGAAGTTCTTCGGCAACCACGCGGCCGTGATCGAGGGCGTCGCGAAGGGGGAGGCCGACGTCGGCGCGACCGCCTCGGCGTTCGTGGATCCCGAGCGCTTCGATCGCGTCAAGGAGGCGGACGACCTCGTCGTGGTCGCGAAGACCGCGCGCATTCCGCTCGACGCCGCGGTCGTGCACGAGCGGCTCTCCAAGCGCCTCGGCAAGCGCTGGCTCGACGCCCTCATCGCCTTCTCCGGCTCGCCGGAGGCGTCGGACGCGCTCTCGCGCACCTGGGGGGTCAGCGGCTTCGTCGGCGCCGACGATCGGCGCTACGACGGCCTCGCGCGCATGCTGGCGGCCGAGCCCGAGCCCTGAGGGTCCCGCGCGAGCCCGCCGCGCGACCCGAATCAGTCCAGGTCTTTGCAGCAGCGAAAGCCCAAGTGGTAATTCGCGTGGTTCTTGCCGTCCTCTTCGTGCCACGAGGGGGCGCGCCAGCGGCAGTCGTCGACGTGCGCCTCGTAATGCTGAAAGATGAACCAACTGCCCTTCATTTCGGGCTCGCCGAAGCCGCCTCGACTACCGAGTTGATCCTCCCTCATCGGGAGCGCCATTTGCTCGGCAGCATTGCCGTGTTGGTCGTAGACGCCGAACGAGCTCCGGCAATGGGGAAACGAGCCCGCGGGATACGTGTTCGAGCCGCACTCCTTCCAGCTCGGATGCGAGCACCCCTTCGACTTGTGGCTCGCCGTGCCGCATTGCGTATGGTCCTTTTCACGGCCATAGGCCCAGACGATCTCGCGGTGCCCGTTGTGCAGGTTTCGCATGTAGTCGCGCGGCTGGCCCCAAGCGTATTCGTCTTTCGGAGCGTGCACCGCGCCGGCGCAGGCGCCCTCCCACTCGTGGGCGTCGCAGAGCCGCTTCCCCACGGCCTTGCAGAGATCCTCGGCGGCGTTCGTCGTGATCCACGTCGCCGGGTATTCGCACGGCAGATCGGGGAACTCGTACCGATCGATGCACACCTTCGCGTCGGCCTCGGTCTCCTTCGCGGGATCGTAGATGGGGACCATGAACGGGGCGTTGCAGCGGGGCTTCTTCTCTTCGCAGATCCCCGCGTCGCGCCTGCGATTCATGCACTCGCTGCGCGTCATCGGGTGCTCGTTCGCCTCGGGGTTTCCCTGCCCCGCCATCTTGAAGCGGCCCAAGATGGAGAGGATGGCGTCGCCCTGGCGATCGTCGATCGTCCCCATGAGCTTCATCCGCCGGACCATCTCGGCGCGCTGCTCGGGGAGTGTCTTCGGCTCCACGTCGGGATCGGGGACGGACTCGGGCTCGCAATCGCGCGGCGGGCCGGCGTCGGCGTCCGCGGGGCGCTCACTCGGCGGGCTCGACGGAGGGGCGGTCGGCGCGGCGGCGGTCGCCGAGGCGCTCGCGAGCCCGTGCGCGTGCGACTTGCCGGCCTCGCAGCCCGGCGTGAGCGAGGCGAGGACGAGCGCGACGGGAGCGCAGCGGAGCATCGGGCGGCGGGGCAGCGTCACGTGTCGTCCCTCAATGCGACCGCGGCGCGGTCATCGCCGCCTGCGCCTCACGCACCAGATCGTCCGGCGTGAAGGGCTTGCCGAGCGCGCCCGAGAAGCCGTGCGTGCGCCAATCGACGACGACGGGGGAGTCGGCATAGCCGCTGGCCACGACGGCGCGCACGTCGGGATCGAGCTCCCGGAGGCGCTTGATCGTCTCTTCGCCGCCCATGCCGCCGGGGATCGTCAGATCGAGGATCACGACGCCGAAGGGGCGCCCCGTCGTGAGCCCCTCGCGGTAGGCGGCGAGCGCCTCCGCGCCGTCGCGCGCCCCGACGGGCTCGAAGCCCCCGGCCGAGAGGATCCGCATCGCGACGCGCCTCACCGCGTCGTCGTCGTCCATCACGAGCGCTCGCACCGCGGGGCTCGCCGCCGCGTTCGGCGCGGGCCGCGACGCCGCCGACGGCGCGAGATCGGTCACCGGGAGATACACCGCGAACCTGGTCCCCCGGCCGACCTCGCTCTCCACCGCGCAATGGCCGCCGTGCTTGACCACGATCGAGTGCGCGACGGCGAGGCCGAGCCCGGTGCCGCCGGCCTTCGTCGTGAAATACGGATCGAAGACCCGATCGAGGTGCTCGCGCGGGATCCCGACGCCGTCGTCGTCGACGGTGAAGCGCAGGTACGCGCCTGGCCGGAGCGGGAGGGCGTCGCGCTCGGTGATCTCCACGGCGGCCGCGGCCACGGAGATGCGACCCGCGCCGGTCGTCGTGCGCGCCGCCGTCGCTTGGTCGGCGTTGATGAGCAGGTTCTCGAACACCTGCGCGAGCTGCGCCGGATCGAACTCGCACCTCGGCAGCTCGCTCGGGACCTCCAGCTCGAGCCGCGCCGACGAGCGGCGGAGGCAGAGGCTCACCGCGTCGCGGAGCACGCGGCCCGCGTCGCCCACCCGTCGCGTGGGGGAGCCGCCCTTGGCGAACGTGAGCAGCTGACGCGCGAGCTCGGCGCTCCGGCGCGCGCCGCGCTCGGCGTCCTCGAGCGCCTCCGCGAGCACCGGATCGATCGCGGCGCGCCTTCCGGCGACGTCCAGCGAGGCGAGGACCACGCTGAGCGCGTTGTTCAGGTCGTGCGCGAGGCCGCCGGCGAGGACGCCGAGCGCCTCGAGCCGCGCGACACGCGCGAGGCCCTGCTCCGCGCGCTTCCTCTCGGTGATGTCCTGCAGCACGAACACGATGCTGTGGGGCTCCTCTCCCTCGCTGGCGCCGAGCCACGAGCCGGTGACCTGACCCCAGGCGAGCGAACCGTCGGGGAGGGGGAACGCGCGCTCGCCGAGCGACACGCCCCGCGCGCCGTCCGGCGCCGACGGCCCGGGCACGAGCGACGCGGGGCGATCGCTCGCCGTGACCAAGTCGAGCAGCGAGGCCCCCACGAGCTCGGCCTCGCTCCGCTGGAGGAAGCGTGACAGGGCGGGGTTCACGCGCGTGAGGCGGCCCTCGAGATCGGCGAGGGCCATCGCCGCGAAGCTCGTCTCGAAGAGGACGCGAAACCGCTCTTCGCTCTGCCGAAAGGCGCGCTCGATCAGCCGATCCTCGCCGATCTCCTCGATGACGCAGTCCATCGTGGCGACGCGACCGTCGGCTTCGAACGTGGCCGCGACGTGGATGGAGAGGTCGACCAGCTCTCGCGTGTCGTGTTTGAGGCGGCGCACCTTCACGGTCGCGCGCCCCGTCTCGCGGAAGCGAGGGTTCCCCATGAGACGCGCGGCGATCTCCGCGCGCTCCCCCGGGTCGGTGTAGAGGTCGAGGATGCTGCGGCCCACGAGGGCTTCGCCCGACTCGGCGCCGAGGATGCGTGCCAGCGCGTCGTTCGCGCGCGCGAACGTCTGCGCTGCGTGATCGACCCGGAAGACGCCGACCCCCGTGCGGTCGACGGCGCGCGCGATCCAGCTCGTCGCGTCGTCTTCTCGATGGCGGTCGGTCATGTGGAGCTACGCGTACGATAGCATCGCGCGCCGAGCAATCTCGTGGCGGGCCTCGTCGCCGAGAGGTTACGCTGACGATATGTCTCGCCGCGCCGAGCGCCTCGCGAGCGTAGCCGTGGTGGTCCTCGCCGCCGCGTCCTGCGCGACGACCGATCCGATCGCCCCCCAGACCTCGGGCGGAGGAGGCGCGGCGAGCGCCGGCGCGAGCGGAGCGTCGAGCGGCTCGAGCGGGACCTCGAGCAAGGCGGCGTCGGCCTCGGCGAGCGGCGCGACGAGCTCCGCGACCGGGGGATCTTCGTGCGGCGACGCCGTGCTCGATCCCGGCGAGGAGTGCGACGACGGCAACACGACCTCCGCCGACGGCTGCACGAGCTGCGTGGTCGATTGCGAGGTCGGCGCCCAGAAGTACGTCGCGAACCACCACTGCTACCGCGTCTTCGCGACCAGCGGGGCGGAGGCCGCGGCCGAGGCGGCGTGCGAGTCGTGGGGAGGCGCGCCGGGGCTCGGTCACCTCGTGTCGGTTTCGGACGCCGCCGAGCAGGCGTTCGTGATGACCCTCGTCACCGCGGACGGTTGGATGGGCGGGGGCGACGCGGCGACCGAAGCTCAATACGTCTGGTACGACGGCACGCCGTTCACCTACACGCACTGGGCTCCGAACGAGCCGAACGACACGGGCCATCTGGAGAACTGCATGTACATGCAGGCGACCGGCGGCTGGGACGATCACAGCTGCGTTGCAATGCAACCGAGTTACATTTGCGAACGAGGTGCCGCCGGCGCGCCGTGAGCGCGCGGCGCGGCCCGCCACGCGGTGCTAGCCTCTCCCGGAGTCGTGAGCCGCCTCCTCGTCGCGTCGCTGTGCTGGTTGCTCGCCGGATGCGCCGGTGCTCCCCCTCCGAGCGCGGCCGCCCGGGCTGCGGCGGTCACGGTCGGCCCTCACGCCGCCCCTCCGCCCGCGCCGTCGAGCCTCCCGACGGCCGCGCCGACGGCGCGCATCGAGGTCGCGTTCGCGCACGATCCCGAGGGCGAGCGCGCGCTCTCGAGCCCCGAGAGCGGTGAGGTCCTCTCGAGCCCGCTCGACGTGCTCCGGCCCCCCGAGCGCTCCCTCTCGGGATCTCCTGCAGGGCTCTCGATCTCGGGCTGGCAGGCGCTCGGCACGGCGGGGGGCGACGGCGAACCGAAGGTCGGCGCGCCGGTCGATCCCGAGGTCGAGGCGAAGGTCGCCGCGTCGCACGAGCGGTTCGACCGCGAGCGGCTCGCGGGCGACATCGAGGAGCGCTGCGTCTCGCAGGAGGAGCCGGGCGCGGGCGTCTTCCGCGCGGCGATCCGCGTGCGCTCGGGCTACGTCTCGGAGGTCCGCACCCTCGAGAACGCCGCGCCTCGCGGCTTCGCCTCCTGTGTCGAGCCCATCGTCTTTCGCGCGACGCTGCTCGGCCTCCGCGACGCGACGCGCGTCATCACCGTCACGCTGCGGCCGGCGGGGCGTCCGTGAAGCGCGTCGCTCCCGAGGGCGCTCGCGCTCGGGCCACGTCGTCGATCCGAAATCGGTGCGTCGGCGCGCAACCCGTGCGCGCGTGACCCTCGCCGCGCGCCCTTCGCGGCAGGAAACGCGTGGCCCGCCGATTGCGAAGGGGCGGCACCATGCTGGACGAGCTGCTCCCTCTGCCGCGCAAGGTCGAGATCGACGCCGTCGACGTCGCGGCGCCGCCGGAGGTCGTGTGGGCGCACCTCCGGCACGCCGATCTGGCCGAGGCGCCCCTCATCCGCGCGCTCTTCGCCGTGCGCACGCTCCCGTCGCGCCTCGCGGGCCACCCAGCCGAGTCGAGCAGCGTGCGCATCGACGACCTCTGCTCGACGCCGGAGCGCCCCGGGTTCCATCTCTATGGCGACGAGCCGCCGCGCGAGATCGCCGTCGGCGCGATCGGCAAGGTGTGGCAACTCGACATCCCCTTCGAGCACGTGCCGACCGCGAGCGCTTATCTGGCCTTCTCGACGCCGGGCTTCGTCAAGGTCGCGTGGTCGGTGCGGCTCGCGCCCATCGGCGAAGCCGCGACGCGGGTCACCGTCGAGGTGCGCGTCGACGCGACCGACGACGCGTCGTGGGAGCGGTTCGAGCGGTATTGGGTCGTCGTCGGCCCGGGATCGCACTTCATTCGTCACGCGCTCCTCGCGAGCCTGCGGCGACGCTTCGGGGGATTCGGCGCGGACGAGGAGGCTCGTCGCTTGCCCGGCGACGATCGCCTCGGCGACGCGCAGGCGCAAATCACCATGGGCAAGACCATCTCGGCGGCGCCCGAGGCGATATGGCCTTGGCTCGTGCAAATGGGCTGTCGACGCGGCGGGTTCTATTCGATCGACGCGCTCGACAATGGCGGCGCTGCGAGCGCGCGCGAACTGCACGCGGAGTGGCAAGCGATCGCCGTCGGCGACGTCTTCGCGGCCACGCCCGAGGGCGAGGACGGGTTCGAAGTGCTCGCGATCGATCCGGGGCGCTCGCTCGTCCTCGGAGGCTTGTTCGACGTGGACGCCCATCGACAGCTCCCCTTCGCGAGCCCTCGTCCGCGCCGTCATTGGCACGTGACGTGGTCCTTCACGCTCGAGCCCGTCGATGGCGCGTCGACGCGCCTCCACGTCCGTGCGCGCGCGGCGTTCTCCGCCTCCGAGCGATGGCACGCCGCCTGGATTCGGCCTGTGCATCGGCTCATGCAGTCCTCACAGCTCGAGCACCTCGCGGCGCGCGCCGAGGGGCGTCTCCCGCTCGACACCGCGCGCGACGTCGCGTCCGGGATCGCGGGCGCGTCCATCATGCTCGCTGCGTGGCTGACGCCGTTCCTGCGCGGCGCGCGGAGCCATTGGGGGCTGTCGGCCGACGAGGCCCGCGCCCCGCGCGCAGGCGACGATCTGGTCTCGGCGCCGCTCTGGCAATGGACGCACGCGGTGGAGATCGACGCGCCCGCCGGTGACGTGTGGCCCTGGGTCGCGCAGATCGGCGTCGGTCGCGCGGGGTTCTACAGCTACCAGTGGCTCGAGAACGTCGCTGGCTGTGGCGTACGCAATGCCGAGGCGATCCACGTCGAATGGGCGCATCGCGTCGGCGACGAGCTGGTCATGCACCCGAAGATCCCGGCGCTCCGCGTGGTATCGCTGGTCCCCGGGCACGGGTTCGTGGCGTTCGGCCCCGCGGACGAGGCCGCGCGCGCCGGAGGAAAGCCGTGGGCCGCGGCGAGCTGGGCCTTCTTGGTGGAGCCGCTCGGCGAGGAACGCTGCCGCGTCGTGAGCCGCTTCCGCACCGCGTGCTCGGCGGACTTGGCGACGCGCATCGCGCAGGGCCCGGCGCTGCTCGAGCCCGTCGGCTTCGCGATGGATCGCCGGATGCTGATCGGGATTCGTGAACGCGTGATCGCGACGCGCTCCACGTCGGCGCTCGCCTGATCGGCGGGGCGCGCGCAGACCGCCGAGCTGTCCCTCTCGACGAGAGGCTCCGCAGCGCGTCGCGCCCTCGCCGCGCGCGGCGGGGGGGGGGCGAGATCCACGCGACGCACCCCCACCGCGATCGCAGAGGACGGCCGCTTCGACGCACTCTCCCCCTCGACTCGCTCTCGGTCGACGCTCAGGCGCGGAGCAGCTCGAGGCTCCGTTCCCAGAGCCGTCGCGCGGCGTCGGGATCGATGGAGCTCGACGTCACCTCGGCGGGGATGACGTCGGCGGTGAGCGTGCGCTTCTCGTCGTCGAGGGCCGAGATGTCGTTGTCCTTCAGGTAGACGCCGCCCCGGCCGTCGAGCAGAGGGCTCGCGGCCGCGAAGACGACGGTGCTCGCGCCTTGCTCCGGCGTCTTCTTGCCACGAGCGGGATCAACGATGGGAGCGCCGTCCTCGTCGACGAGCCCCATGCGCCGGAGCGCCTCGGGTCCTGCGCCTGCGTTGAGCTTGGTCCCGACGATCACGCCGGGGTGCACTGCGAACGCGCGAATGCCGTCCTTCGCCCAGCGTCGATCGATCTCGACGGCGAAGAGGACGTTCGCCTTCTTCGACTGCGCGTACGCGCGGCCCGCGTCGTAGCCCGTGGCGAAATGGAGATCCTCGAAACGAATCTCGCCGAAGCGCTGCGCGCCGGACGAGACGTTCACGACGCGCGCGCCATGCGCTGCGCGGAGGGCCGGCGCGAGCGCGAGCGTCAGCTGGAAATGCCCGAGGTGGCTGACCGCGAATTGCCATTCGTAGCCCCGCGCGTCGCGGACGAGCTCCCTCGGCGCGACGGGCGCGGCGTTGTTCACGAGGACGTGGAGCGGGCGATTCGACGTGAGCCACGAGGCGGCGAAGGCGTCGATGGACCGCGGATCACCGAGGTCCAGCGGTCCGACCTCGACGCGATCGAGGTCGGCCACGGCGGCGCGCGCGCGGTCGACGTCGCGCGCGCCGATGGTGACCGCCGCGCCCGCCTTGACGAGGGCGCGTGTCGCGGCGAGCCCGATCCCGGAGTGTCCTCCGGTGACGATGACGTTGCGGCCACGGAGATCGACGCCACGGAGGATGTCGTCGGCGGTCGCGGCAGGGGCGAACCCCGTTCCGAGGGGGTGTTGAGCGTGGGTCACGAGGCGTCTCCTTCTCGGTCGTGCGCGAGGCGCGGGTAGCGTGGGGCGAAGCCGAGATCGGCGCGGATGCGTCGCGTGTCGAGGCGCGTGTCGAAGGCGCGACCGCGCGCCGCGTTCGATCCGTCGGGGGGAGGCGCGCCGACGAACGCGAAGAGCGTCGCGAGATCGGGCGCGTCGTCGTCGGCGAGGTTGTAGATGCGGTGGGCGGGCGAGGGCGCGTCGAGCAGCGCGAGCACGGCCTCGGCGACGTCGGCGTGGTGTCCGATCGACATCCTCTGCGTGGGCGAGAAGCCGCGCATCATCGGCACCGCCTCTTCGATGTGCGGATCGCCGTCGCCGTACACGAAGGGCAGCCGCAGCACGCGCGCGTCGAGCCCACCGAGGCCGAGCAGGAAGCGCTCGGCGGCGAGCTTGCTCACGGGGTAAGCGTCGATGGGCGTGCACGGCTCGTCCTCGTCGACTAGCCGGCCCTCCTTTCCGCCATAGACGAGGCCCGTGCTCGTGAAGACGAAGCGCGCGACGGCGGCGTCGCGGGCCGCCTCGGCGAGGCGCTGCGTGCCGAGATCGTTGACCGCGTGCGCCTCTTCGGCCGTCGCGCCGCGGAAGAAGGCGGCGCAATGGACGACCGCGTCGACGCCCCTGACGGCCGCGGCGAGCGAGCTCGCGTCGAGCAGGTCTCCCGGCGCGAGCTCGACGCCGTGCGCTCGGAGCGGCGCGGCGCGCGTCGGATCGCGCACCAACGCTCGAACCCGATGATCGCGCTGGGCGAGCCTACGCGCCAATCGACTGCCGACCTTCCCCGTCGCTCCGGTGATCAGGATCTTCATGCCCGGACCGTAGGGCGCCGCGCAGGAGCGCGATTGGAGAAAACGGACATCGTCGCGCGACGCCTTGCGCCGAGGCGGAGGGAGCGGTCAGAATCCCTCACATGTTCGAGAGCGTCGCTCCTCCGATTCGCGTCGTCGCGCGTCCACGCGCGCCGCGGCGGCCCACGACGCTCGCCGTGCTCGAGTGCGAGCACGACACCCCGCGCGTCGCGATGCCGCGCCCCGAGCTCCAGATCGTCGTGCGCATCGGCGCGCCGGCCCGCGGTGGCCTCGACGCCCACGCGTTCGGCGTGCGCGACAAAGTCCATCGAAAGACGCTCCAGCGCGGGCAGCGGATCGTGTCCGCGCGCCTGCCCCTCGGCGCGTCGGAGGCGCTCTTCGGCGTCCCGGCCCCCGCGCTGACGGGGCGCCTCGTCCCGCTCGAGGAGCTGTGGGGCGAGGCGCCGACCGCGCGCCTCTTCGATCGCCTCGCGTCGGCGCCGGACGCGCTCCGCGCGGCCTCGCTCCTCGAGGCGGCGATCGCGGAGCGCCTCGCGCGCGCGACGAGGATCGGCGCGGGCGCGCAGCTCGCGCTCGACGCGGCCCCGCGCCTCCGGAGCGCGAGCGTGTACGCCGTCGCCGACGATCTCGGGGTCAGCGAGCGACACCTCCGCCGCGTCTTCCGCGAGACGATCGGCGTCAGCCCGAAGGCGTACGCGAAGCTCACGCGCTTCCATCACGCGCTCGCGGTCGCCGACGCCGATGCGCGCGCGAGCTGGGCGACCATCGCGGCCGAGGCCGGCTATTACGATCAGGCGCACCTCATCGCCGAGTTCCGCGCGATCGCCGGGGTGACGCCCCGGGCCCTGCTCGCCGAGCTCCGCGCGGCGCCCGCCCTCCGCTGATCTCGGCTCGGCGTCACGCGACTGAAGGCACCTTCAGCGGGGCGACGCGCGACGTCGCTCGTGACACCGCGGGCCAGTCGTGCTCGCATCGCGCCATGCGAAAGACCTTGATCTGCCTCTCGTCGTTGGGCTTGCTCGTCTCCGCCTGCTCGAAGGATCCGCCTCCGGCGCAGTATCCCCAGCAGCAGGGCTACCCGCAGCAGGGCTACCCGCAGCAGCAGGGCTACCCGCAGCAGCAGGGCTACCCGCAGCAGCAACCCGCCTACCAGGCTCCGCAGCAGCAGGCTCCCGCGCCCGCCGTTCCCGCCGCCCAAGGCACCGCGACCGGCGCCGCGACCGGCGCCGGCACGCCCACGGCGATCCCCGGCGTGACCAAGCTGAGCAACGGACAGTGCTCGATCACGCCGCCGTCGCTCACCGGCCAGCCCGCGGCGCCGATCGTCGGACCCTGCCCCCCCGGCCTCTGAGCACGCGCCCCGAACGCGCTCGAGGGGCCCTTGCTCTCGAGCGCGTGGCTGCGCTTCAGTTGGGGATGGGCGGCACGACGACGTCGTTGATGCTGCCGATGTTGCCCCCCGCCGGGTAGCCGTACGACGCATACCAATCGGTGCCCCAGACGACGACGCCGAAGGAGCCTTTGCTCGTCGCCTCTTGGCGGCTCGAGCTGCAATTGCCCACGGGCGTCTGTCCGCGCACCAAATCCACGTACGCGATTTCGTAGTTGCCGGACGTACCCACCGGCTGCCAGTTCGAGATCGGCCCGCCGAGGCAATCGATGGTCACGTCTTGGAACCCCGTG
>CAYYKK010000131.1:0-19055 GCA_964467935.1 uncultured Polyangiaceae bacterium
CGGACCGAGGCCGAGGGCGTCATCTTCGACATCGACTACCAAGGCGCGCGACAGATCAAGGCGACGTACCCCGAGGCGGTCGGCGTCTTCATCCTGCCGCCCTCGCTCGAAGAGCTCGAGCGCCGGCTGCGTGGACGCGGCACCGAGGACGAGGCAGCGACGGCGCGCCGGCTCCTCGCCGCGAAGCAGGAGATCGCGCATTACGCCTTCTTCGACTACGTCATCGTCAACGACGACATCGAGCAGGCCTACGGCAAGCTCCGAGGCGTCGTCCTCGCCGAGCGCTGCAGGCGAGAGCGACACGCGCTCCTCTGCGAGAGCCTGCTCGCCGAGGCCCGCCACGAGCCGATCGGCTGACGACGAACGCCCCCCTCCGACACCCCGACTCTCTCATCCCCAAAGGAGCCCCCGTGACACCCCGCGCCCCCATCCTCATCGTCGGTTCGATGGCCTTCGACGATCTCGAGCTCCCGAGCGGAACCTTCCGCGACACCGTCGGAGGCTCCGCGACCTACGCGGCGTTCGCCGCGTCGGCGTTCGCGGAGGCCCGCGTGGTCGCGGTGGTCGGCGACGACTTCCCGCAAGAGATCGTGGCGAAGCTCTCCGCGAGAGGCGTCCGCACCGAGGGCCTCGAGCGCGCGAAGGGCAAGACGTTCCGCTGGGCCGGGCGCTACGACGCGGATCTCGTCGGCCGCACGACGCTCGACACGCAGCTCAACGTGTTCGCCGGCTTCGAGCCGAAGATCCCGACCGAGTTCCGCGACACGCCGCTCGTGATGCTGGGCAACATCCACCCCGCGCTCCAGCTCGAGGTGCTCGATCGGATGAAGAGCCCGAAGCTCGTCGTCGCCGACACGATGAACTTCTGGATCCAGGGCGAGCCCAAGGCGCTCGCGACGCTCCTCACGCGCGTCGACACCCTCATCATCAACGACGAGGAGGCCCGCGAGCTCTCGGGCATCCACAACATCCGCAAGGCCGCGGCCGACGTGCGCAAGCGCGGACCGAAGCGGATCATCATCAAGCGCGGCGAGCACGGCGCGCTCCTCTTCGACGAGGATGGCATCTTCGCGGTCCCTGGGTTCCCTCTCGAGGAGGTCATCGACCCGACGGGCGCGGGCGACTCGTTCGCCGGCGGATTCATCGGCGCGCTGGCGACCGAGGCGCACACGCCGGCGCTCTCCCACGCGGCGGTGCGACGCGCGATGGTGTTCGGGACGGCGACCGCTTCCTACTGCGTCGAAGCCGTCGGCACGGCGCGCGTCAGCACGCTGAGCTCAGCAGACGTCGAGCGGCGCGTGGCGGAAATTCGCGCCATCTTCGAGCTCCCGCGTTGATTCGCCGACGCGCTTCGTCTCTCATCGCCGCTCCGCCTCTACGCCACTCCCACCGAGGAACGACCATGCTCTCACGATCGCTCGCGCTCACGATCCCCGCGCTCACCGCCCTCGCGCTCGCCGGCTGCGGCGACTCCAGCTCGTCCACCGGGACCGGCTCGACCGGCGCTTCGGGTGGGACGTGCGCGCCCGGCGAGGGCTGCCCCGCGGCGAAGACCGACTGCATCGGCCTCGTCGACAACAGCGGCAAGACGAGCTTCGCGCTGCGCATCTCGCACCTCACGGTGTCGAAGCCGACGGCGCTGACCGACCCGCTCGTCAAGAGCCTGCTCGACTCCGGCGTCTCCATCAACCTCGCGAGCTGCAAGGCGCAGACGACGGCGGCCGATCCGCTCTTCCCCAGCGCGAGCGACGGCATCACCGGCTCCTTCTCGTGGATCCTCCAGTTCGACACGACCACCGGCAAGCTGAAGACCGGCGGCGCGAAGCCCCAGGCCGATCCGACCCAGGGCTACTGCTTCGTGAACGAGACCGTGCAGGGCTTCGCGATCGCGCCGTTCGAGGTCGACGCGCCCATCTCGGGAGGCAAGTTCGAGATCACGATGCCGAAGGACGTCACCGTCCCCGTCTACAGCGACATCAAGGCCAGCAGCGTCATCCTCCTGCCGCTGCGGGGGGTCCGCATCCACGACGCGACGATCTCGTCGGACAACAACTGCATCGGGACCTTCAATGCATCCGGGTTGCTTCCGAGCAACAGCTGCCTCGCGTCGTCGGACACGCCCCAGTACATCGACGGGGCGAGCCTCGACGGGTTCGTCACGCTCGAGGACGCCGACAAGGTCGCGATCAGCCAGCTCAACGGCAAGTCGCTCTGCCTGCTCCTCACCGGCAACGACACCATGTGGGGTGACGGCGCGGGGAAGTGCGCGCGCGACACGATGGGCAAGATCAAGTTCCAGGGCGACTGGTGCTCGACGACGAACGCCGCCGCGGACGCGAGCTGCGCGGACGCGATCTCGCTCGGCGCGAAATTCTCCGCGAGCTCGGTCGCGGTCCAACCCGGCTGCATGTGAGCGCGCCGCGCGGGGCGGTCTCCCCCGCCGCGCGCCGCGATCGGCTCGCCGAAATCGCGCGCCACGGGCCACCGACGCTGTTGCGCGCGGCCTCGCTGCGCGCGTAACCTGAACAAAGATGCTTTTCGGCGGGGTGCGCCGGTCCGTTGGGGCTGGCGCGCGACCCCTGTCGCCGAAGGAGGGCCTCAGCATGTCCCGCACCCGGTCTCGAACCGATCAGACGTCCGCCAAGAAGCCCCGACGCGAGAAGGGCCGAGGTCTCTTCTCCCTGCCCTTCCTGGCGTTCCTGCTCCTGGTCGTGATCCCCGCGTGCAGCGGGAGCGGCTGCGGCGGGGGCTGCAACGGCTGCGGCGGCATCACGCCCCTCCCCGGCGGCTTCGTCTCGAAGGAGCGCATCGAGAACGGCGCGGCGGTGCGCATCACCGCGAAGGGCCTCCAGTTCCTCAGCCAGAACCTCGGCACGATCGCCGGCAAGGTCGCGGGCGGCGGCTCCGGAGCGCTGAGCTTCCAGGTCCCGACGTCGAGCGGGAGCACCGGTCCCATCTCGTACACGGTCTGCCCGAACGGGCCCGATCCGAACGCGAACCCTCCGTCGTGCGTGGCGGAGATCGATCTCCCGAACGCCGCGCTGAGCCTCTCGTCCGGTCCGCCGCACGAGCTGACCATCACGGGCACCGTGCCGGTGCGCCTGCAGGATCTGCCCCTGCACTACACCCTGCTCTTCTCGTCGACGCCGCACATCACCCTGTCGGGCAACAGCAGCTGCCCGGGCGGAAACTCGACGTTCGCCGACATCGGGGTCGACGCCGACATCAGCATCGAGACCGTGACCGATCCGGCGCTCGCGCGGTTCGGCTACTCCCGCGTGCACATCGTGAACTTCACGATCAGCCAGTCGGACATCCAGAACTCGCTCCACTTCTGCGGAGGCTTCGACGCGTCGGTCCTCAATCTCCTGAAGGGGCTCGTCGTCGGTCAGCTCGTGAGCCCGCTCACCAGCACCCTCAAGTCGACGGTCGAGAACCAGCTCTGCCAGAAGTCGAATCCGATGGTGAGCCCGTCGTGCCCGACGGGCACGAACGACGTGGGCGGGATCTGCCGTTATGGGACGACCGACTCCTCCGACTGCGTGTCGATGGTGCTCGGCACCGACGGCCACGCCGACCTCGGCGGCCTGCTCGCGAAGTTGTCGCCCGGGACCAAGGGCGGCCTCGACTTCCTCCTCGCGGGCGGCGGCGAGGACAAGCGCGACGACGGCTCGGGCTTCACGTGGGGTGACCTCAACACCTTCGGCGGCGGCGCGACGCTCGGAATGTATGGCGGCGTCGAGCCGAACCCCGTCTCGAGCTGCGTGCCCCTGTCGACGATGCCACGGCCGACCGCGATCCCGATCCCGCAGGAGCTGATCAACGACTCGCTGATCCAAGACTGGCCTGCGAGCACGCCGGGGCCGCACATCGGCCTCGCGCTGTCGCAGAGCTTCTTCAACTATGCGCTGAACGGCATCTACAACAGCGGTCTCTTGTGCATCGGCGTGTCGACGGAGCAAGTGGGGCTCCTCAACAGCGGCACCTTCGGTCTGCTCGCGGGATCGCTCCGTGATCTCGGGTTGCAGCGCGAGACGCAGCCCATCGCGATCATGATTCGCCCGAGCTCGCCGCCCAAGGTGACGTTCGGCGGCGGCACGAACATCGACACCGATCCGCTCATCACGCTCGAGCTGAACCAGGCGTCGTTCGACTTCTACATGTTCTCGTCGGATCGGTTCATCCGCTTCATGACGGCGACGTTCGACATCCGGGCGCCGCTCAACCTCACCGTCACCCCCGACGGCTTGGTGCCCGAGCTGAAGACCATCGACGTGAAGAACGGCGTCGTCACGAACTCGGAGCTCTTGAAGGACGACCCGACGGTCATCGCGGGCGCGCTCCAGGGTCTGCTCTCGAGCCAGGTCGGATCGCTCCTCGGCAAGGGCATCCCCCCGGTCGACATCAACAGCTCCTTGAAGAGCCTGGGCCTCAAGCTGGTCATTCCGCCGACGGTCGACGGCCAGGGCTCGCCGGGTCTCCGCAAGCTGGAGAAGAACGGCGAGACGTTCCTCGGCATCTTCGCGTCGTTCGACACGGCGGCGTTCCAGGCGAACGTGATCGACACGAGCGCGAGCGTCACCGACAAGTTCGTCGACCAGCGCGGGCTGCGCGCGGCCACGATCACGAAGGACAACGCGCCCGAGGTGACGATCCTCGCGAAGTCACCTGCGGACGACGGCACGGCGAGCATCGAGTACCAGGTGCGCGTCGACGACGGCCTTTGGAAGCCGTGGACGCAGGACCGCTACATCCGCTTGAAGGAAGAGGCGTTCCGTCTCGAGGGCAAGCACCACGTCGACGTGCGGAGCCGCATCGTCGGTGACGTCGACAGCCTCGATCCGTCGCCCGCGCGGGTGGAGGTCATCATCGACACGGTCGCGCCGGACGTGAAGGTCGCCCCCGCGACCGACAAGGGCGACGTCGCCGTCGACGTCTGGGATCTCGTCTCGAAGAGCGAAGGGACGCAGCTGCGCTACCGCCTCGACGACGGCGCGTTCACGTCGTGGATGCCGGCGAACGAGGCCAAGGTCATCCACGTCGGTGAGGACGCGGCGGAGATCACCTTCGAAGCGCGCGATGAAGAGGGCAACCTCGGCACGTCGACGCAGGCGATCATCCGCGGGCTGCCGCACGGCGCGACCGCGGGTTGCGGCTGCAGCGTCCCCGCCGAGTCGGACGCGTCGCCGTGGACGCTCGGGGTGATGGGCGTGGGCATCGCGGCGATGATGGGCAGGATCTTCGCTCGGCGCCGCAAAGAGCCCGCGAGCGCGTCGCGCGGACCGGGCGCGCTCCTTCTCGCGAGCCGCAAGCGCGAGATCGCGGGCGCGGCGGTGGTGCTCGCGATCGCGGGCACGTACAGCGGTTGTTCGTGTGGAGACACGCAGCCGACCGACGGCGGCTACACGTGCGCGGCGCCGAACTGCGTGACGCTGGATCCCGGGCTCATCGGCTCGTACACGTCGACCGCGGTGGCGGGCGACAAGCTCTGGGTCGCCGGCTATCTCGAGGCGGACTACGACAACAGCTACCAATACGGCGACCTCGTCGTGGGCAAGTGGGACGGCACGAAGGTCGCCTGGGACATCGTCGACGGCGTCCCCTCGGATCCGGTCGACGGCAAGTCGTTCAACCTGAAAGGCTTCCGCGGCGGGCAAACGGAGCCCGGCGACGACGTCGGGCTCTGGACCTCCATCGCGATCGACGACTCGGGCAACCCCGGGGTGGCGTACTTCGACCGCACCAACAAGCAGCTCAAGTTCGCGCACTACGACGGGAAAGGCTGGAGCGTCTCCGTCGTCGACGGCGGCAGCGGGCGCGACGTCGGGCGGTACGCGAAGCTCCACTACGAGAACGGCCTGCCGGTCATCGCCTACCTCTCGATCGAGCCTGCGAGCACGGGGTTCCTGACGAGCAAGGTGCGCGTCGCGCGCGGCGTCAGCGGCGTCTTCGTGAGCGAGGACGTCGTCGTGAACACGGCGACGCCCTGCCGTCCGGCGTTCTGCACGGGGGGGTCGATCTGCGTCGCCGACACCGGCCTCTGCAGCGCGCCGGCGACCGGCTGCGCGATGTGCGCGATGGGCGATCAGTGCGTGACCGATCAAGGCGCGCCCACCTGCAAGACGCCCGTCGCTTCCGACAAGCTCGACGCGTACCCGGTGGCTTCGGGGCTCTACATCTCGACGGCGCCGCTGCCCGGCGGCGGGTTCGGCATCGCGTACTACAACCGCATCGACGGGAGCCTGAACATCGCGTCGCAGCAGGGCGGCGCGTGGACCTCGATGGTCGTCGACGGCGGCGATCCGATGACGCCGAGCGACGTGGGCATCGGCACCTCGCTCTACGTCGACTCGGCCGGCGACTGGCACCTGACGTACGTGGACGGCTACGGCGAGACGGTGAAGTACGCGCGGGTCTCGGGCGGCAAGGTCGCCTCGATCGAGACCGTCGACGACGGCGTCCAGGTCGGCGGGGTCCCCTTCCCCGACGGCCAGCACGTCGTCGGCGACGACTCGTTCGTGCGCACCTCGGGCAGCGGCGAGGTCCACGTGACCTACCAAGACGCGACGACCGGCAAGCTCCGCTACGCGGTGGGCACGCCGAACGCGACGGGACACGATTGGAAGAGCGCGGTCGTCGACGCGCCGAACTTCGGCGGCTTCTTCTCGAGTCAGGTCGAGGTCGGCGGGGCGCTCCAGCTGGTGAGCTGGTGGCGCAAAGGCGGCGACAAGACCATGGGCGACGTCACGGTGCTGAGCCCTCCCTGAGGCGGGTCTCGCAGCTCGATCGCCGGCTGGTACGACGACGCGCTCTCTTCGGGGGGCGCGTCGTCGCGTTCGAGGCTCAGGCGGCGACCTCGGAGTCGCTGAAGCGGAGCTCTCGCATCGCCGGACCGGCGGCGGTCTGACGCTCTTCGGCGACGAGCGCCAAGAGCTCTTGCTTCGTCGCGTGCCCGCCCTCGAGGAGCGCGCGCATGTAACCGTCGACGTAGCCGTGCGCGCGCGCGAGGCGAGGATAGGTCGAGCCCTCCTGCCTCAGCGTGAACACGTCCCTCAGCATCCTGCGCAGCTCAGCGAGCATCTCGGCGTTCGAGCCCATCTCATCGCTCCTTCGAGGCGCGCGCGAAGGCGTCACGCCGATGGAGGCCGCGTATCAGACGGCGCCGAGCGGGGCCAAGAATCGCGCGAGGCCGGTGCGCCGCTACTTCGCGGCGGCTGCAGCCGGCGCGGCGCGCAGGCGACCGAGCGCTGCGTCGGCGAGCGACGGATCGACCTCGGCGAGCGCGACGGCGCGACCTCGGCGGGGCTCGAAGACGAGCTCGCAGCGTGAGCGCGCCCGCGACGGCAGGCGCGAGAGGAGGTAGTCGACGACGAGCGATCCGACGAGGATGCCGACGCCGAGGCCGAGGAACTCGGGAGAGGCGGCCTTGAAGCCGTCGAGCACGAGGCGCAGCCCGACGTAGCTTCCTGCGAGCAACGCGACGACGCCAGCGTACGTCGCCAGGCGCGGATAGCGGACCTCGCGCGCGGCCCGCGAGAGCGCAGCGCTCGGGATGTGCAGCTCGCGCTGGCGCATCGTCCGACCGAGCAGCTCGGTGCGACTCGTCACCGTGACCCCGCCGTCGGTGACCCGCACCTCCGCGGGGCGGCGAAGCTGCAGCGCATAGCGGCCGACGAGGCGCGCGACGGCGACGACGGGCAAGACGAACGTCACGGTGAGGAGGGCGAGCGAAACGGGCGAGCGCGGAGGCGCGACCACCTCCCCCGAGAGCACCACCGGCAGCGTCGCGATCGGCTCACCGCGCGGCGAGAGCAGCGCCTTCAGCAGCACGTCACGGAGGATCGGCGCGAGGCGCGCGCGCTCCTCGACGGCCGTGGCCGATCGGCCGAGACCGAGCGCGGCCGCGCCGACGATCGCGGACGCGCGTGACAGCGTCGAGCCGGATCCTCCGTCGTGCTTCTCGAGGAGGCGACCCATCGCGCGCAGGAGCCCCGAGGATCGATCGCCGAGGGTCGCCTCGAGCGGCGTGAGGCCATCTGCGACCGTCGTCGCCGCCGAGAACAACAGCGCCTCGGCGACCTTCTCTTCGGCCTCGGGGCCCTCGGGCAGCGCGAGCCCCACCCCGCGCGCGAGGAGCGTGCCGAGCAGGATGCGCTCGGGGCCGGACGCCTGAGCGCCCTTCTTCAGCGCGCGGAGCACGTTCCCGTGGCTCGTCTCGGCGGACACCTCGTCGACGGCGAGCCGTTGCGCCGCGTCGGCGACCCCCTCGTCGAGCGCAGAGCGCTGCTCGTCGAACGCGGAGAACGCGAGGGTGTGGACGAGCCTCGCGAGCGCATCGGCGTGCGGATGACGCGTGAGCTCGTCGAGCAGGTTCTCCGGTGAGCGCTCGCCTTCCTGTGCCATGGATCGCGGACCTCGGACTTACAACTACGCCCTCCGGCTGGCTAGTGTTCCGTCGCCGAAAAGGTCGCGTGAGCGGACGATGAGGCCCTACCGCTGACCCTTCGCCTTGCGGATCTGCTCTTCGCCGATCGCGACCATCTTCTCGAGCAGCTCACGAGGCGCCTCGGCCTCGCCGAAGATCATGCGCCCCTCGACGTGAAACCGCATCGACGGCAGCGCGAGCTTGGCGCCCATGCTCGCCGCCGTCTGCGCGAGCTCGTACTTGGCTTGGATCCCGTCGAGATCGTTCATCGCGTTCTCCTTCGTGTCGTCCCAGAGCTCGATGCGCACCATGGCGCCACCGTCGTCGAGGGGCTCGACGCGCAGCACGAACTTCTCGAACGTGTCGGGGATGAGCTGCACCTGCCCGACGAGCGGCGCGTCGATGTAGCTGAGCTTGCCGGGCTCCTTCACGGAGATGTGGATCGCGAAGGGGACGTCGCTCGACGGCGCCTTGAGCCTCGCGATCTTCGCGATCTTGTCTTTGATCGCCTTCGACTTCGCGTCCTCGTCCCAGTCGGGCTCGCTCTTGTTCCTCTTCTTCTGACGCGGCGGCGGCGTCACGTAGAGCTCGCTCTGCTTGGGCACGAGGACGAAGAGGCGATCGGCGCCGTCGGCTTTGCCCTCGGCGGCAGGCACCGCGGTGTCGTCCATCCAACCGCCGACCGGCACGCTGCGTCCCAGGATCTTGTCGACCGCCGCGTGGATGTCGGTCATCGGCCGGTTGAAGACCATCATCACGTCGACCTGCCCCGAGCGCACGACCTGCGGGCCCATGATGACCATCACGTCGACGTCGCGGACCGCGTCGATGCCGGTGTTGTCGAAGAAGTCCTTCCACTGCTTGATGTTGGGGAGCATCTGCCCGAGCTTCACGCCGATCGGGTGCGTGCGGAGCACCTTGCCCACGAGGACGATCTCGACGTTGTTCGGGTTCCCCGACGGGTTCTTCGGAGCGCGCACGCTCTCGAGCGGCGTCTGGTTCGGTGGAGGCGCGGCGTCTGCGGGGGGCGGCGCCGGCGCATCGGTCGGCGCGTCGACGGCGGCGTCGCGCGGCGCGGCGTCGGGCGCCCCCGCATCGACCGGCGCTGCGTCGGGAACGCCCGCGTCGCTCGGCGGCGGCACGGCGTCCGGACCGTCGGTGACGACCTGGACGTCGACCGACTTCGGATCGCTCTTGTCGATCTTCTGCGGCTCGTCCTCGACGTCGAGCTCGAGGGGCACCTCGACCTCCTGAGCGCCTTCGTCCTCGCTGCGATCCTGGAACAGCGAAGCGATGAAGCTCCACGCGCCGAGCGAGAGGATCGGGACGTGCACCAAGAGCGCGATCACGAGGCAGATCGCGTCGAGCCGACGGGATCCGCCGATGCGACGGCCGAGCGCCACGGGCCCGTACGCGCTCTCCTTCACCCGCCGTGCCCTCGCGCGGGCGTGTCCGGCTTGCCACGCGGCTGGGTCCAATCCGCCACGCCGTTCACCCTAGCCCACGCGGCGACCGGGGCGCTGCCCATTTCGCGCGCGCGCCCCGCGACCGCGTCGCGCGATCCAGACCTTCGAGTGGCACGATCCTTCCACACGCGACGGACCCTCGAAGCGTGGGACGTGCCAGGAACTGGATCGACACATCCCGAACAAGTACTAGACCAGCGGGGAGCGACCCTCCGCCCCGCGCCGCGAACGCGAAGCCACCGCATGAACCCTGCATCTCCGAGGCCCCGAACGAACGCGAGAGCCCGCGCCAAGAGCACGGAAAAGGCGCGAGCACGAGGCTCGCTCTACGGCGTGCTCGGCTTCGTCCTCGCGGCGGGCGGCGCGAGCGCGTTCCTCTGGTCGAGCGCGTGTCACAAGTCTGCCGACGAGTCGACCGCGGGCTCGAGCGCGCCGGAGACGAGCCGAGCCGACGCGGTGCCGGCCCCGAGCGGCGCGAAGCCGAAGGCCACGGCGAGCGCGAGCGGCGCCGCCACCTCGTCCGCCCACGCGAGCGACGGCGACGCAGCCGACGCCGGCGCGCCCGCGACGGACGACAAGCCTTACGACGGACCCATGCTCGGCGCGATGGCGTTCCAGACGCCGGTGTATCCCGAGACGCGCTTCTCGGACGAGCGGCTCGGCTACATCCGACAAGGCGGCAAGGTGCCGGTCGATCCGAAGCCGATCCACAAGGCGAACTGCAAGGAGGGTTGGTACCACCTCCTCGACGGCGGCTACGTGTGCGGCAAGTACGCGACGACCGACCTCGACAACCCGCGCGTCCGGCTCGGCGTGAAGCCCCCCGACCTCGACGGCATCCTCCCGTACAAGTACGCGTACAACCGCTTCCACGGCACGCCGCTCTACAAGGCCCTCCCGACGAAGGAGGAGATGTTCAAGTACGAGCCCTACCTCCTCGACGACAAGGCGAAGAAGGACAAGGAGAAGGCCGACAAGGAAGCGGACGACGACGACAAGGATCACAAGAGCGCGAAGCACGTCGCCGACGAAGGTGGCGCGACGCCCTCGGGAGACGACAAGACCGCGGCCGAGGCGGTCGCCGCGATGCACGCGCTCGACGCCGGCGCGCCCGAGTCGGCGGAGGAAGCGGCGGCGACGCCGCCGAAGCCTTGGTGGCAGACCGACGAGAAGAAGCCGAACGTGACGCGCGCCGACCTCTCGGAGGACGCGGACGGCAACCTCGCGAAGCGCATGGTGAAGGGCTTCTTCATCGCGGTCGACAAGACGTTCGGGTGGAACGGGCGCACGTGGTACCGCACGACCGGCGGGCTCGTCGCGCCGACCGATCGGATGTGGATCAACAAGCCGCCGGAGAGCCACGGCATCGACGTGCCGGACGGCGTGAAGGCCGTGGCGTTCGTCCTCGGCGAGAAGGCTCAGAAGTACGAGCTGTCGAAGGACGGCAAGAAGATGAAGGAGACCGGCAAGCTCGCGCGCTTCACCGGCATCCCGCTCACGGGCAAGACGCTCGACCTCGACGAGACGATGTACCGAGAATCGACCGACGGGTTCTGGGTGAAGGACGCGAACGTCGCCGTCGCCACGCCGGGCCCTCGACCGAGCGAGGTCGGCGAGCACGAGAAGTGGGTCGACGTGAACATCGAGAAGAAGACGCTCGTGCTGCTCGAGGGCGACAAGCCCGTGTACGCGACGCTCATCTCGCCCGGGAAGAAGTCGCGCGTGAAGAAGAAGGATCACGCGACGCCGACGGGCCAGTGGCGCGTTCGAGAGAAGCACATCGCGGTGACGATGGACGGCGACGGCGCGTCGGGCGACCTGCCGTACAGCATCGACGACGTCCCCTACGTGGCCTACTTCCACGGCTCGTACGCGCTGCACGGCGCCTTCTGGCACTCGAACTTCGGCCACGAGATGAGCCACGGTTGCGTGAACCTGTCGCCGCTCGACGCGAAGCACGTGTTCAACTGGGTCGAGCCGCATCTGCCGCGCGGGTGGCACGCGGTGTGGTCGACGAAAGACCATCCCGGCACGATGGTCGTCATCCACGAGTAGAACGCCTGCGATCCTCTTCCCGGCTTGACGCGTTGGGATCTATCGATAAGGGGTAGCTCGATGGATCAGTTCTCCGCGCACCTCGACCGAGGTTGGGATCTCGTCCAGCGCGGCGACACGCGCGGGGCGGAGGCGTCCGCGCGTCGCGCGCTCGAGATCGACCCCAACTCACCCGAGGCCCACAACCTGCTCGGCTTCGTCGCGGCCCTCGAAGGCGAAGGCGAAGAGGCGATCGAGGCCTACCAACAGGCGATCGCCCTCGACGACACGTACCTCGAGGCGATGCTCAACGCCGCGGAGGTCTTCATCACGCCGCTCGGCGACTACGATCAGGCGATCAAGATGTGCGACCAGGCGCTCGACCTCGCGGAGGTCGACGAGGAGGTCATCGACGCGCTCCTCCTCAAGTTCGACGCCCTCATCGGCAAGAGCAACCGCGAGGACGCGAAGAAGGTCCTCTCCCAGGTGCCGCCGGGGCCGTACGAGAACCCGAGCCACACCTTCCTCGTCGGCCGCGCGTACTACGAGCTCGGTGACGTCGATCGCGCTGCGTCGCTCATCGCGCAGGCGGTGGAGAAGGACCCACGACACGGCGAGGCCCACTACTACCTCGGCCTCGTTCGCGACGAGCAGGGCGACTCGCGCGGGGCGACGATCGCGTTCCTGCGATCGCGCGAGCTCGACCTCCTGACGGGCATGCCCCCTTGGGTGCCGGCGCGCGAGGCCTGGGAGAAGCTCGCGACGCGCGTCTTCGAGCAGCTGAACCCGGTGCTCGCCAAGTACGTGACCGGCGCCGACGTGTACATCTCGGACGTGCCGGGCGTGGAGCTCGTCGCCGACGGCGTCGATCCGAGGGCCCTCGTCCTGCTCGACGGGTTCGAGGGATCGGAGGATCCGATCGAGCTCACCGGGCCGCTCGCGGGCCCGCCTGCGCGCTGCTCGCGGGTCTTCGTCTACGCGGTGAACGTGTCGAGGCTCGCCGGCCACGTGGAGGCGCTCGAGGACGAGACGCTCGAGGCGCTCGAGCGGGAGATCACGGCGACGTTCCTCGAGCCCGAGCAGAAAGAGCGCGCCGCGCACGAGATGAATTGAGGCCGTTTGAGGGGTCGCAGGCGCGCGGACCCCGGAGAGTGCGGCTCGCGCGCGGGGACCTCCGAGCTCGGGATCGAACCTCGGGTCGGTGCGGCCTCGTCTCGGGGCCCCAAGCGCCTTCGACGACCAGGCGGATCGTCGCTCGGGAGGCGCGCCGACGGGACGCCGCTCAGGGCAGCGGCAGGAACGTCGTCGGCGCGTTGCAGCCCCCGAGATCGAACCCGAAGTACTTGGCGAAGCTCGCGTTGTAGCCGTCCGAGTACGCGGTGCTCGGGACGCCGGCGTAGGTGCCCTCGGCGCCGTTCGCCTCGTTGATCATGCCTACGTCGATCGGGACGACGCCGGGCGGCGAGCCGATGTTCGTCCGCGGAATTGCAAGCTCGATGTAGTTGCCATTTTGAAACACCAAGCCGGTGAACGACCAACCGGCGTCGACCCAGCTCGAACCGTTCCAGACGAGGGCGTTCGTGAAGGTGTTGTCCGCCTTCCATCGGAGGTGCCACTTGGCAGCGAAGGGGAGCGTCGGCGTCTGCGTGTTGTAGAGGACGCCCGTCGTCGTGCCGCCGGCGCCGCCGATGTACGCGACGACGAACTTGTGGGGATCGCCGCTGCCGACGTCGGCGCCCTGCATCCCGAGATAGAGGTTCGCGGCGTCCCACGTCACGTAGCCGGTGTACGTCGCGGACGAGGTCGCGAACGTCTCGCTCGCGGTGAAGTCGTTCTGACCGTCGATCACGATGGTGTGACCGAAGAGCGTGCACCCGCCCGAGCTGCTCGACGCGGTCGACGACGCCGACGAGGCCACCGCGCTCGTCGCGCTCGAAGACGAGGCGCTCGCCGACACCGAGGCGGTGGTCGAGGTCGACGCGCTGGTCGAGGCGGCGCTCGAGGCCGTGACGGACGACGAGGATGAGCCGGCGCCGCCCGCCGAGCTCGTCGACGCGGCGCTCGAGGCCTGGCTCGTGCTGCTCGTCTTGCCGCTCGACGTCGACGTGGTCGTGTCCGCCGCCGAGACGGCGGGGCCGGTGGGCGTGCTGTCCTCGGTCGTCCCTGCCGCGCAGCCCCCCGACTGTGCGACGAGGACGATCGAGGACAAGGCGACGGCCTGGAGGAGGGCGGCGTGGCGAAGCTGCATGGCTCTTCGGACGCTAGAGGTGCGTCGGAGGCCCGTAAAGGGCCACGCGAAACACGCCGCGACGGGAGGTTCGCTTGCGGCGCGCTGAGCGAGCGTCGATTCTGCGCGGGTGGACCTGACCGGAGGACCGGCGCCGGAGCCCCTGCGGCGCGCCGAGGTGATCAAGATGGGAGACGCCGCGCCCGTCGCGCTCGGTGCGCTCTTCGAAGGCGCGCCCACGCTGCTCGTGTTCTTGCGTCACCTCGCTTGCCCCGGATGCTCCGAGGAGCTCGCCGAGCTCGCGCCACGCGTGAGCGAGCTCGCCGACCTCGGCGTTCGGGTCGTGCTCGTCACGCCCGCGGCGCCCTCTCGTCTGCCGTCGTTCGCGAAGCGCATGCACCTCGCGTCGAGCCACGCCGTCCTCTGCTCGGACCCTTCGCTCGCGACCTATCGCGCGGCGGGGCTCCGGCGCTCCGCCTGGTCGACCTACAAGCCGACCTCGATCGGAGCGTCGCTCTGGCTCTACGCGCTCGGTCACTACACGACGCGCTCGCCGGACGACGGCGACGTGCTGCAGCAGGGAGGTTGCTTGCTCCTCGACGGAGCGGGGCGCGTCCTCTTGCACCACCGGGCCGACGACCTCAGCGACCACGTCCCCATGACGAAGGTCGTCGACCTCGCGCTCGAGCTCGCGGCGACGCGCGCCGGCGCCTGGGCTTGAGCCGCGCCGGGTCGGCTAGACTCGCCTCGTGCAGCTCCTCATCCACGCCGCGAACCTCCTGTTCCTCGCGTCCTATCTGGTACGCGACATCTTGAAGCTGCGCGTGTTGAGCCTCGTCGCCGGCTTCTTCCTGCTCGCGTTCTACTGCCTCGACAAGGAGATCGTGTGGGCGGCGATCGGTTGGAACGTCGTCTTCTCGGCAATCAACGGCTACCAGATCCGTCGGCTCCTGCTCGAGCGTCAGCCGGTTCGTCTGCGCGACGAGGAGCACAAGCTGCGCGAGCTCGCGTTCAGGGCGCTCAGCCCGCGCGAGTTCCAGAAGCTCCTCCGCGTCGGCACGTTCTGCGACGCGCGCCCAGAGACGCGCATCGTCGTGCCGGGCGTGGACTTGGACGCGCTGATGGTGATCGTCTCCGGGCGCGTCGAGGTGCGCGCGGGCGACGGCAAGGTCGCGAGCCTCGGCGACGGCCAGTTCGTGGGTGAGATGAGCTTCCTCACGGGCAAGCCTCCCGCGGTCGAGGTCGTGGCGGCGGAGGCGACGCGCTACGTGCGACTGGCGGTGAAGGAGCTCCGGCAGCTGCTTCAAGCGGACGCCGAGCTCCGCGCCGCGATCCAGACGATCCTCGGCGCCGATCTCGCGACGAAGCTCCGGCGCGTCTCCGCTGGCTAGCGCTCAGTGCCAGACGCCGAGCGACGCCGAGATCGACTCGTAGCGCGGCGCGAGATCGACCGCGCCCTTGAGCGAATAGGTGACCTTCGGCACGAGGCCCCAGAACGTGGTCGAGAAGAGCCGTATGTCGCCGCCGAAGGTGAAGTGCTGTCTGCCTACGCGACCGAACCGGTTCGGCTCGTAGTACGAGCCGACACGGGTGAGCACGAGGTTCTCGACGGGCTCCGCCTCGAGGCCCACGCGCGGAGAGAAGTTCACGCTCGCGCCCGACGATCCGATGACCTTGCCGCGATCCTGGCCCGGTCGATCTTGGGCGAGGAACCGCTCGATGCTCACGCCCTCGGAGACGGGGCCGCTCACCAAGAGCGCGCCGGTGACGAGGATGCGCTGGCGCGGCCACGCCTCGAACCGTCCGAGCCGCTGGTCGCGGAGGTAGCGCTCTTCGTGATCGAGCCACACCGCTTCGTGCTGTCGGATGCGCGCCTCGACGAAGTCCTGCATCGCCCGATAGCGCGCGCGATCTTCGGGCGAGAGCGCCCGCTCTTCTCGAGCTCGCTCGAGCGCGCGGCGCCGACGCGCGGACTCGACGCGCTCGACGAGCGGCCGCTCTTCGGAGACCGGATCGATCCACTTCGGGTTGAGCGGTCGCGGCCCGGCCTGGAACGAGAAGCCGACCTCGAGCTCCCAGGGCAACGTGATCCGCCGCGGAAGCGCGAAGTCTCCGGCGCGCCGTACGCCGTCGACGCCCACCGCGCCGAGGTCGCCGAGGGGGATGCCGTTGACCGGAAATCGAAACGTCGCGCCCACGCGGAACGGGAGCCAATCGGGGCGGACGAGGAGACCCATCTGCGGGGCCACGCCGGCGATGTTGAGCGTCACGTCGGGCGCGAAGACGGCCATCGTGACGGCTCGCACGCCGCCACCCACCGCGAGCTGACCGCCAAGCACGTCGACCGCGGCGAGCGCGTGGTACTTGCCCAAGAGGACGTCGCTGCGCCGCCCGTCGTGCCCCTTCACCGTGTAGTTCTGCAGCTCGGCCAACGCGCCCGCGCCGACCGGACCGGCCTGGAGCTGGAAGCCGCCGGTGACGTAGACGAAGTTCGAGTAGTCGTAGTCGATGTCGCCGCTGTTATCGAAGTCGTTGTTCTGGAAGAGGCTCACCGGAATCGAGAGTGATCCCGACACGTCGACGTCGACGTTCCGAACGCTGAACGGCTCGCGAACCGCCGGAGAGGCCGCGTTGCTGACGAAGCCCGAGATGCCCTCGGCGTAGCCGGCGTAGGCGCCTGCGATCCCGACGACGCGGAGCGGCGCGAGGATCGGCCCTTGGAAGAGATCGATCGCGTAGTTGTTGTCGGGGAGCGAGTCGGCCGACGCGCTCGCGGAGGTCGCGAGGGCGATGAGAGACGCGGCGAGGCCGATCCCCAAGCGACGCATGAGGCTCTTTTACCCTCGCCCGGGGGGCGGCGTGGTATGAGAACGACGTGAGCGCGCGAGCCGGCAAACGTATCGCCCTCGTGTTGCTCTTCGGAGGTCTCGCCGCCTTCGTCTTCGGCTCGACGGGGCAGATCATCCAGCAGGTCTTCTACGCGCGACCCGCCGAAGGCGCGAGCGCGCCGCCCTACCCCGACTGCCACGCAGGGCTCGTCTCGATGCACGCGGCCGTGGTCCGAGCGCGCGGCGCCGCCGAGGGCGAGTCGGACGTGGCGGTCGCGCTGGATCGTTTCCGGGGCGCCCTCGAGCCCGAGTGGGGCCGGTTCGAGGCCGTCCGAGCGCTCTGCCGGTCGAACGAGTCGGATCAGCACAGTCTCGACGCGGTGGAGAGGCTCCGCTATGCGGAGGAGCACGCAGTGCGGAGGGAGGCTGGTAGCCTCGAGGTGCTCCGCAAACAGGTGGCCAGGGAGCTGGCCGGCACCTCTGGCTCCGCTCCCTACCCCACCCCTGCCCAACGCGCGCCCTGAGCGCGCACGCCGCAGCGTCGCGGGCGACCGAAAGAGCCGGATGATGAGCGAGACAACGACGAAGGAAGAACCGCGAGAGGGCTCGACCAGCGAAGCCGTGGCACCGGCGAGCGAGCCCGAAGCTCCGCTCCCGACGTTCGACGTGCTGCCGCTCTCCCCCGAGCTCAAAGAGACGCTGGCCGAGATCGGCTACCTCCACCCGACGCCGGTGCAGATCGCGGTGTGGGAGCCGGCGACGCGCGGCAAGGACGCCGTCGTCCAGGCGCGGACCGGCACGGGCAAGACCGCGTCGTTCGGGCTCCCGATCGTCGATCACATCGTCAAACGATCGGTCGCCGGCGTGCAGGTGCTCTGCCTCTGCCCGACCCGCGAGCTCGCCCTTCAGGTTGCGGGTGAGATCGCGCGCCTCGGCAAGCGCAAGGAGACGAAGGTGCTCGCGATCTACGGCGGCGCTCCGATGGAGCGCCAGGTCCAGGGGATCGAGGCGGGCGCGCAGGTGATCGTCGGCACGCCGGGACGCGTGCTCGACCACATCCGCCGCGGGACGCTCAAGCCGACCGGCGTGAAGCTCCTCGTGCTCGACGAGGCCGACGAGATGCTCTCGATGGGCTTCGAGCGCGAGCTCACGGCGATCCTCGAGTCGCTGCCGCCGAGCCGTCAGACGCTGCTCTTCTCGGCGACGGTGCCCCCGGACATCGAGCGCATCTCGAAGAACAAGCTGAAGAGCCCCGAGTTCGTGACGCTGAGCGGCGACCACATCGGCGCGCTCTCGATCCAGCACTTCGTCTACATGGTCCCCGCCGACAAGCTCGGCGCGCTCGCTCGCATCATCGAGGTCGAGAACCCCGAGAGCGCCGTCGTCTTCTGCAACACGAAAGACGAGACGCAGACCGTCGCGTCGGCGCTGCAGCAGCGCGGCTACGACGCCGACTGGCTCAACGGAGATCTCCCGCAGGGCGAGCGCGAGAAGGTCATGAGCGCGACGCGCGAGGGGCGACTCCGGTTCCTCGTCGCGACCGACGTCGCCGCTCGCGGCATCGACATCTCGCACCTGACGCACGTCATCAACTACGACTTCCCGCAGGACGCCGAGTCGTACGTGCATCGCACGGGTCGCACGGGCCGCGCGGGCCGGACGGGCACCGCCATCGCGCTCATCACCCCGCGCGACATCGGCGGGCTGTACCTCCTGCGCCTCACCTACAAGATCAAGCCGATCGAGCGGCAAATCCCGACGCCGGGCGAGCTGAAGACGCGCGCGGAGGCGGACCTCGTCGCGATGCTCGCCGAGGCGTACATCCCGAAGGGGGTGCACGCCGACGACCGCGCGCTCGCGCGGCGGATCCTGTCGCACGATCAGGTCGAGCTCATCGTCGCCGGGCTCTTGCGCGACGTGCTCGGCGCGCGGCCGAACGCGCAGGAAGAGGCGAGCTCGGCGCGGCGCGCGCAGGTGCGTCGCGGCAGCCTTCGACAAGGACGCGACGCGCGCGGGCGTGGCGGCGCCGAGGGCCGGGGTGGTCGGGCCGAGCCCGCGCCGGTCGAGCGGGCGAG
>CAYYKK010000132.1:0-19025 GCA_964467935.1 uncultured Polyangiaceae bacterium
AGCTCACGGAATCCACCGCGAGTTTTTCGGGGGCAAAGGCCGAAGCCCGGCGTAGCAACGGAACCCCAAGCCCCAGAAAGCGTTCGCGCGGGGCTACGGCAAAAAAGAGAAAGACTCGGAGGATTCAGATGGCTCAGAAGCGATGGAAGATTGCCGCGATGCCGATCGTGGTGGCGGCGATGGCATCCCCCCTCTTGGTGAACTGCAGCGCGCTCAACTCCGTCGCTGGCGCTGCCGGCATCGAGAGCCCGGATTGCAGCGGTGAGTTCAAGTCCGGCGACTTCTCCGCCATCAAGGCGAACGCGGACCTCAAGGGCTTCTTCGACGCGTCGGCGAAGTTCAACCACGCCGTCCTCAAGATGGAGGCCGACCTCATCGCCTCCTGCGGCGAGCTCGGCAAGGCCCTCGGCATGAAGGCCGAGGAGCTGAAGGCGGAGCCCGACGAGGGCAAGGGCGCGAAGAAGGTCTGCGAGGCCGTCGCGGCCAAGGTCAGCGGCATCCTCAAGGCGAGCGCGAAGGGCTCGCTCTCGATCGAGATCACCCCTCCGAAGTGCCACGCTGACATCGACACGATGATGAAGTGCTTCGGCGACTGTGGCTCGCCCATCAAGCCGGGCGAGATCAAGGCGTCCTGCCAGGGCGGCGAGATCTCGGGCGAGTGCTCGGGCAAGTGCGAGGGTAGCTGCAAGGTCGAGGCGGGCGCCGAGTGCAAGGGCACCTGCTCGGGCAGCTGCGAGGGCAAGTGCGAGGCGAGCTTCTCCGGCACCTGCGGCGGCAAGTGCGACGGCACCTGCGACGGCAAGTCGTCGAAGGGCGCGAAGTGCGCCGGCAAGTGCGAGGGCAAGTGCGACGCGCAGGCCAAGGGCTCGTGCGGCGGCACCTGCGAGGGCAAGTGCGACGCGAGCTGCGAGGTCAAGGGCGCGGCGGACTGCAAGGGCGAGTGCTCGGGCGGATGCTCGGTCGACTACAAGGCCCCCAAGTGCTCGGGCGAGTTCAAGCCCCCGTCGGTCTCGGTCCAGTGCCAGGCGAAGTGCGGCGCTGCCGCCGCTGCGAGCCTGACCTGCGATCCGCCGGGCGTGAAGATCGCGATCAAGGGTGAGGCGAACGCCGACCTCCAGACGCTCGTCAGCGGCCTCCAGGCTGCGCTGCCGAAGATCGTCAAGATCCAGATCGGCACCGCGAAGGCCCTCGGCACCGCGGGCGTCGGCCTCGTCACGCAGCTCAAGGGCGCGGCGACGGGCATCGCGTCGGCGGGCATCAAGGCCGCTGGCTGCATGAAGGAAGCGGTCGAGGGCACGGTCTCGGCCAGCGCCTCGATCGACGTCAACGTCAAGGCGAGCGCGTCGGTCGGCGCGTCGGCCTCGGGCGGCGCCTCGGGCGGTGCCTCGGGCGGCGGCAAGACGGCTCCCTGAAGCCGCACGTGCTCCGTCGGTCGATCCTCGACCAGCGAAGCGAGCGTGAACGAACGAAGGCCTGGCTCTCCGCGGAGAGCTGGGCCTTCGGCTTTGGTGGCGGCGGCGTCTCCGCGTAGCGGTCGCCGTGGACGTGACGGCGCGCCCCCTCGGAGGCGTCAGGTGCCGCTCTTCTCCGTGCGGTCGGAGACGTACGCGAACGACATCGTCCGCGTCGATCGCGCGAGGCCGACGCGGCCCGCTCGATCGACCACGATCACCCCGCCTCGGCCCCCCAACTCCTTCAAGAGCCCTGCGATGTGGCTCCGCGCGGCGTCCTCGGCGCGCGCGCCCTCACGCAGCGCCGCGCCGATCCGATAGGCGAGCACGTACCGGAGCACCGCCTCCCCGTCCCCCGTCGCGCTGATCGCGCCGGCCCCGTCCTCTGCGTAGGTGCCGGCGCCGACGATGGGCGAGTCGCCCACGCGACCTCGCCGCTTGCCGACGATGCCGCCGGTGCTCGTGGCCGCGGCCGAGCAGCCGTGTCGATCGAGCGCCACCGTGCCGATCGTGCCCCCGGCCCAGCCGTCCTTCACGGCGTCCCCGCGCGCGCGAGCGCGCAGCACGGCGTCGAGACGAGCGCGCGCGGGATCGGTGACGAGCGACGAGGGATCGACGGGCGCGATCCCGCGGAGCTTCGCGAGCTCTCGGGCGCCGGCGCCCGCGTAGAGGACGTGTCGCCCGTCGTCCAGGGCCGCGCGCGCGACGTCGATCGGGTTCTTGAAGCCCGACAGCGCACAGACCGCGCCCGCGCGCCGATCGGCGCCGCTCATGATCGACGCGTCGTGCTCGATCTCGCCGTGCTCGTTCAACGCCGCGCCGGTCCCAGCGTTGAACTGCGCGAGGTCCTCCAGCACGCGCGCAGCGGCTTGCACGGCGTCGAGCGCGCTGCCGCCCTCACGCAGGACCGCGTGGCCGCGGCGCGCCGCCTCGAGGCACCCCGCGGCGTGCTCTCCGCGTCGGTCGTCCGGCACGTCACCCGCGCCGCCGTGCACGAGCACGCACGGCCCCGCTTCACACCCCTCCGAAACGATCTCGTCGTCCACGCGAGCCTCCATCGAGGCTGCGATCCTACTTCGTCGCGGTCTTGAGCGCGCCCGAGACGCTGTACGTGACCGTGCAAGGCAATTGCTGGAACGTGGGCGTCTGGCTGTAGATCAGATCGGCGCAGTTGGAGGCCGTCGTCGCCGCGTACGAATAGGTCAGCTGGCCCGTGAGCGACGTCGGGTGCGTGGCGGAGTCGAGGGTGAAGGCCGCGTCGTCGATGCGTTCGACGCTGCACGCGGGCTTGGTGGGCGTCCCGGGGGGATCGTTCTTGCGCATGTCGGTCGTCACCGACGACGTGAAGTCGAGCGTCTTCGCGTCGGGATCGAAGGCGCCGTCGATCGTGGCCCCGCCGGACGTCCACTGCCCCGTGTCGCCGTCGTGCGACAAGCTCACGTCGAACGAGAACTGGTTCTCCAGCCCGAGCGCGCCTTGCCCGCAGCTCGACTGCGTCATCTTGAGCTTCAGCGTGAAGTCGCCGAGGTTCGCGTTCGTCGGCTTGGAGCTGCCCGTCGTCGAAGAGCCCGTGTCGGAGCTGCCCTGCCCGAGGTTCAGCATGTTGCAGCCGAGCGTGACCATCGGCGCGAGGACCGCCATCACCCCGCACAAGACCGCGCTTCTGCCCAACGACCTCGACCTGCGCGACGACGCTCGCATCGCTCGTCGGTATCAGCGCACACGCGTCGGGCCAACAAACCGGCGGGCGCAAAAAAAACGGGCCAGCCAGTCGGCTGACCCGTTCGGCTTCTACCGGAGCTCCGTGCATCGCTGTACCAGCACACCCGGCGCTGGAGGGCGACTGCGGAGCCGTCGCCGTCTCACGGCCCTCGATGTAGCTTGCATCGGGCCACGAGCGCGACGGTGGGTTAGAGCCTCTTCGAGGGTCTCAGGAGTGTTCCAATCGGTTCGGCCGCGAATTCAGCCTCGCCCGACCTCCGAAGCTCCAAAGTAGAAACCACGTCGATGACTCATGTGATTGTCCCTCCTCCGGATAGACCGGCACCTCGAGACCGAGGTCCCGCGCCCCGCGTCGAGCGCGAGCGCCCGATGCGGACGGGCCTGGGGCTCGTCTTTGGTGTTCACGAATGGGGCTCGCGAGAGCGCGCGTTCCGCGACGTCGATCGAAAGGGACGAACCCCTCCGCGCCGCGGGGCCCACGCTTCGACGAGCCTCGATCCTGCTCCCGCCGCCGAGGTGCTCCTCGACGAAACCATTTTCGGAGCTCCTCCCGGGGACCATCCCCGACGAGATGCGACGGCCCACCCGACGCACCGACGCCCCTTCTCCTGACGAGAAGACCGGCCCCGGGCGCTGATCGCGCGGTGCTCGTGCGCCGCGCGGTCGGAGGGTGAGATCGCTCTCGCTCGGCGCTCGCGCGTCCGAGGGCCTGTGCCCCCGAGCCTCCGCGCGTTTCGTCCGAGCGAGATCGCCGAGTGGGACAGCCCATCGAGCGAGCGCTCCAGCAAAGAGCATAAGGGTTACGATAACACCGCGCGCGATCCGAGCAAGTGCGTAGCGAGAAGCGCGCGCTCGCCGAAGCGCGCGAGAGAGGCGCGACGCCGACGACGGAGCCCCGCGCAGATCTCCGCCCGAGGCCGCCGAGGTTTTGGTAACGTGCGCCGGCCTCTATGCAGCTGGGTCAGGTCACCGTTTCGCAGGCGCAGATCTACGGGGTCCTCGCGACCTTTCTCTGCATCGGCGCGCTCTACCTCTTCTCGAAGAGCCAGTCGGGCCGCGCGCGCGCGTACCTCACGTACGTCACCGTCGCGGTGACCGCGGGCGGGCTCTGCTACTGGATCGGGTCGTTCGCGCCGGAGCTCGACCGCGCGATCAACGTGCTCAAGGCCTGCCTCGCGCTCACGGCGGCGTCGTGCGTCTTCTACGAGATCCACCGCGCGCAGCAGCGGCGGCCCGTCGCCGAGCGATGGAAGCGCTTCGTCGGGCTCGCGCTCGGCGTCACCTCGATCGTCCTCTATTTCAACGGCTTCAAGATCGGCTACCAGAAGTTCTGGCACCGGCACGATCAGTACCACTACTACTTCGGCGCCAAGTACTTCCGCGAGCTCGGCTACGACGGTCTCTACAAGTGCACGGTCGTCGCCGAGGACGAGCTCGGACAGGTCACCGACACGTTCGAGACGACGGCGCCGGACGGCACCACGCGGCGGCAGATGATCACGGTCGACATGTCGGCCGAGGTCCGCGCGAAGGACAAGAAGATCCGAAACCTCGGCGGCGACAACCTCCTCATGCCGGCGTCGGTCGCGCTCGAGCACCCCGAGGTCTGCAAGTCGCGCTTCTCTCCCGAGCGGTGGGCGCAGTTCAAGAAGGACGTGCGCTTCTTCCGGTGGTCGACGCTCGACGGCAAGGACTACTGGGACGGGATGCAGAAGGACCACGGCTACAACCCGCCGCCGGTCTGGACGCTCACGGGCTATCTCATCGCGAGCACGCACGACGCGACCGAGGGGTTCATGCAGCTGCTCGGCGTCATCGACGAGGTCTACATCCTCGCGATGTTCGTCGGCATCTACTGGGCCTTCGGCTGGCGCGTCTTCTCGGTCGCCGCGATCCTGTGGGGCTGCCAGTCGTCCGCGCCGAACTACTGGACCCTGGGCGCGTTCCTGAGACAGGACTGGCTCTTCTGGTTCGTCATGGCGGGCTGCTTCGCGCGCAAGCGCTACTTCCGGCTCGCCGGAGCCTCCATGGTCTACGCGGCCTTGCTCCGCGTGTTCCCGGGCCTCGCGGTGATCGGTTGGCTCGTCGTCGCCGGCCAATACCTCCTCAAGCACAAGCGGCTTCGCCCCGAGCACGCGCGCACCCTCGTCGGCGGCACGCTCGCCGCCGCGGTGCTCGTGAGCGCGAGCCTCGTGGTGGTCGGCAAGGACAGCTACCAGCAGTTCTACAAGCACACGATCGAGGTGCACGACCAGACGCCGCTCACCAACCACATGGGCCTGCGCGTCATCATCGGTCACCGCCTCGAGTGCCTCGTGCCGCACATGCCTCACTGCCAAGGCGCGGAGTCCGGGCGCATGGCGTTCACGCAGGACCCCAAGGCGCTCGACCCGTTCGAGACCTGGAAGAAGATGCGCCTCGAGCGCTGGGCGAAGTACAAGCCCATCGGCTACGCCATCGTCGCGCTGTCCTTCGCGCTGTTCGTCGCCGTGGTCCGACGCATCAAGTCGCTCTGGATCGCGCAGGCGCTCGGGCAGATCTGGATCATCCTCCTGAGCCAGCTGACGAGCTACTACTACGCGTTCATCATCATCACGGCGCCGCTCACGCGCGTCAGGCGCGATCTCGAGGTCTGGCTCTTCGGGTTCGCGGCGCTCACGCAGTTCATGTGGCTCGGGCTCGGCTACAACGACGATCGCTACACGGCGCTCACCTGGGTCACGCTCGCGTTCTGCTACTTCCTCATCCTGTCGTTCGCCCCGAAGAGCTGGTTCCCGAAGAAGCTCGTCGGCGCGCCGCCCGCACCCCCTCCCTGAGCCAGAGAGCCGATGAGCGCCTCCTCGCCCCCGCCCGAGCCCCCCGACGCCCCCTACGCCGAGGGCGCTGGTCTGCGCGACGATCGCGAGGGCGGCGGCGCCTTCCGAAAGGTGCCGCGCACCGGCGTCATCTACGTGATGGGCGAGGCCGGGAAACTTGGTTACAAATACAACCCGGAACCTGGTGAAGACGACTGGTGCAACCTCGGCCAGGGCATGCCCGAGACCGGTCCCCTGCCCGGCGCGCCTCCGCGCAAGAGCGCCGTCGAGATCTCGCTCGGCGATCAGGAGTACGCGCCCGTCGCCGGCGTGTGGGAGCTGCGCGAGGCGATCGCCGATCTCTACAACCGCGCCTATCGACGCGGCATGGCGTCGAAGTACACCGCGGAGAACGTGGCGGTCTCGGGCGGCGGACGCGCCGCGCTGACGCGGGCGGCCGCGGCGCTCGGGCGCATCCACCTCGGCCACTTCCTCCCCGACTACACCGCCTACGAAGAGCTGCTGGACGTGTTCCGCCTCTTCACGCCCATCCCCATCCTGCTCGAGGGCGACAAGGGCTACCAGTTCTCCGTGGGCGACCTGCGCCGAGAGATCCTGGGGCGCGGGCTCAGCGCGATCTTGCTCAGCAACCCGTGCAACCCGACCGGCAAGCACGTCCGCGAGGAGGAGCTCGCCGCGTGGGTTCGAACCGCCAAGGAGCTCGACTGCACGCTCCTCTTCGACGAGTTCTACTCGCACTACGTCTACGGCACCGGCGGCGCCGCCCCGATGGAGAGCGCCGCACGCTACGTCGAAGACGTCGACCGTGATCCGGTCGTCCTCTTCGACGGCCTCACCAAGAACTGGCGCTACCCCGGGTGGCGCGTGACCTGGACCGTGGGGCCGCGCGCGGTGATCGACGCCGTCGCGAGCGCGGGCAGCTTCCTCGACGGGGGCGGCTCGAAGCCGATGCAGCGCGCGGCGATCGACCTGCTCTCGCTCGAGCACGTGAAGGCGGAGACCGCGGCGATCCAGGCGGTCTTCGCGAAGAAGCGCCAGCGAATGATGGAAGGCCTCTCGAAGCTCGGCGTCGGCATCGACGTGCCGCCCGAGGGCACGTTCTACGTCTGGGGCAACATCGCCGAGCTCCCCGAGGGCATCAACGACGGCACCTCGTTCTTCAAGGCAGCGCTCGGTCAGAAGGTGATCGTCGTGCCCGGGCAGTTCTTCGACGTGAACCCCGGCAAGCGTCGCCACGGCCGCGCGAGCCGCTTCGCGCGACACGTTCGCTTCTCCTTCGGCCCGCAAGAGGACGTGCTCGCGCGCGCCCTCGTCCGCCTCGAGCACATGGTCGAAGCGAGCCGCTGACGACGTCGCGTTCGGCGAGATGGCCCTTCCGGCCGGCGCGGTCGTGATCTAGCGTCATCGCGCACTCGGGGGGAGCGAAGGAGGACGGCGCGGCTCGCCGCGGCGCTCCCTCGGCCGTCCGCTCCTTCCGGCCTCGCGGTCGCGCAGCGCGCCCGCGAGCTGCGGTTTCCCGCGGCGGCTCGCCGCCCTTCGACAAGCACATGGAGCGATTGCCAATGCACTGGTCGACCACGGTTCCGTTATTCGTCGCCCTGCTGGCCTCGGGCTGCGGCGGCAAGGTCGTCTTCGAGGGACAGACGGGGATCCCGATCGTCGGCGAGTCCGCCTCGAAGCCCTTCAAGATGCCGCTCCGCACCGACTCCTCGCGCGTGGTGCTCCACGACAAGAACATCGAGATCAAAGAGAAGATCCAGTTCGAGCTCAACAAGGCGACGATCCTCCCCGAGTCGTTCAGCCTGCTCGACGAGGTCGCGGGCGTGATCAAGCAGCACCCCGAGATCAAGAAGATCGCCATCGAGGGTCACGCGTCGAGCGACGGCAACGCGCAGCAGAACCTCTTGCTCTCCGACGCGCGCGCCAAGTCGGTCATGGAGTACCTGGTGACGAAGGGCGGCGTCGACAAGACCCGCCTCTCCGCCGAGGGCTTCGGGGACAAGCGGCCCATCGCCGACAACAACACAGAGGAGGGCCGCGTGAAGAACCGACGCGTCGAGTTCAACATCGTCGACGCGAAGAAGGACGGCGACCCGAAGGCGGCCGATCCCAAGGCGGCCGCGACCAGCGCCGCTTCAGACACCAAGGCGCCCAAGAAGTGAGCGACACGGAGGAGATGATGAAGAGCTTCCGCACCCCCCGCGAGGAGGCCGCTCGGCCGCTCGCCCGCCACCCGTTCGCTGGCAACCCGTTCGCTGGCCATCCCCTCGCTGGGCTGGCCCTCGTCGCGGCGCTCGGCTCCGTCGGCTGCGGCGGCCTCGCACGCCCCGCCGAGGTCTACCGCGACGACACGGCGAAGCTGCTCGCGACGGCGAACGAGGGCATCACGAACTGTTACAACCAAGTGCTCAAGAGCAACCCGACTGCATCAGGCAGCGTCACCGTGCGCTTCGTCGTGCAGGACGAGACGGGCAAGCTCCGCCGCATCAAGGTCGATCCCGCCCGCTCGAGCGCGCCGGCCGAGGTGCAGGAGTGCGTCACCAAGTACATCAGCGATCTCAAGCTCGAGCCGGCCGACAGCCAGAAGGGCGTCGCCATGTTCAGCTGGGACTTCTCCTTCAAGGCCGTCACGCCGCCGGACGCGGCGCCGCTGCCGCCGGTCGACACGTCGAAGCCGGCGACGTGACCCGAGACGCGCGGAGAGCAGGCCGACGAGGCCTGCTCTCGCGCCGCGCGCTCGCTACGACATCATCCGGCGCTGGGGCATCCGCGTCGGCAGATCGTCGAGCTGGCGACGAAGGAGGGCGCGGCTGACCTCGTCGATGTCCGAGAACGCGATACCGAGCGCGGGCCCGGGATCGCCCATGCGACGGCCGTGCAGGATGCGGGCGACGCTGCCCTCGGCGTCGATGAAGGTGCGCGAGAACGGCGCCATGAAGCTGACGAGCACGTCCTCGCCGGTGAGGATGCGCACGGACGGTCGAACGAGGAGGCCGCCCTCGCTCACCTCGAGGATCTCGTCGGAGACGAGCTTGAAGTCCCGCTGCCGCACCACCTGGCAAGCCAATCGAATGGGGTGCCGCGTGGGTCGGCGGGGGACGTAGCGAAGGGATCGTGAGCGCATCGGGACCTCCTTCGCGCTACGTTATCGAGACCGAACCAGGTAGGCTAATATCCTACATCTTGATGTCCCGCGGGGGGACTTGCCGAGGAACCAACATGCCGACGTTCACCATCACGCACGAGATTCAATGCGACGAGGACACCTTCTGGCAGCTGTTCCTCGACAAGGACTTCAACGAGCGGATGTACAAGGAGGGGCTCGGCTTCCCCGAGTGGCGCATCGTCGAGCAGACCGAGACCGACACCGAGGTCAAGCGCACGACGCAAGGCCGGCCGAAGCTCGCGAACATCCCCGGCCCGGTGGCGAAGCTCCTCGGTGACAGCTTCGGCTACAAAGAGGTCGGTTCGATGGACAAGAAGAACCGGCACTGGAAGTACAAGCTCACGCCGACGACGCTCGCGGAGAAGCTCCGTCAGGAGGGCTCGATCCGCACGCAGCCCGCCGGCGAGGGCAAGACCCGGCGCCTCGTCGAGCTCACGATCGAGGCGAAGGTGTTCGGCATCGGCGGCCTCCTTGAAAGTACCACCGAGAAGCAACTACGTGACGGCTGGGAGCAGAGCGCGGCGTTCATGAACAAGTGGATCGCCGAGCACAAGAAGTAGCCAGCGAGGCGAGGAGCGCGTCATGCAGAGGGGCCGAAAAGCCGTCGTCATCATCGGAGGCGGCTTCGCCGGCCTCTACGCGGCGAAGGCGCTCGCGAGCGCCGACGTCGACGTGGTGTTGCTCGACAAGACGAACCACCACACCTTCCAGCCGCTCCTCTACCAAGTCGCGACGGCCGGCCTGAACCCCGCCGACATCGCGGTGCCGATCCGCCGCATCCTGCGCTCGCAGAAGAACGTGACGGTGCTCATGGCCGAGGCCACGAACATCGACGTGCGGGCGCGGAGGGTGGATCTGGCGCCGGGCTACGACGGCGACAGCGAGTCGCTCAACTACGACTTCCTCATCGTCGCGACGGGCGCGACGCACTCGTACTTCGGCCATCCGGAGTTCTCGCTCGTCGCTCCGGGGCTGAAGACGATCGACGAAGGGCTCCTCATCCGTCGGCGCATCTTCATGGCGTACGAGGCCGCGGAGCGCGAGACGGATCCGGCCCTTCGCGACGCGCTCCTCACGTTCGTCGTGGTCGGGGGCGGTCCCACCGGCGTCGAGATGGCGGGCGCCCTGAGCGAGATCGCGAAGAACACGCTCGCGAGGGAGTTCCGGCGCATCGATCCGACGAGCGCGAAGGTCCTCTTGCTCGAGGGCGGCGACCGCATCCTCGGGAGCTACCCGCCCGATCTGAGCGACAAGGCCCAGCGCTCGCTCGAGAAGCTCGGCGTCGTGGTCCGCGTGAACACCCGCGTCACGGACATCGACGACGACGCGGTGAAGGTCGGGGACGAGGTGATCCCGACCAAGACCGTCGTCTGGGCTGCAGGTGTAGCCGCGTCTCCTCTCGCGACGTCGCTCGGCGCGCCCCTCGACCGCGCGGGCCGCGTGAAGGTCACGCCGGAGCTCTCGATCCCCGACCACGACGAGGTCTACGTGATCGGCGACCTCGCGTGCTTCGAGCACGATGGCAAGCCGGTCCCGGGGGTCGCGCCGGCGGCCATCCAGGAGGCGAGCTGTGCGGTGAAGAACATCCGCGCCTCGATGGCCGGCTCGCCACGGGGGGCGTTCCACTACGTCGACAAGGGATCGCTCGCGACGATCGGTCGGGCGGCGGCGGTCGCCGACCTCGGCTTCGCCAAGCTCTCCGGCTTCGTCGCGTGGCTCGCGTGGTTCGCGATCCACATCTTCTTCCTCATCGGCTTCCGGAACCGATTCATCGTGATCTTCCAGTGGGCGTGGTCGTACTTCACCTTCGATCGAGGCTCGCGGCTCATCCACGGCATGGTCGTGCCGAAGCGGCAGGACGCGATCTCGGCGCCCTCGTCCGAGCGCTCGAACGCGCACAAAAGCAGAGAGCCCGCCCGCGTCGAGGCGCGAGCGAGCTCCTGACGCACGCGGCCGGCGCGGGGGCTTACTTCGGCGGCTCGCCGACCCCGGGGACCGCCGAGCCGGGCGTGGGGTTGTCGAGGTTCTGCACCGCGCGCTTGGCGCGCTTGCGGATGTCGACGTGGAGGGCCTCGTCGAAGTTGATCGCGCTGAAGAGCGCGCGCGCCTCGGTGCTCTTGCCCTGGCCGAGATAGGCCTCGGCCTCGTTCCACCGCAGCCGCCAATCCTTGCCCTTCATGTCGCCGAGGGTCGAGGCGTCCTTCACGATGTCGTCCCAGCGGAGCTGCTTGCCGAGCTCGGACCACCACTCGCTCCGGAGATCATCGTCCGCGGGACGGAGGTCGACCGCCTTCTTCAAGAGGTCGATGCCCTCGTCGGTGCGACCGACGACCAAGAGGGCGCGCGCGAGGCTGCGCCACACGCCGGGGTGCTCGGCGTGCGACTCGGCGAACTGCTTGAGCTCCGGGATCGTCGCGTTGACGGTGTGGAGGTCGCTCACGTCCTCGGGCCAGAAGCGCAGCTGGAGCGCGGCGAGATCGCCGGGGTCGACCTCGAGCGCGTGTCGGATCGCCGCCGTCGCCTCCTCGCCCTTGCCGAGCGCGCGGTAGGTGCGGGCGAGCTCGACCTGGGCGCCCGCCGACTGCGGATGCGCCTCGACGTAGGACTTGGCCGCGGCGAGGGCCTCTTCACTCTTGCCCAACGCTCGGAGCGCGTTGATGCGCGCGAGCTCGGCGCGCTCGACGCCCTTCTTCGCCTCGGGCGTGGACGCGTCCTGAGCCGCTTTGACGGCCCGCTCCGCGGCGGCGACGACGACGTGCCATCGAAGCTCGCGCTCGTGGTACGCGAGCTGCTCGAGGAAGAAGTCGAGCGTGCGCGGCTCCTTGTCCCACTCGCCGGTGAGGTACTCGACGATCGAGCCCGCGCGCACGTAGAGGAGCGAACCGGCGTCGCGCGGGTTCTCGTAGATCTTCGCGAGCACGCCGAGCTTGGTCAGGCTGTCGAGGGCGCCCTGGTGATCGGGCTTCGCCTCGAGCGCGAGGACGAGCTCGTTCACGGCGTCGTCGTCGTGTCGCAGCGCCACGTGGACTTGCCCGAGCGCCATGTGGAACTCCGCGTCGCCCGAGAACGTGTCGCGGATCTGCTTGAAGAGCTTGAGCGCTCCGTCGTAGTTCGCCTGGTTCGCGTACGCGGACGCCAGGTTCAGCTTCGCCGAATGATCCGTGTCGTCCATCACGGTGATGCGCTTGAGCGTGGAGATCGCCTTCTCGAAGTCGTTCTGCGCGAAGGCCTTCTGCGCCTTGTCCCAGAGCGGTCCCTTGTCGACGAAGTTCTGGAGCGCGATGAAGAGCTGCTGGTTCTTCTTGCGCCACGCGGAGCTCTTGCCCACCTCGGAGTTGTTCACGAAGTCGGAGACCCACTTGCGGGCCTTGTCGCTGTCGAGGCCCTTGTCGGCGAGCCCCTCGAACTCGCTCTTGGGCACGGGCATCTGGGGCGGCAGGCCCTGGCGCTTCGCGACCTTCTCGTCGAGCCCGATCATCATCCACTCGATTTCATCGCTCATGGTAGGGAGGACCGTAGCGGGCAACGTTCGCTCGGATCAAGGCTCGTCAGCCGGCCGCCCGGCCGAATCCGCTACCGAACGAGCATCGCGATCGCGGCGATCACGGACGTGAGCAGCACCGCCGCGAGGACGAGCGCGACCGGCGCGGGGAAGCCCAGCACCTCGCGTCGATAGAACTGCTCCCACGGGCTCAGGCGCATCGGCACCACCGTCGGGCGGATCCGGCTGTTCGAGGAGTACTCCGGCGGGATGGGCACCCCCGTGAACGCCGCTTGCGGCGGGTTCGTCGTGTACGCCGGTCCGCGCGGGGGCGGGACGCTCGCCGCCGGAGGAGGCGCGGAGAGCGGCGGCGCCGTCAACGACGGCGACAGAGGCGGCGACGTCGGGAACATCGGCGGGGCGGGCGGCGGGTGACTGATCCGCTCGAGCGGCTCGCGCTGCGGCGGCAACGGCAACGCACCACCGATCGAGGCGTGCGCGGTCGTCAGCCCGGCGGCGGCGCCGGCGAACGCGGGGCCCGTCGTCGTGGGCGGCGCGACCACCGGCGGGCTGTCGCGACGCGGGCTCTCCGGCGACGGCGGCGCGAACCCAGGCGAAGGCTCGAGCGCGACCGGGGGCAGCTCGCTGTCGTCCTTGTCCGCCTCGGCGAGCAGCGTCTCCTCGATCTGCCGCGCCTCCTCGATGAGCTGCGCGGCCTGCGCGCGAGAGCCTTGCGACGCGGCCCGCGCAGCCTCGGCCGCCATCGACGCGGCCTCGTGCGCCATGCGCGCGAGGCGCGCGCGGTGCGCCGCGACGCGCGCGGCGAGATCCGCCTCTTCCCGGTACCGAACGGCCTCGACGGCCATGCGATCGGCCTCCCCGACGAAGCTGTCCCCTCCCCGCGGCTCGCGCGGCGGAGGGCGCCCCGAAACGCGCTCGTTCGTCACCGGCGGAGGTGGCAACGCGGGGATCGGACGCTGCGACGCGGACGACGTCTGCTTCGTCGGCGCCGGCGGCGGCGGCAGCTGGCGGATCGCGGCCGCCGTGTCCCTCGGCCGACGCTGCGGCAGCGCGGCGAGCGCCTGCTCGAGCGCGTCCTTGCGGCTGCCGGCGATCGGCACCGTCGGGACCTCGTCCGACTCCATGTCGAGCATCGTCGGGATGCCCGCGCCGGGGCCCTTCGCGAGCAGCCTCGCGTCGACCTTGGACTTCACCGAGGTCGTCCGGTTGTCGCTGTCGTCGTCGGCGATCGCGAACTTGGGCAGTCGCGCCTCGGCCGCTCGCGCCGCGGCCTGCACGGTCGCCGCCGCGCCCGCGGCGGGCGATCGCGACGTCGGATCCTTCTTCTGCACGACCGTGGGGATCTCTTCACCCCAGTCGATGCCCTCGATCGGCGCTTCGTTGGCTGCGGGCATGGCGCGGGGCGGCCGTGGATCGCGCTCGGGTCGCGTCTCGGCGAGCGACTGTCCGGGCACGTCCCCCACGTCGGTGATGTCGGTGCTCTCGGCCGACTCGTCCGAGGGCGTGTCGTCCGAGCTGCGACGGTTGCGACGCAGCTTCGCCGCCGGCGTCGCCTTGGACTTGTCCCTGGCGAGGTTGCGCGCGCGCTGCCTCAGCGTGTCCGGGGCGCCCGCCATGGGCGGAGGGACGAGCTCACCGGCGACCGCGCGTTCGAACCAGCGCATCTGCCTCATCGCGTTGCGACGGACGAAGCGACCGAGCGCCTCCTCGTTGTTCTCCGAGTAGCCGTGCGCGTCGAGCCACGCCCAAAGGCGCTGTCGAACCTCCTCCGCCGTCTGGAAGCGCGCCTTGGGATCCTTCTCCAGCAAGCCCCGCACGATGTACGCGAGCTCCTTGTCGAGCTTCGGTCGCAGCGCGAGGATGTCCTTCGGCGGATCGGTGGCGGTGACGCGCATGATCTCGAGCTCGGTCCCGCCGGACCAAGGGTGCTGGCCGGTGAAGAGCTCGAAGAGCACCACGCCGAGCGAGAACAGGTCGGCGCGGCTGTCGATCTCGAACCCGCGCGCCATCTCCGGCGCCATGTACTGCGGGTGTCCCTTGAGCAGGCCGGTCAAGGTCTTCGTCACGCGCTGCTTCGCCTTCGCCAGGCCGAAGTCGGTGATCTTGATCTGCCCGTTGAAGCTGATGAGGACGTTGCCGGGCGTCAGGTCGCGGTGGACGAGCTGCAAGAGCTCGCCGTTCTGACCATGGAGTTGGTGCGCTGCGGAGAGGCCCGAGCAGATCGCGGTGCCGAGGAACACGACCATGCGCTCGGAGAACATCTCGCCCGTCTCGAAGACGGTCTTCATGAGTCGCGCGAGCGACACGCCCTGGACGAGCTCCACCGCGAGGTAGGTCCCCTCGCGATCGGCGCCCCAGCCGACGACGTCGACGACGTTGCCGTGATGGAGCGCCGCGGTCATCCACACCTCGTCGAAGAACATGTCCGCGAACTGCGGGTCTTCGGCGATGTGCTTGTGCAGCCGCTTCACGGCGACGAGCATCCCCGCCTTCGCCGCGGGTTGGCGAACGCGACACAGCTCGATGCGCGCGGTCGTGCCCGCCGCGATCTCGGCGAGCACGTCGAACGTGAGCGATTGCTCGGGCTGGACCACCCGCGACATGGGCGGCGCGAGCGTATCAGAGCGGCAACACCCGTGGTGCGGTCTCTGGCGTGGTGTGGGGGGGCGCCCCCGAGGCGCGCCCGAAAACCGAACGGACGATTACGCGGTGCGCGCCGCCGAGACCGCCTCCGCGATCCCGGAGAGCGTGGCCTTCAGATGGACGTCGAGGTGGTCGTCCTTCGAGCGGATCGCGCGGACGTTGAGCACCGGCGTCGTGATCGCGAGCGCGCGTCGCACCTTCGGGTTCTCGGCGAGCTTCGGCACCTTCATGAGATCGATCACGATCCGATCGTCCTTCGCGTCGACGATCATCGGCGGCCGCTTCGGGATGAACGCGACGAGGTTCCCCGGCTTGGAGAGGTCGAGCGCGCCGGACTGAACGAGCGCCGCGACCGGCGTCTGGAAGCCGTCGATGACCTTCAGGTTGAGATCCGCGATGCGCGTGCCGACACGGATCTCGTCCGCGGTGATCCGAATCTCCTCGACGAAGATCACGAGCGAGAGGCGCAGGGTGCTGCCGACTGCCTCCGCGGTCGCGGAGATGCGGATGCCCGGCGGTGCGCTGTCGATGACGATGTCCTTCACCTTGCCGCCCGGCGCGAACTCTCGCGCGAGGTAGCGCAGCGAGTCGAGCGGCACACCGAAGCGAAGCCCCAACGCCCCCTTGACCGCGCGCGCGATCTCCTCGGGGTGCTGCTTCAGGTAGTCCTTCGCGGCGTTCAGAATCACCTTGGTGTTGGGTTTCGCCATAGAGGTCGGCCCATACTTCCGAGCCGGGCGTTCCCCCGCAAGGGAATTCTTCGCCGCGCGCGTCGCACGCCGCAGCGTGTCAGCGCTTCGGCTCGAGCGTCAGGTACGTCTGGTCCTTGAGGCCGCGTTCGTACTCCGCGATGAGGCGCATGCCCTCGGTCGGCTTGAGCTTGTCCTGCTTGATCGCGGTGTCGACCTGCGCCTTCACCTTGGCGACGAGCTCGTGCGTCTCCCACTGGGTCATCGCGAGCACGTCGCGGATGGAGTTCCCGCTGATCGTCTCCTCGATGTAGTAGCCGCACTCTTCGTCGTCATCGAGGAAGACGTGCACCTCGTTGACGCGCCCGAAGAGGTTGTGGATGTCGCCCATGATGTCTTGATAGGCGCCCGTCAGGAAGATCCCGACGTGGTAAGGCGAGCCGTCGAACGGGTGGAGCGGCAGCGTGTCGCGCACGTCGGCGATGTCGATGAACTTGGCGATCTTCCCGTCGGAGTCGCACGTGATGTCGACGATCGTGCTGTCGGTCGTCGGCCGCTGATGCAGGCGCTGGATCGGCACGATCGGAAAGAGCGCGCCGAGCGCCCAGTGATCGAGCAGCGACTGGAAGACCGAGAAGTTGCAGATGAACTGATCCGCGATCTGCGGCTTCAGCTCTTGCAGGCTGTCGGGGACCTCGATCTCCTCGTTCGCCGCGGCCATGGCGAGCATGTGCCGCGCGATGCTCCAATAGAGCTCCTCCACGCGCGCCTTCACGGGCAGCTCGAGCAAGCCGAGCTCGAAGCGCTTCTGCGCCTCCTCCTTCGCGGCGAGCGCGTCGTTCCAGCACTCGGCGAGGGTGTCCTCCTTGAGCGTGTTCTGGATGTAGAGCAGCTCCTGCACGAGCTTGTGCTCGCCCACCGGCTCGCCCGCCAGCTTCTCGAGCGTCTCGGCGGGCACGGGCGCCTTCTCGATCGAGCCGAACGCCTCCACGACCAGCACCGAATGGTGCGCGACGATCGCCCGGCCGCTCTCGGAGATGATGTCCGGGTGGGGCACCTTCTCCTCGTCGCAGATGTCGGCGATGTTGTAGACGATGTCGCGCGCGTACTCCTCGACGGAGTAGTTCATCGACGAGTGGAAGGTCGATCGCGAGCCGTCGTAGTCGATGGCGAGGCCGCCACCCACGTCGAGGTACTCGATCTGCGCGCCCATCTTGCGGAGCTTCGCGTAGTGCCGCGCGGCCTCGCGCACGGCCCGCTTGATGATTTGGATGTCGGGCACCTGCGAGCCGGTGTGGAAGTGCACCAGCTTGAAGGCGCTCGTCATGTCGGCGTCCTTCAGGATCTGCATCGCCTCGAGGATCTCGCTCGTGGTGAGCCCGAACTTGGCGTGCTCGCCGGCGCTCGTCGCCCATTTGCCCGCGCCCTTCGAGACGAGGCGCACGCGCAGGCCGATCATCGGCTCGACGTTCATGTCCTTCGAGATGCGGACGATCGCGCGCACCTCGCTCAGCTTCTCGGCGATGAGGATGACCCGCTTGCCGAGCTTGCGCCCGAGGAGGGCGGTCCGGATGAACGAGTCGTCCTTGTAGCCGTTGCAGACGATGAGCGAGTCGTTGTCGCTGTGGATGGAGAGCGCCGCGAAGACCTCGGGCTTCGAGCCGACCTCGATGCCGAAGTGCGAAGGCCGGCCCGCGTCGAGGATCTCCTCCACGACCTCACGGAGCTGGTTCACCTTGATCGGGAAGACGCCGCGGTAGCGGCCGCGGTACTTGTTCTCGTCGATCGCGGCGTCGAACGCGCCCGAGAGCTTGCGCACGCGGTGCCGCAAGATGTCTTGGAAGCGAATGAGGACCGGCGTCGAGAGCCCTTCGGCCTTCGCCGCCTCGACGACGTCGCGGATGGGGATGCGCTCGACCCCGCCCTGCGACTTGCCCTTGGGGCCGTTCGGCTGCACGACCATGTCGCCCTCGGGCGTCACGTCGAAGTAGCCCGAGCTCCATCGGTCGATGAGGTAGAGCGCCTTCGCGTCGTCGATGGTCCACGGCAGATGGACCATCGCCGAGCTCGGCGGTGGGACGGAGGGTGGGCCCCCGTTGTCGAGGGTCCTCTTGGGATCGTCCGTGGTGGCCGATCGGAGAGTTGATCCGGAAGCGGTCGACTCGCCCAACGCTGCTGCTCCTCCGGACTCGGCCGGTGATTCGAACGTCGATCGAAGGCTGTGAATGCGCGCGCAAGTAGCAGAGGGGACGGCGTCCAGCAATGCCCAGTTGCGAGCGAGAGGATCTTCGCAGGCGTGGGCGGCGGAAGCCAACACCAATCCGCGGCGCGCTCACTCGTTGGCGGGGCGTGGCGCGAGCGCGAAGCTCGGCGAGGCGACGTCGCGCTCCTTCTTCAGCCAGTCGAGCACGTAGCCGGCCCAGATCTTCTGTCCCTCCGCGCTCGGGTGGATCTTGTCGCTGCCGCGCGGGAGGTTCGGTGACAGGACGTTGGAGTCGAAGTAGCGGCACGGTGACGAGTTCTTCCGGATCACGTCGAGCAGGCCGTTGTCCTTGTTTCCCCAGAGCGGCGGCGACACCCAGACGCACGGGATGGTGCCCATGTAGCTCACGAGCTGCTTCACCTTGGGCCCCCGCACGGTGGGATCCGTCATCGCGAGCTCGTTGCCGCCGAGCGCGATGACGACCAGCGAGGGCTGGACCTGCTTCAGCATCAGCGGCACGCCGCGGTTCGGGCCCGCCCACTCGGGGATGAAGGTGGCCTTCTCGCCGCGGAGCGTCGCCTTGATGTGATAGTCGGCCTCCTTCGCCTTCAGCCCGACGCCGAGCGCCTCGGCGAACGAGTCGCCGATGATGAGGATCTTGAGCCCGTCGGGGAGCGGCGGGGGCGCGGCCGGGGCGGTGCTCGACGCGACGGCGGGAGACGCGCTCGGAGGCGGCGCCGCGCTCGGCGCGACCTCCGCGCTCGGCGCGACCTCCGCGCTCGGCGCGACCTCCGCGCTCGGCGCGAGCGCGGTCGATGCCGCGGACGCGGCGG
>CAYYKK010000133.1:0-18948 GCA_964467935.1 uncultured Polyangiaceae bacterium
GACCGTTGTAGCCCCAGCAGGTGGCCGTGAGCCCGGGCGCGTATTCGTGCTTCACCTCTTCCGCGATCAGGTGAAAGACCTTGACGCCATCGACGATCTTGAACGGCAGCGCCTGGCCATTCGGCGTCACGACGGGCGTGTAGTCTCTCCCCGGAAGTCCAGGGCTCTCCGCCTTCCCCGCGCCGCTGTACGAGCCCTCCCAGGCGCGTGGCGTCGGCGCTCCCTGGGCGGCGCTCGCCTCGCGCGCCTCGCGAACCAAGGCCACGCCGGCGACGACCGCGCCCGATACCAATGCCTCACGTCGAGATATGGCCATGAATGACTCCTGGGGCGCCCCTCGCGCTCAGCCCTTGCGTCGAGCCTCGAAGACGTCGAGCAGCTCCGCGATGACCCGCTCCCGCTCCCTCGGCTCGTCGGAGCGCACGGCCTGGCTCACGCAATGGTGCAGATGCCGATCGAGGAGGATGCCCTCGATCTTGGAGAGCGCGGCGTGGATCGCCTTCGTCTGTTGGAGGATATCGATGCAGTACGCGTCGGCCTCGACCATCTGCGTCACGCCGCGCAAATGGCCTTCGACGCTGCGCAGGCGAGCGAGCAGCTTCTCTGTCGATGCGACGTCGGAGGGGCCGTGGCGGGGCATGATGACCCCTCCCCAGGGGGGGGAGGGATGACACACTATGGTCCCGCGCCCCTGATTCGTCAAGCGTGCCGGAGGAGGCGGCGACTCAGCGTCGGCGGGCGAGCGCCGCGCCGACGACCCGATTCAGCTCGACGGGGCTCCAAGGCTTCTGGAGAAAGCCCGCGAGCGCGCCGGTGGCGAAGCGCGACGTCGTCTCGTGCTCGTCGTAGCCGCTCGAGAGCACGACGGGGAGCTCGGGTCGCAGGGTCTGAAGGCGCCGGAAGACCTCCTCACCGCCGAGCCGCGGCATGGTCAGATCGACCAGCGCGAGGGTGAGCCGGGCCCCCTCGCGCTCGGCGATCTCGACGGCCTCGACACCGTCGCACGCGACGAGGACCTCGAATCCCGCGCTCTCGAGCAGCCGCCGCGCCATGTCGCGCACCCGGGGCTCGTCGTCGGCGACGAGGACGACCCCGCCCAGCTCGATCGCGGCCGCGGGGATCTCCCGCTCCGACACCGCCGAGCGCTCCGGGCGCGCCGTCCGCGGCAGGAGAACCTCGAAGCGCGAGCCACGGCCCTCTTCGCTCTCGACGCGGACGGCGCCGCGATGGGCACGCAAGATGCCGAGCACGGCCGCGAGGCCGAGCCCCCGCCCCGTGAACTTGGTCGTGAAGAACGGATCGAAGATCCGCTCTCGCACCGGCGGCGTCATCCCGACGCCGTCGTCCTCGACGACGAGGAAGACGTACTCCCCCTCGGCGAGCGGCTCGGCGAGGAAGGTCGAGCGGAGTCGCTCGTGATCCGCCCAGACGACGCCGGTCGAGAGCCTCACGGTGCCCCCGCGATCGTGGACCGCGTCGCTCGCGTTGGTGACGAGGTTCATCACGACCTGCCGGATCTGCGCGGCGTCGCCCTCGACGTAGAGCGGCTCCGAGCCGAGCGAGAGCGCCAAGGTGGCGTTCTTCGACACCACCGCCGAGAGGAGGTGCCTGGCCTCCGTCACGAGACTTCCGACGTCGATTCGCTCCACGACGAAGCGGCCCTTGCCCGAGTAGGCCAGCATCTGTCGCGTGAGGTCCGAAAGGCGGTGCGCCGCCTCCTGGATGTCCTCGAGCAGCGGCGTGACCGGCGCCTCCTCGGGCGTGTCCATCAGCGCGAGCCCCGCGTTGCCGAGGATCCCGACCAAGATGTTGTTGAAGTCGTGCGCGATGCCGCCAGCGAGCACGCCGAGGCTCTCGAGCTTCTGCGCCTGCAGCACCCGCGCCTCGAGCTCGCGACGCTCGGTGAGGTCCGTCACGAGCGCCATCGCCCCGGCATACGCGCCCTCGCCGTCGAGCACGGGGTTCGTGGCCATGATGGTCCAGACGTCGGAGCCGTCCTTGCGCTGGAGCTTGAACTCGTGGTGCTCACTGATGCCGCTCTTGCGCCGCGCGAGGTTCACGGTCGCGATCGCGCGCCCCGCGGCGTCCATGAAGTCGAACAGGTGTCGGCCCATCATCTCCTCGGGCGTGCGCCCGAGCATCGTGGCCATGCGGGTGTTCACGAACGACGTGTGCCCGTCCCGGTCGACGCCCCACACGCCCTCGAGGCAGGTGTCCACGATGCGCCGATAGCGCGCCTCGCTCTCTCGCAGCGCGACCTCGGCGTGCTCACGCTCGAACTCGGACGAGACGCGCCGCGCGAGCAGCGCGAGCACGGCGACCATCTCCTTGGGCAGGTCGGCCGTCGGCGCGTCGTGGAGCGCGAGGATGATGCCGCCGGCCCGCCCGGACGGCGCCGTGACGCGCAGCGCGAGGTAGCTGTCGATGCCCATCTCCGCGAGCATCACGTCCCGAGGGAAGAGGTGCGCGGCGCGCGAAGGAAAGTGGCAGAGGCCGAGCTCGTGGACGTTCTCGCACGGCGTCCCAGCGAGCTGATAGTCGAAGCTCGGCAGGAAGCGGCCCTCACCGAACACCGCGCGCAGGCGCACCGTCGACGTGTCTCCGGGGACGTGGTGTCCGACCATGCAGAACTTCACGCCGAGGCACTCGGCGACGCCGCTCGCGAGCGCTCGATAGAAGTCCTCGCCCGTCGCGACCGAGGTCACCTCGAGCAGCCGCTGCGTCTCGCCGAGGAGCGGAGACGGGGTCGTCTCGCCGAGGTCGCTCACCTCGGGGCGACGAGCCCTGCGACCAGCTCCTGGAGCCCCTTCAGCGAGAACGGCTTCTCGAGCGTTGGTAGCCCCGAGGTCTCGAGGAACTGACTCGCGCGGTCGGAGAAGGCGCCGCCCGTGAGCAACGCCGTGCGCGCGCCGAGCTCGGGCCATTTGGCGAGGACGATCTCGCAGAGCTCCATCCCGGGCATCTGGGGCATCATCAGATCGCAGAGCATCGCGTCGAAATGGTCGCCCGCCTCGAGCAGGGCCAACGCCTCGGTCGCCGAAGGCACGGCGACCACCTCGTGCGCCGCGGAGAGGGCGCGCGAGATCACGCTGCGAATGGGCGCCTCGTCGTCGACCACGAGGATCCGCGGCTTGTCGGCGCGGGCTTCCGGAGACATGGATTCAATCCTTGGCCTTGGAGGGGAGGCGCGCGCCGTTCGGGAGCAGCCGGGGATCGGGCTGCTGGCCGGCGACGGCCATTCGATGCCGCACGCAGGATTGGAAATCGCTCTCGCAATAGCGGATCTGCCAGGTGCGGAGCGACGCCTCGAGCGTGAACTCGGCGTAAAGCGGGCACCTGCCGGTATAGGGACAACCCATTCGAGCTCGACCGATTCCTTTCGCCTGAGGCGACCTGCAATCGAGCGCGATGTTACAGCCGTGTCGTACTTGTGTCGAGAGCCCAGGGCTCGCCGCGACGTCCGTGGAGCCCCGGATTTTCCGTCTCGGGGTCAACCCGCGTCGCGCAGGAGGGCCACGCCGAGGGACAAGAACCGCGCGCGATCGCCGAGATCGTCGTCGCTCGGCTCGAGGGGCGCGCCAGGGCCCGCCGCCTTCGGCGCCTCGTCGAGCTCTCCGCTCGGCAGCAGGATCCGCGCTGTCGTCCCTTCTCCCACGCGGCTCTCGATCTCGACGCGACCCCCGAGGCTCTCGACGATCGATCGAACGACGAAGAGCCCGAGCCCGGCGCGCCCCTCGACGCGCTGCTCCGGTGCGCGCGCATCGAAGACGCGCGCGAGCTCCTCTTGGGGAATCCCTTCCCCTTCATCCACGATCTCGGCGCACGCCTCGCCGTCGGCCGTGGTCCGCGTCCGCACGATGATCGAGCGACTCTCTGCGCGTCGCACGCGCATCGCGTCCGCGGCGTTCGACAGGAGCGCGATGAACGCTTGCGAGAGCCGAAGTCGATCCGCCATCACGAGCGGCACGGGGGCGAAGTCCTCCTCGACGCGCGCGACCCGGTGCAGCTCGGCCGCGACGAGCGCGATCGCGCCGTGCGCGACGCGCGGCAGCGACACGCGACGCCTCTCTCCGTCCTTCTCCTGCGCGTACGCCTGCAGCTCGCTGATGATCGTCTGTATCTGCAACGCGCCGTCGACGGCGTCGTCGAGGGCGTGCACGAGCTCTTCCGAGGCGCCCGCGCCGCCGAGGTGGTCGCGGACGAACTCGATGTTGGTGCGCACGTACGTGAGCGGGTTGTTGATCTCGTGCCCGACGCCTCGGGCGAGCCTGCCGAGGGTCGCGAGCCGCTCGGCGCGGAGCAGCGCCTCGCGCGCGTGATTGCGCTCCTCGGTCCGCGTCTGCACTTCGCGCTCGAGCGAGCGGGTCAGCACGTCGAGCGTCTGCGCGTCGCTGACGACGCGGCGCACGGTCTCCGAGACCACGGCGAGGACGATCGCGAGGAACCCGAAGTCGACCAGATACGGCGTGTCGACGACGCCCTTCATGTCGAGCACCTCGTTGACCGAGCACGCGAAGAAGAAGACGAACGCCGCGAGGTGCATGTACGCCCCTCGCTCGCCGCGCCCCGCGAGGATCGCGTAGCGGCGGAACGGAAGGAGCAACACCGCCACGAAATAGGCCCCGACCAGATCCCCGAACCAAGTGGTGAGCGGGTTGCGATAGGCGAGGTGGAGCGGACGTACCGCGAGATCGTGCCAGCGGCCCTCGGCGAGCGCGAAGCCTGGAATCAAGGCCAGGACCCCGAGCAAGAGCGCCAACGCACCCACGACGCGCAGCGAGCGGGATAATCCCCAATGGCGTCGACCGGGCTCACCGAACGAATACGGCAACCACGCGGCGCAATGGATCCCCGCGGCGAAGTAGTTCCCGCGCGACGCCGCCAGCCGGATCGCGTCGGTCGTCCCGGGGAGGCTCGCCGCCGCGTCGAGGGCACCGTACGCCGCGACGGACAGCGCGACCGGCACGAAGAGTCGTGCCCGCGCCCACCCCGGCGCCCGCGACAGCCCGAGCATCAGGACGGCGACGCCGAGCTGCAAGAGCGCGCTGCAGAGCGAGATGAGCGTGGCGAGATACACGATGGACGACGACCTCTCGGGCGCTTGCGCCCGAAGAGATGGACGGCCCCGCGAGGCCGCTCTGAAGGTCGCCGCTCTCCGGGCCGGCGCTCCGCGATCCCGCGATCACCTCGGGTGTAGAAACGACGGGACGCCCGACTTCGTCGACTTGGTGCCTGACGGTCGCTTCGTCGGCGTCACGGCGCTCGGCTTCGGCGCGGAGGAGGGCGCGGGTGCCGTCGCGCTCCCGGTCGGCTGCTGCGGGGGCGGAGGCGGGGTGGGCGGCGCGGGCGGGGTCGTGGCGGTGACCATCGCGCTCGCGCCCTCCGCCGCCGCGGTCGCCTTCGATCCCAGGCTCACGTTCACGGCGATCCACACCGCGACGGCCACCACGAGCGCGCCACAGAGCCCGAGCGAGATGACGACCCCGGTCGCCGGCGACCGCGCAGGCGGGAGGTCGGGTGTGTAGAGCGAGCGGCGGAGCGCGAGCGGCTCGTGCTTTCCCGTGGCGAGAAAGTCGGAAGGATCGATGCGCTGCGTGGTCACCCACGCCGGCGCGGGCGCCAAGTGCGCCGAAGGATGCAGCGGGCTCGCGAGCGAGCTCGGCTGCGAAGGCGGTGGCGGGTGGGCTCCGATCGGCGATGGGATCCCGGGGTGCGACGGCGGCGGCGCAGGCACCGCGTAGGGCTGGAACGGCCGCGTGAGCGTCTCGTCCGCCGTCGGGCCCCTCGCGGCCAAGGCGGGCCGCGGGATCCTCGGATCCCGATCGTTCGGCACCGTGCTCACCTCGGGCTCGGTGTCGACGGAGTCCGCGTCGGCCAAGAGCAGCGACTGCGAGATCTCCGTGACGGAGGCGTCTTCGGGGTGCGAAATCCGCGGCCGGACGATCGTCACCGTGTTCTCTCCCGAGCTCGCCGACGCGTCGCCCGCCCACGCCGGCGACACCCCGCCGGAGACCGCGACGAAGGCCTGCGTGAGCGCCGCCGCGTTGGGGAAGCGATCGGCCTGCCGCTCCGCGAAGGCGCGCTCGAACAGCTTCTGCAGCGCGGCGGCCTTCGGCGCCGACGAGGGCACGGGACGCCACTTGCCGACCATCACGCGCTCGGCGACCTCGATCGCGTCGCGTCCCTCGAAGGGCAACGCCCCGGTGGCGAGCCGGTACGCCACGACCGACAGCGACCAGAGATCGGCCCTCGCGTCGAGCCGCTCACCGCGGACCTGCTCCGGGCTCATGTAGAAGGGCGAGCCGAGCACCGCGTCGGTCTCGGTGAGGTTCTGCTCCGAGGCCACCCATTTCGCGATCCCGAAATCGAGCAGCTTGATGATGGTGTCGGCGCCGGACTTCGAGAGGAAGATGTTCCCAGGCTTGATGTCGCGGTGGATGATCCCGCGCGCGTGGGCCGCGGCGAGGCCCTTGCCGACCTGCGTGACGATGTCGGCGATCTGATCGAGCGGCCAAAGCCGGCGCTTCGGGATGAGCGTGAGGAGATCGGAGCCCTCGAGCAGCTCCATCACGATGAAGGGCGTGTCCTGCTCGGTACCGAAATCGATGATCTGGACGATGTTCGGGCACCTGAGCTGCGCGATCGCCTTCGCCTCGAGCTGGAAGCGGCTGCGCACGTTGCTGCGGATGGCCTGCGCGCCGCCCATGAGCTTGACGGCGACGGGGATGTCGAGCGCCAAGTGGCGAGCGACCCACACCTCGCCCATGCCGCCCTCGGCGAGCATGCGCTCGAGGCGGTAACGGCCGGCCAAGGTCGTCCCAATGACGCCCACCGGTGCAGTCAAGCTCACCGATCGACAATCGTCAACGACACCCTCGAGCGCGCGACCCGACGAGCCGGTTCCATCCTCCGCGACGAAGCTCTAGAGAACGCGGCGATGCCGGAGTCGGTCTCGTTCGCGCTCGTCTGTTTCGGATCGGTCTTCGCGATCGTCGATCCGTTCGCGGCGCTGCCGATCTTCGTGGCGCTCACGGCGGATCGGACGAGCGAGGATCGGCGGCGCGTGGCGCTCCGCGCGACGACGACCTGCTTCGCCGTGCTCACGGTCTTCGCCGCCGCGGGCTCCATCGTGCTCGGCTTCTTCTCGATATCGCTCCCCGCATTCAAGATCGCCGGTGGGATCATCCTGTTCTTGATCGGCATGGAGATGGTGCGCGCCAAGCGATCGGCGACGCGCTCGACGCAGGAGGAGCAGACCGAGGCGGCGCACAAGGACGACGTCGCGCTCATCCCGCTCGGGCTGCCGCTGCTCTCCGGCCCCGGCGCGATGGCGACGGTGATGGTGCTCGCCGGGCGAGCGACGACGATCGCCCACCGCGTGGGCGTCTTCTCCGCGATCCTCGCGGTGAGCGGCGTGACGCTCGTCATCATGCGGTCGGCCGATCTCGTGGTCCGCGCGCTCGGCAAGACGGGCATCAACGTGATCGGCCGCGTCATGGGGCTCATCCTGTCGGCCTACGCCGTCCAGTTCGTCCTCGACGGGCTCCGCGACGCGTTCCCCCGCCTCTTCGGCTGAGGCGTCGCGCACGTCACCGTCAACGGCTTGGCGCTCTTCGCTGACGAACGGTGCAGTCGTTGCACCTCGGCGACGGTCCGGCGCGAGCATTTCCGCGAGCATGCCGCGCCGACCCGGGAGGCACGAAAATCGCTCCAGTGTCGCTCGAGGAAAGAGCATGGCACCGAGACCGACCGGGCGAGAGCAGACCTTCGGACGCGACGAGATCATCGTCTCGAAGACCGACAAGCGCGGCCAGATCACCTACGCGAACGACGTGTTCTTGCGCGTCGCCGGGTACACCGCGCGCGAGATCCTCGACGCGCCGCACAGCATCCTGCGCCACCCCGACATGCCGCGCTCGGTGTTCAAGCTCGCGTGGGACCGGATCGAGAGCGGGCGCGAGATCTTCGCGTACGTGAAAAACCTCGCGAAGAATGGCGACCACTACTGGGTCTTCGCCCACATCACGCCGACGTTCGACGTCGCCGGCAACATCTCCGGCTACCACTCGAACCGACGCTCGCCCGACGCGAGCGCCGTCGAGATCGTCGCCGCCCTGTACGCAAAGCTCCTCGAAGAGGAGAAGCGCCACGCGACGAAGGCAGAGAGCATCGCGGCCGGAGAGGCGCTCCTCAGGCAGATCCTGACCGACAAGTGCACGACCTACGACGAGCTCGTGTTCTCCATCACGGGGGAGTGAACGAATCATGCTGGAAAGCACGCATCCACGACCGCGAATCCAGGCCCGAGCGCGCGACGCCGCGCCGCGTGAAGAGCTCCGCGCGAACGCGCTGCGCGACGAGCTGACCCGCATCTGCGGCGAGGCAGCGAACGGCAACCTCGAGCCGCGCGTGGTGCTCTTCGACGAGGACGACGAGCTCGCGCCGTTCTGCCACGCGTTGAATCACCTGCTCGACATGACCGACGCCTTCGTCCGCGAGGCGACCGCCTCGCTCGATCACGTGGCGCGCGACGAATACCACCGGCGCATGGTCGTGCGCGGCATGCGAGGCGCCTTCGGCCGCGCCGCGAAGACGATCAACGCGGCGACCGCGCAGATGGGCCGGCGCTCCAAGGAGCTCCGGCAGATGAAGGAGGCGAACCTCGAGCTCGCCGCCGCGTTCGAGTACCAAGTGAAGGGCGTCGCGGACACCGTCGCGTCGGCGTCGACCGAGCTGCAAGCGTCGGCGGCGACGCTCTCTTCGACGGCCGACGAGACGTGCAACCGAGCCCAGGCGGGCGCCGAGGCCGCGAAGAGCACGTCGGCCAACGTCCAGACGGTCGCCGTCGCCGCGGAGGAGCTGAGCGCGTCCGTCGACGAGATCACGCGCACGACGCTCGACGCGGCCGCCGTCGCGAAGAAGGCGGTCGACGCGGGCCGCGCGGCGGACTCGAAGATCGCCGCCCTCGAGGTCGGCGCGCAGCAGATCGGCCGCGTGGTCAAGCTCATCGGCGAGATCGCCCGTCAGACGAACCTCCTCGCGCTGAACGCCTCGATCGAGGCGGCGCGCGCCGGCACCGCAGGTCGCGGCTTCGCCGTCGTGGCGAACGAGGTGAAGACCTTGGCGCGTCAGACCGCGCAGGCGACGGACGAAGTGTCGAAGCAGATCGACGGCATCCGCGTCGCCACGACCAGCGTGGTCGCGGCCGTCTCCGAGATGCGGACGTCGCTCGAGGCGGTCAACGCGTCGACCGAGGCCATCACCTTCGCCGTCGAACAGCAGGGCTTCGCGACCCGCGAGATCGCGACGACCATCGACCGCGTGGCCGCGGACACGAGGACGATGAGCGAGTCGGTCGACGGCGTGAACGAGACGGCCCGGCTGACCGAGGAAGCCTCGGTCGGCGTGCTGGGCGCCGCGGCCGATCTCTCGAAGCAGTCCGTCCTCCTGTCGAGCGAGGTCGAGGGTTTCCTGCGCGCCCTCCGCAAATAGGTCCCCGACCCGACGAAACGACGAAAGGGCGCCCGACCTGCGGGCGCCCTCTCCTCTTCGCTGAGCGCGCTCGGTCGCGCGCCCGATGCCGCTCTTACTTCGTGTCCATCCCGTGCGGGCGGGCCGGGCCCGTCGAGAACGCGGTGTTGAAGTCGAGGTTGAAGTTCGGGTCGAGCTCGATCTTGTCGTGCGACACGTTGACGACGTGGATCTTGTGGTCGCCGTCGAAGTGGATCTTGCCGACCGCGTCCTCGTCGAGGAAGTAGTCGGTGACGACGAGCCGCTTGTTGTCGAGCGTGAGGTGGATGTCGTGCGGACCTGCGCCGACGCCGAGGTTGACCACGTCACCTTGCTGGTGGAACTGGTTGCGGTTCGAGATGTCGAGCATGCCGATTTGGCCGGCCTGGAACGAGCCGAACAGCAAGCGATCACCCCACGTGGGCATCGCCAGGATCTGGGTCATACCGCCGCGAACGGCGACGTCGACCTGGGGGACGATGTCCTCGCAATCGAACGACTGCACGTAGCTGCCGTCGGTCGGATCGACCGTGTAGACGAGACCCGTGAACATGTTCGCCGTGATCGCGCGGCCGTGCGGATCGTTCGGGATGAGCTTCACGTCCATCGTGCCGGCGTTGTCGGGCAGGTTCACGGTGCGCGTGATCGAGCGGTGGGCGATGTCCCAGAACCGAAGCGAGCTGCGGAGCTCCACCGGACCCGCCCACACGTTGAGCGTCGTCACGGGGTTGAGGAAGTCGGCGGTGACGAGCTCGTTCTTCGCCCAGTTCATCGAGATGCCGTGCGGGTTGAAGCCGGGCGGCGGGGCGTGCGGATACTCGTCGACGAGGTTCAGGTTGCGATCGATCTCGACGACGCGACCGCCGTCGCCGCCCGACGCCGAGCCCATGTTCGTGACGAAGAAACCGCCGTTCGGGAGCGGCTGGAAGTCGTCGACGATGCTCGAGTTCGGGGTCGCGACCTTCTTGATGAACACGGGCTTCTTCTTGTTGTGGACGTCGAAGAAGAAGATGCCGGGCTGTCCTTGCAAGACGCTCAGCAGGCCGCCGCAGCCGAGGATGGTGCGGTCCGCGTTGAGGTGGCAGTGGTGGGCCTCGTTGCCGACGTTGCCGGGGCCGGGGAGCGGGACCGTCCGGATGACCTCGCCGTAGTGGCTCGAGTGCCGGTTGAAGTTGATGACCGCGAGGAAGTCGGGCGCGACGTGCGCGACGTCGCCGGCCCACACGTAGAGGACCTTGTCCTCGCCATCGCTGTCGTCATCGACGTCGTCGTTGCCCTTGTTCAGCGCGGCCGACGCAGGGTTCGTCGATTGGTCCGTCGGCGCGGAGTCCACCCCGCAACCCGCCCCGAACGTCGTAAGCGCCCCGCCCAAGCCAACGATCGCCGCAAGCAGTTCCGTCCGGCCCATTCGCAACATCAAGCACCTCCGTCCGACTCCGAACCCACGCGCTCGACGAGACGTCGACGCTCGGCTCGGGACGAAAAGCTTTGGCAAGGCTTATGCCGCTCGAAATTGCGCCGTATTGCAGATCGGAGCTCTGCGAGGTGTTTCCTATGAGACACCCCTCCGGAGGTGCCGGCCTCGGGGATGCCCCGTAGCACCGCGGACACCGCGGAAAACGCCGCGACACGCGCGGGTGTCTCTTTTGAAACACCGGGTGTGGCACCAAGATGCAGTGTGGATCTCGTACTTCGACGCAGCGAACGACACACATAGGCAGCCGCATCGACGAGGCTGACGAGACCGTCAGCCAGTCGGAGCCAGAGCGGCGCGACTTCGATTCGGCGCGAAGACTTTTCTTCGATCGATCGCGAGGGCTCTCAGCGACGGCGAGCCGAGCGCCGGCGTCGATGCGCCGAGGCGATCGCGGCAAGGCCGATCAGGAACGCGCCCGCGGCGCAGCTTCGCTCGTCGCCTGAGACCGAGCAGCCGCTGTCGCTCTTCGGCGTGGGAGCCGCGCCCCCGCTGCCGCCGCCACCCGCGCCGAGCGACGGGTTGGCGCCGATCATCGCCGCGACGGCGGGCCAGTTGGTGGGGCATTGGCTCCCCGTCGGCGTGGACGCCGCACACTGCAGCAGCTTCGAGTCGGCGAGGTGATAGATGGGCGTGAACGAGCCGCCGCCGTCGGTGGATCGCGCGAGCGTGAAGCCGTCGCTCCCCTCGTCGCCGCACGCGTAGAGCCCGGTGGCGTGCCACCGCAAGCACCGCACCCCGAAGCTCTGGGCCTTCTGGAACGTGAGATCGGCCGTCGACGCGAGGAGAAGCCCCGCGCTCGGCCCGCCGATCGCCACCGTCTTGGCGTCGGGCGACAGCGCGAAGCCGAGCATCTCGCCGGCGATCGTGGAGACCGAGGTGAACGTCTTGCCCCCGTCCTTGCTGAGGAGGAGGCTGTCTTGATCCGTCCCGTCGATGCGGATCCAGAGGCGATTCGCGTCCGACGGGTCCACCGCGCTGACGTAGGCGTCGCCGGGGAACGGGACGGGGAGCATGCTCCACGTCTGGCCGTGATCGTCGCTGCGCGCGATCGTCCCCTGCGTGGCGGTGCCGAGCACGCCGCTCACGTAGATCCGTTGCGCGTCGCTCGGCGCGACCTCGACGGTGAGCGCGCGGAAGCTCGGATCGATCGGCACGCCGGCCTGCGCCCACGTGGCGCCGTCGTCGAGCGTCTCGGCGACGATCACGTGAATGCCGCCGGAGACGGTCGTCGTGGTGACGGCGAGGGCGCGCGACGGGTTCGACGGATCGACCGCCGTGTCGACCACGTACTCGCCGAGCAGCGGCCCTTGCGCGAAGGCCCACGTGCAGCCGCGATCGGACGTCTCGGTGAGCCCCTCAAAGATGCCGGCGATGATGCTGCCGTTCTTGGTGATGCCGACGGCCGGATCTTCGATGCCCGAGTAGCCGAGCGACTGCTCGCAGATCCATCGCCAGCTCTGACCGGCGTCCGTGCTCTGCATGAGGCCGAACGTGGCGCGCAGCACGACGCGGGTCGGATCGGTCGGGTCGACGACGACCTGCCCAGCGGCGGGGAAGCGGCCGTTCGCGAGGGCAGCGGTCGGAGAGCAGAGCGCGGCGCAGGCGAGCGCGGGTCCGAGGAAGCGAAAGCGATCCTTCACGGAGCCATCATGTCACAGGCCGCGAGCCGTGAGGAACAAGCGGATCAGCCGAGGCGGTTCGCCAGCGCGTCGAGGTTGTGCTTCTTGATGCGGTAGATCATCGTCTGTCGCGAGATCTTGAGGAAGCGCGCGGCCCGCGACACGTTGCCTCCGTTCTGCGTGAGCACGTGCGAGATGATCTCGCGCTCGATGTCGTCGAGACCCATCCCCTCCTCGGGCAGCTGGAACGAGAAGCGCGCGCCGGCGAGCTGACGCGTGGACGGCGGGGGGACGCTCTGGCGATCGAAATGGTGATCCTCGATGAGGGCGTCGTCCGAAAGCAGCAGGACGCGCTCGATCTGGTTGCGCAGCTCGCGCACGTTGCCCGGCCACTCGTAGCCGAGGATGTACTCCGCGGCGGCGGCGCTCAGCTTCCGCGGCACGAGGCCGTACTCCTTGCACATCTCCGCGATGAAGGTCTCGGCGAGGAGCAGCTTGTCGGTGCCGCGCTTGCGGAGCGGCGGCAGGTGGACCGACACGACGTTGAGACGATAGTAGAGGTCTTCGCGGAACGTCCCCGCGCGCGCGGGACCGCTGAGATCGGAGTGGGTCGCCGCGATGATCTGCACGTCGACCTGGATGGCCTGCCGCCCGCCGATGCGCCGGATGCGCTTCTCCTCGATGGCCGTGAGGAGCTTCGCCTGCAGATCCATCGGCAGCGTGGCGATCTCGTCGAGGAAGAGCGTCCCGCCCTGCGCCGTCTCGAACAGGCCCGCCTTCGACGAGCGCGCGTCGGTGAACGCGCCGCGCTCGTAGCCGAAGAGCTCGGACTCGAGGAGGTTCGCCGGGATCGCCGCGCAGTTCACCTCGACGAACGCCTGGTTGCGACGGACGCCGTTGTAGTGGATGCACTTGGCGAGGAGCCCCTTGCCCGTGCCCGTCTCGCCGCGGACGAGGATCGTGGGGGCCGCGCCGCGCGAGGAGCGCTCGCAGACCTGGCGAACCATCTGCACGACCTCGAGGATCGCGGGGCAGGAGCCGACGAGGACGCTCCAGCTCGAGCGCGCCGCCTCCTTCTGCTGGAGGTAGCGGAGCTGCACGTCGCCACGCCGTGATCCGAGCGCGACGCCCACGGCGGTCAAGAGCTCCTGCACCGTTCGCGTCGGCTCCTCGATGTACTCGAAGGCGTCGTGCTTGAAGGCCTCCGCTGCGCCCGGGATGCCGTCGTCGCCGCCGGTCACGATGATGGGGACGCGCGTGTCGAGCGCGCGCAGGCGCTCCATCAGCTCGGGACCCTGCATGTCGCCGAGCGGCAGACAAGCGACGACGAGATCGGCGCCCTCCTCGCGGAAGCGCTCGGCGCACTCGAGCCCCGATCGCAGGCCTTGGGCCTCGTGTCCTCGGGCCTCGAGGTGCCGTCTCACGGCGTCGACGACGGCGCCATCCGCGCCGACGACGAAGATCTGATGGCTCCGCGACACGCGCGACATCTTGCCTAGATCGAGCGCGCGCGTGAAGTAGTCTGCTCACACGCGCCACGCGTTCGGTCGTCGCGGCGTCGGTCCTCCATCCGCGCCGACACGGACTTTGGTACGCTGCCCGCCGCGATCGATCGCGGCGTCGGCGCCGCAGGCGGGGTCACCGCGGGCGCATGGCGGCCGTGTACCCGCCGCCGGCGATGTCGAGCTCGATCGGCTGGTTCTTGTTCCGCGTGGACCAATCCAAGAGCGAGTCCTTCGGGCCCTGGATGCGCACCGCGTTCGGCTTCTCGACGACGTCGGCGAGCTTCGCATCCATCGGACCCATGCACCCGCTGTCGAGGAACTTCACGACCCCGGGCCGTCCGCGGTAGCGCGGCAGGGCGGCGGCGAAGGCGGCGGGGTCCGCGTCGAAGAGACCCGCGAGCGCCATGAGCTGACCTGCGTCGGTGCCCTTGTCCAGCACGAGCGCGAGCGCCTTCGCCGCGTTCTTCTCCTCCCACACCTTCCTCAACGCAGAGACTTGCGGCGTGGGGGTGCCGGCGTAGCCGACCGCCCAGCCGCCGAACGTGCTCGTGTCGGCGAGCTGCTTCAACGCGGTCTCGCCGGCAGGCGAGAGGCCGAGCGCGCGCACGTCCGCGTCGGTGAGCCGCGACGCGGTCGGCGCGAGAGGAGGCGGCGCGCTCGCCGTGCCGCCGCTCCGCGCCGACGAAGAGCGCGGCTTCGGCTCGTCGTCGCTCGCGACCTCCTTGACCTCCAACGAGCCGTGGCCGCGACCACAGCCGGCGGTCCCGGCCGCGAGCGTCACGCCGAGGAGCCATGCAACGAGACCGAGTCGAGCCGCCATCTTCGTCCATCCCCCGTCGAGATCTGCGCCGTGCGCGAACGTACCCTCCTACGTCCGCCTCGCGACGAAGATCTGGTGGAGCGCCGTTCCGTCGGACGAGGACCCACATCGGCCGCGGCGAGGGCCGCGAGAGGGCTCGCGACGAGAGGCGCGATCGGACGTGGGACGCGCGACGCACGCGCGGCGGTGCGCCTCACCGGTGCACGAGGGGGGACTCGAACCCCCACACCTTGCGGCGCCGGAACCTAAACCCGGTGCGTCTGCCATTCCGCCACTCGTGCGTGGTCTCCAACGATAGCGCTTCGCGCGCGCCTCGTCAGCTCGCAGGCGGCGCGCGAGGCGCCGAAGCTCGCGCGATCGGCGGTGGACGATCCGTTGTAGAATCCTCGATGGAGAGCGTTTCGCCGAACGCGCGCGTCGCCCCCCGACCACCCTAGCGAGGTCTTCCCATGGTGCTTCGTCGATCTTCTTGGCTCGCGCTCGTCCCCTTCACGCTGGCGCTCGGCGCCCTGGCGTCGTCGTCGTGCAGCGGGAGCAGCGGGGGCACGGGCGGCGCGCACGCCACGACCTCTTCGGCGACGGGCGGCGGCATGGGCGGCGGCGGCGGCGCGGGAGGCGCGCCCGAGTGCACGAGCTCGGCGCAATGCAACGGCGGCGTGTGCTTGAACGGCGCGTGCTGCGCGAGCGCGCAGGTCTGCGACAAGACGTGCTGCGCGGCGAACGCCGTGTGCCTCTTCGACCAATGCGAGGTGCCGGGCAAGCCGTGCCACACCGCGAACGACTGCGATCCGGGGCAATACTGCGAGACCGCGCTCGGCGCGCAAGGCAGCGGCGGCGCCGGAGGGATGGGCGCGGGCGGCGGCATGGGCGCGGGCGGCGGCATGAACTGCGTCGCGCCGGTGCCGCTCGAGGGTCGCTGCCTCGACCTCCCGCCGGTGTGCGATCCGAACGGCAATCCTCCGGGCTGCGTCGCCGCATGCGAATACCACCCGACCGCCGGTCCGCTCGACGCGGTCGCGAAATACGAATGGGGTCCCGTCGGCACCGGTCTGAAGCCGAACGCGACGGACATCTGGTCGACGCCCGCGGTGGGGCGCGTCTACGACGCGAACTGCGACGGGAAGGTCGACGTCCTCGATCCCCCGGATCTCGTCTTCGTCTCGGGCCGCGCGGTCGACGCGAACGGCGTCGGGACGTGCTGTCAATGCACGGGCGCGGCGACGTCGGCGTGCCTCACGGGCGTCTTGCGCATGCTCGACGGCCGCACCGGACAAGAGATTTGGTCGCTCGACAAGGCGTCCGCTTCGTCGGTCGGGTTCGCGGGGCTGTCGACGGCGATCGGCGACATCGACGGGGACGGCCGCATGGACATCGTCGCCGTCACGGGCGAGGGCTACGTGGTGCTCATCGACTCGACCGGCGCGGTCAAGCGGACGAGCGATCTGCCCATCCCGGGCCACGCCAACGGGACGTTCGGCTGGGGCGGCGGCCTCGCCATCGCCGACATGGACGGCGACGGGTTCCCCGAGATCGCCTACGGATCGACGGTGTTCACGACGACGAACGGCGCCATCACGCGGCTCTTCTCGGGCGCGAACGGCGTGGGAGGCGGCGCGGTCTACGAGGCGCTCTCGACGTTCGCCGATCTCGACGGCGTAGCGGACGGACACCTCGAGCTGCTCGCCGGGAACACGGCGTACAAGGCCGACGGCAGCACGCTGTGGTTCCGCGGCGACCTGCCCGACGGCTTCCCCGGCGTCGGCGACTTCGATCACGACGGGACCCCCGAGGTCGTCCTCGTCGCGAACGGCAAGGCGTACGTGCTGCACGCCCTCGACGGGACGAACGCACTCGCGCCGTTCACGCTCCCGGGCAACGGCTCGGGCGGCCCGCCGACGGTCGCCGACTTCGACGGCGACGGGAAGCCCGAGATCGGGGTCGCGCAAGCGAACTTCTACTCGGTGTTGAAACCTGATTACGCCAACAACAAGTTGACGTTGCTCTGGGACGTGCCCAACCACGACCTCAGCTCGTCCGTGACCGGCTCGAGCGTCTTCGACTTCGAGGGCGACGGGCGCGCCGAGGTCATCTACGCGGACGAGTGCTTCCTCTGGGTCTTCGACGGACAGACCGGCGCGGTGCGCTTCGCCGCGCCGCACACGTCCTTCACGGCGACCGAGGCTTCGCTGGTCGCGGACGTCGACGGCGACGGGCGCGCCGAGCTGCTCATGGTGTCGAACGGCGCCGACCCCTCCAACGCGGGCTGGAAGTGCATGGACGCAAACGGGATGCCCGCCACGGTGAACGGGGTGACCTGGACCCCGGGGCCGACGTCCGACAAGGGCTACCGCGGGCTCGTCGTCTTCGGCGACAAGGCGCACTCGTGGGTCGGCACGCGCACGCTCTGGAGCGAGCACACCTACCACGTGAGCAACATCTGCGACGATCGCGACTCGGCGTGCGACGCGCCGAACGTGTACGGCGCGATCCCGAAGAGCGAGAAGAAGAACTGGTCGCTCGCGTGGCTGAACGACTTCCGACAGAACGTGCAAGACAAGGGGATCTTCGACGCGCCCGACGCGACGATCTCCCTCGCGGTCAACTGCGTCGTCCCGCTCACCGCGCAGGTCAGCGTCCGGAACGCGGGCCTCGCTTCGCTTCCGGCGCCCGTGCAGTTCGGCGTGTACGCCCACAAGGGCGGCATGGACGTGCTCGTGGGTCAGGGCACGACGACGCACGCGCTCTTCCCGGGTCAGACCGAGGTGGTGAGCGTCACGCTCGACCCGACGAACGCGGGAACGACGGACGTCTTCGTCGCGAAGATCGTGGTCGATCCCCAGAACGTGACCTTCCACGAGTGCCGGACCGACAACAACGAGAGCGGCGACCAGAAGCCGAACTGCGTGCAGTAGAGCGAAACCGGCGAAGGGCTCTCGCGTAGAGCCCCACCATGAAACGCCTCTCACCCCTCCTCGTCACCGTCCTCTTGTCCGCCGCTTGCCACGAGACGCCGCGCCCCGAGAGCTCGGGCTCGGCGGCGGTCGACATGCGGACGGAGAGCGCCCGGGCCGGGGGCGCGCGCGCATCGGACGCGGCGCCGGCCGCCGCGGTCGAGCTCACGAGTGACGGGCTCATCGCCGCGGGTCCCGACGGTCGCCGCCCCGTCGGCACGAACCCGGGCGGCGTCGGGCACGGTACCCCTCTCGCGCCCGCGCCGGGCCACGAGCTGGCGGCGTTCGCGGCAGGGTGCTTCTGGGGGGTCGAGGACGCGTTCCGGCAGATCCCGGGGGTGACGGCCACCGCCGTCGGCTTCAGCGGCGGGCACACGAAAGCTCCGACCTACGACAAGGTCTGCGAGCACGACACCGGGCACGCCGAGACCGTCCTCGTCGAGTTCGATCCCAAGGTCGTGAGCTACGAGAGGCTCCTCAAGGCGTTCTTTCAGATCCACGATCCGACGACGCTCGACCGCCAAGGCCCCGACGAGGGCGATCAGTATCGAAGCGAGATCTTCACGTTCTCGGGAGCGCAGGCCGATCTCGCGAAGAAGGCCATCGCCGACGCGCAGCGCGAGCACGCCGACAAGGTGGTGACGAAGGTCGAGCCGATCGGTCCGTTCTGGATCGCCGAGGACTATCACCAGCAGTATTCGGAGAAGACCGGGCACCACGGCTGCCCCGTGGGGAAGCTCACGGGCATCTGAGAGGCGCGCGCTCGGGTCGCGAGGCGCCGCTCAAGGCACGAGCGCGCCGCGCTCGGTGAAGAGCATGCGTCGCGCGAGCCAGGCGGCCGTCGCGCCCGAGACCGACGCGACGGCGACGAGCTGATACATGATGACGAGCTGATAGCGGACCGCCTCGACGGGGGGCGTCCCGCTGACGATCTGTCCCGTCATCATGCCCGGGAGCGCGACGAGCCCGACGGTGACGAGGCCGTTGATGGTGGGCGTCAGGGCGGCGCGAAGCGCGATCCGAGCGTGCGGCGCGAGGGCCTGGGCGAGCGTCGCGCCGAGCGAGA
>CAYYKK010000134.1:0-18769 GCA_964467935.1 uncultured Polyangiaceae bacterium
GATCGAGATGCAGCCGAAGCTCCTGCGCGTGCTCGAAGATCGCCGCGTCACGCGCGTCGGCGGGCGGATGGCGCGCTCGGTCGACGTCCGCATCGTCGCGGCCACGAACCGCGATCTCGGCGCGGAGGTGACGCGCGGCACGTTCCGATCGGATCTCTACTTCCGGCTGAGCGCGTTTCCCCTGGTGGTGCCGCCGCTGCGCGAGCGAAGGGGCGAGATCCCTGCGCTCGCCAGCGCGCTCGTCGCGCGCGCCGCGGAGGAGCGCGGCCGCGCCACGCCCTCGCTCGGCGACGAGGCGACGAGGGTGTTGGTCGAGTACGGCTGGCCCGGCAACGTCCGCGAGCTGCGCAGCGTGATGACGCGCGCGCTGCTCTTCGCCGGCGACGTGATCGGCGAGCGTGACGTGCGCATGGCGCTCGGCGGCGCGCTCGCCTCGCGCGCCGATGCCCGCGAAGGCGCGGAGCCCGAGCGGGCGCGACCGAGCCCGACCGACGCCGACGAGCGCGCCCGCATCGTCGCAGCGCTCGCGCGCCACGCGGGCAACCAGGCCGCCGCCGCGGGCGAGCTGGGGATGGCGAGGCGAACGCTCCTCTACAAGCTCGATCGCCTCGGCATCCCGCGCCCGAGGAAGCGCGGCGCGAGCTGAGGCGCGGCCCGCGCTCGCGCGGTCGGACACCGACGCGGCGCCTTGAAGACGGATAAGCGCCTGCTTATCTTTGCGCGATGCATGCTCCCGGAGACGTGTTTCGCGCGCTCGCCGATCCGAACCGACGCGCGCTCTTCGAGCACCTGGCGCGAGGCGAGGCCCCGGTGAAGGAGCTCACGGCGCAGCTGTCGATCTCGCAGCCGGCCGTGTCCCAACACCTCTCGGCGCTCCGCGCGGCGGGGCTCGTCGGCGAGCGACGCGACGGACGGCTCGTCTACTACCGGCTCGAGCCCGACGGGCTCCTCCCGCTCGTCGACTGGCTCTCGCACTACCGATCGTTCTGGCCGCAGCGCCTCGGCAAGCTCCGCGCGCTGCTCGAGGCGATGGACGATGGAGCGGGGTCCGCCGCGTCGTCGAGCGCGCCGTTCACGCCCGCGATCGACCCGACGAGCCCGATCCCCTCGCTCAGTCCACGACGACGAGCTCGACGCTCACGGTGACGACCTTGTCGCCGCGACGCAGCTGCACCTCGGTCTTCTCGCCGGCCTTCCGACCGTCGAGCGCGTTGTAGAAGGCGTCGTAGCCGTCGATGCGCTGACCACCGATCCCGACGACGACGTCGCCCAGCGCGAACCCATCGGGCGTGCGGGTGAGGCCTTGGATCCCGGCCTTGTCGGCGGGGCTGTCCGGCGTGACCTCGAGCACGACGACGCCCGGGATGCCGAGGTGGTGCTCGATCCGCTGCTGCGGATCGACGCGCACGCCGAAGCCGATCTGCTCCACGTGCCCGCTCTTCACGAGCTGCGGCACGATGCGACGGATGGTCTCGATGGGCACCGCGAAGCCGATGCCGGCGGACGAGCCGCTCTTCGAGTAGATCATCGTGTTCATCCCGATGATGCGGCCCGAGCTGTCGAGCAGCGGTCCGCCCGAGTTGCCCGGGTTGATGGCGGCGTCGGTCTGGATCATGTCGCGGATCGTGACGCCGCCGACGCCCGCCATCTCGCGACCGAGCGCGCTGATGATCCCGGTCGTCAGCGTGTGGTCGAGGCCGAACGGGTTGCCGATCGCGATGACCTTCTGCCCGACCTCGAGCTTCGAGCCGAGCGCGGGCAGCGTGATCGGCCGCAGCGCCTCCTTCGGCGCGTCGATGTGGAGGACGGCGATGTCGCGGCGCGGCTCGGTGCCGACGATCGTGGCCGGGTACGTCTTCTGATCCTGAAGCGTGACGGTCACGCTGCGCGCGTCGGCGACGACGTGGAAGTTCGTCACGATGTGGCCCTCGTCGTCCCAGACGAAGCCGGTGCCGGCGCCCGAGGGCACCTCCATCGCCTTGCCCTGCCAGTAGTCGACGACCATCTGGTTCTGCGTGACGAAGACGGCCGAGGGCGAGGCGCGGTGGAAGACGTCGATCGTGTTCTTCTCGTCCTCCGTGCGCAGCCCTTCGGGCAGCGGAGGCGCGGGCGGGGCGGCGGACGCGGCGGCGTCGCAGCGCTGAGGCAGAGGCGGCGGCGCGCCGCGACACGCGACGAGCGAGAGTGCCGACAGCATCGAGACGAGGGGCGCGAGGGGCGACGCGACTCTGCGCATGCGGGCCGTATAGCGCAGCGCATCCGTGGTGTGTACTTGCCCAAGCGGATCTGGCAGAGTCGTCGACCATGGCGCGCTCCGGGGGAAGCACCGTGGTCGAGGCGCTCGAGCTCGACGGGTCGTGGGGCGTGACGGCGCGGGCGCTCCGCGGCGTCGCCGTCGCGGTGCGCCTCGCGGGCGCGGATCCCGACGCCGTGCTCTTGGCGGCCGGCCTCGACGCGACCCTCCCTCACGACAACGACGCGCGCGTCGCGCACGAGACGTTCTATCGCGTGCTCCGCGCCGCGGCGGAGAGCACGCGGGATCGATGGCTCGGGCTGCGCCTCGCGAACGTGTTCGACGCGCGGATGTTCGAGGTCGCCCGCGACGTCACGGAGTACCTGGTGCTCCAGGCCTTCGCCCACTCGTCGACGCTCGGCGACGGGCTTCGGCGTTGGATGCGCTACTACCCGATCGCCGACGATCGGGTGCGCTGGTCGATCGAGCTCGGCGTCTCGAAGGCGTTCGTGCGGCTCGATCTGCCGACGGCAGCGCCGCCGCTCTACGCGGAGATGCTCGTCTCGAGCCTGGCGCGCCTCATCCTCGCCACCGCTGGCTCGAACGGGACGGTCGTCGAGGCCACGTTTCGCCACGCCAAGACGGTCGACGAAGAGGCCGAGCGCTTGATGGGCGCGACGGTCCGCTTCGACGCGCAGCGCACGGGTCTCGTCATCCGCACGGCCGCGCTCGACGCGCCGCTTCGGACCGCGCGTGCTCCGCTGCTCGTGCTGGTGGAGCGGCGCGCCGACGCCACGCTCGACGCGCTGAAGCAAGGGCACGGGCTCGTCGGACGCGTCCGCGCGATCATCGAAGCGAAGCTCGCGGAGGGGGACGCGACGGCCGAGGGCGTCGCGTCGGCGATCGACGTCTCGGTCCGCACGCTCTCGCGGCGCCTCGCCGAAGCCGGCACCTCCCACCGCGCGCTCCTCGACGAGGTCCGCTCCACGCTCGCGCGCCGGCACGTCGGCAAGCGCAGCGCGCGCGATCTCGCGGCGCTGCTCGGCTTCTCCGACACGAGCACGTACCGACGCGCCTTCCGCAGGTGGTTCGGATGCACGCCGCGCGAGCTGGCGGAGCGTGGCAGAAACCGCCACGCCTCCTGACCGGTCGCGCACCTCCGGAGACCAGGGCCGCGTGGTAGCGTCGACGACAAGGTGAGGGCTTCGATTTCGCTGGTTTCGTGGCCTGCGCGCGCTCGGTTCGCGACGATGGCAGGAGCGGTCTCGATCGTCGTCGCGTCAGGCTGTCAGGTGCTCTCCGGCATCTCGAGCCTCGACGCGACGGGCGGCAGCGGCACGACCTCGACCGCCGCCTCGACGAGCAAGAGCTCGAGCGCGTCGGGAGGAATGTGCTCGATGCCGCCCGCCTCGGTCTGCGCGATGCCCGCGTGCCCGGGCATGTGCTCGGGTCTCACGTGCGCCATCTCGTGTGGCGGCTCGAGCAGCAGCCCGAGCTGCGGGGGGAACGTCACGTGCGGGCCCACGAACCAAGGCGACTGCACCTTCCACTGCACGGGCACGGGCTGTCAGAACAAGACGATCCAGTGCCCGACGAACGGGCACGTATGCAACGTCGACTGCGCGGACGCGAACGCGTGCGCCGGCACGACGATCCAGTGCGGTGACGGCCCGTGCAACGTGTCGTGTGGCATGATGGCGTGCGTCGATCAGGGCCCGATCGCGACGAAGGTCGACTGCGGCGGCGGCGCTTGCCTCGTGACGTGCAACCAGAGCGCGGCGCCGATGGTGAACCAGGGCAAGGCGTGCCTCGAGATGGTCACGGGCTGCGGGATGGGTTCGACCACCGCGACGGGCGGCTAGAACGAGCCCGCGACGCCCGCGTAGCCGACGCCGAGACGCAGCTCGGTGCGCGCGCTCGGAGCGGCGTCGTCGCTCTTGGCGGGCGCGGGCCTGTCGAGCACGAAGGCCACGGTGCCGAGACCGAGCGCGAGCGCGCCCAGCGGCAGGCTCACGTTCGACACGTTGGCGAGCGCGTTCGCCGTGGACAGATCGCTCGCCTGCGAGCCGCTGCAGTGACCGTTCTTGCAGACGGACTTGAGGTGGGCGCCCATCGCGAGCGACGCCGCGCCGGTGATGCCGCCGAGCGCGATCCCGACGCCGCCGACGGTGAAGCCCGCGATCGCGAGGGGAGACGTGCGGGTCGTGGCCTTGTCTCGATGGCGCTCACGCGGCGCCTGAGGGGCCTCCTTCAGCGCCTCGAGCGGCGGGATGGTCACGTCGACGCGCTGCAGCTCGCTGTTGATCGTGGCGACGGTGTTCCACGACTTCCTCCCCGGCGCCGAGACGACGATCGCGTGGTCGCCCGGATCGAGCGGGAGCCCGGCGCCCGCGACGTCGGGGTCGAACGCCTCACCGTCGATCTCGACCTTCATGCCCGGCACCGGTGCGCTGACGTGGAACGTGACGCGCGAGAGTCGTTGGCGCAGCGCCTCGACGCGCTCGGCGGCGTAGTCCGCGCGGTCCTTCTGCTGCTCGCGCCGCGCCTGCGTCGCCGCGGAGCCGAACTCGACCCACGCGGAGGCGATCTTGCCGATGTCCTCGTGACACTGCGCGAGGTTCAAGAGCGTGCCGAGCTTCGGCTCGAGCTTCTGGCTTTGTGCGAACCGCGCGCACGCCTCGGCCGTCTTGTGCGCCTCGTAGAGCTGACGGCCCTCGTCGAACAGCGCTTGCGCCATCGCCGAGTCGGCCGCGGAGACGTCCGCGAGCGCGCGCGACGGACCGAGCGACGCGAGGGCGACGACCGACACGAGCGCGAACGCGCGCGAGAAGGACCAGGTCATCAGTCTCGTTCCTCGAAGATGCTCTTGCCGGCCGGCTTCGCGGCGGAGGGCGCAGGCGGGGGCGCGACCGACGCGGCCGCCGTCTCGACGGGCTTCGCCCCGGCGCGCGCGCCGCTCGAGACGGGCTTGCCCAAAGGCAGCTTCGTCGCGCTCGCGAGGGGCGCCGCGGTCGCGCTCGGCGTGACGATCGGGGTCGCCGACGACTCCACGCTGGGCGTCGGATCACCGAGCGTGACGCGCGTCGTGCTCGTGGGCTCCGGGCTCTTGGGCTCCGCGCTCGGCGTCGCAGGCGCGCTCGCGACGGGCGCGGCCTCGACGCGAGCGGTCGCGTGGTAGAGCCACGCACCAGCCATCAGCGCCGTGAACGTCGCGACCGCGGCGAGGATCATCGGGGCGCGTCGGGTGCCCTCGTCTCGCGGCGACGAGGCGCTCTCCGCCGCGACGCTCGCGACGCTCCTCGGAGACTCGATCGGCGGCGGCGTCACGGCAGGGGTGGAGGGCGCGAGCGCGGTACGCGCGCTCTCGTCGACCTCGCGCTGCACGGCGCCGATCTTCCTGGTCGCCAGGTTCGCGTCGGGGCGCGCGTCCCCCTCGGCGCGCAGCTCCTCGACACGCTTCGTGAGGAGCGGGGCGTAAGGGGCGAGCGCGAGCCCCGCGGCGCGACCTTCGTCGAGCAGCCGGGCGAGCGCGAGCCCCGCCGACGCGGGCCGCGCGGCGGCGGTCTTCGCGAGCATCTCGAACAGGGGTTGATCGAGCGCGGGAGGCAGCCCCGGCGCGACGGTCGAGAGCCGCGGGATCGGATCGGAGATGTGGCGCATCAGGACGTCCATCGCGCTCTCGCCGTCGAACGGCGGCGCCCCGGCCAGCATCTCGAAGATCAGCGCGCCGAACGAGTAGATGTCCGAGCGGTGGTCGACCTTCTTGCCGCGACATTGCTCGGGCGACATGTAGAGCGGCGTTCCGACGGCCACCCCCGTCGCGGTCTTGTGCGCCTGTCCCGGCTCGCGCTCCAGCTTGGCCACGCCGAAATCGAGCAGCTTGGGCAGCAGCTCGCCGCCGGCCTCGCGCGCGACGAAGACGTTGTCGGGCTTGAGATCGCGGTGGACGATGCCGTGCTCGTGCGCGGCGTCGAGCGCGGCGGCGATGCCCACGAGGATCGGGGCCGCCGCCTCGAGCGACAGCTTCGAGCCTCGCTCGTGGACGAAGTCGCGCAGCGTCTGCCCCTCCAGCAGCTCCATCACGAGGTACTGCTGGCCGCTCGGCAGCGTGCCGAACGCGACGATGTCGACGATGTTGCGGTGCCGGATGCGGTTGACCGCGCGCGCTTCGGCGACGAACCGAGAGACGACCTCTGGATCCGAGGAGAAGCGCTTCGCGAGGACCTTGATCGCCGCGCGCCGACCGATGACGGGGTTCTCGCCCGCGTACACCGTGCCGAACGCGCCCTCGCCGAGCTTCTTGTCGACGATGTACTCGCCGACCACGGTCCCGGGCGGCAGCGTGCCGGCCGGCTCCTCACCGCCGGCGGTGGGGCCGATGCCGGAGCTGTTCGTCTCGGAGGACTCGTCCCGCGCCCTCGAGCTCATCCGCGCTCCAGGGGTTCCACGAGAAAGACGCAGAGAGCGAGCCGTCGCACCGTCTCAGGCTAGCCGCCGCGCCGCACGGGGTGGAGTTGCCATCGCCGCCACGAGGCGTGGCGCTTCACGCCACCGGGCGGCGCTTTCGGCGGAGCGCGATCGGATCCAGCGAACCTCGGGCCCGCGACGGCGCGGCCACTCGCCGCGACGAGCCTCCGCGCGCGCCTCGGCTAGGATTCGGGATCGCGATGAGCACCGAGCCCACGAAGCCCCACTCAGCAGACTATTTCGGCGAGCAGCGCAATTACTGGTGGAACGCCGACTTCATCGCCTTGATGGCGGCGAGGTGGCGGCTCGGCGAGGTCCGCTACGCGCTCGACGTCGGCGCCGGCATCGGTCACTGGGGTCGCCTCCTCGCGCCGCACCTCGCGGAGGGCGCGCGCGTCATCGGGATCGATCGCGAGGCCGAGTGGATCCGCGAGGCGCACGCGCGCGCCGATCGTGCGGGGCTCGGCGATCGGCTCACGTATCGCCTCGGGGACGCGGAGCGCATCCCCTTCCACGACGGCGTCTTCGATCTCGTCACGTGCCAGACCGTCCTCATCCACGTGGCCGATCCGAGGGCCGTCCTCCGCGAGATGATGCGCGTCCTCGCGCCGGGCGGTCTCGTCGCCGTCGCCGAGCCGAACAACCTCTCCAACATGGGCGTGCTCGGCAGCACCATGTTCCGGGCCGATCCCGCGCGCATCTTGGATCTGATGCATTTGCATCTCGTCTGTCAGCGCGGGAAGGAGGCCCTCGGGCTCGGCAACAACTCGATCGGCGACATGCTCCCCGGCTATTTCGCCGAGGTGGGGCTCGAGGCCGTCACCGTCCACCAGTCGGACAAGGCGGCGAGCCTCGTCCCGCCCTACGCGACACGCGAGGAGCAGGTGCGGCGCGCCGAGGCGATCGATTTCGCGCGCCGCGAGATGTTCGCGTGGGACCGCGCCGAGACGCGGAGGTATTTCCTGGCCGGCGGGGGCTCGGAGGGCGACTTCGAGCGCCTCTGGGCCGCGGCCGGGCGCGCCGCGCGGGAGACGGCGGCCGCGCTCGAGCGAGGCGAGGAGCATCAAGCCGGCGGCGGCGTGCAGTACCTCGTCGCGGGCCGAAAGCCTCGCGCGCCGGCCGCGCCTTGAGCGCGGCGCCGAAGGCCGACGCGACGACTCGCCGCGAACACGGGCACCGCTACGCGCGCCCGAGCATGCGGTAGAGCGTGCTGCGCGCGACGCCGAGCGCGCGAGCCGCCTCGCTCACGTTGCCCCCTGCCCTCGCCATCGCCTCGGTCGCGAGCGTCCGGAGCGCCGCGCGGCGCGACGGCGCCGACGCGCCCGAGCCGCGCACGGGGGCGTCGACGAGGAGCGGATCGGGGAAGTGCTCGCGCGCGATCGGCACATCGCCGGCGAGCGTCATCGCGAAGGAGAGCGCCGTCTTCAGCTCGCGCACGTTGCCAGGCCAAGCGTGGTCGAGGATCCACGCCTCCGCGGACGAGGAGAGCGAAGCGCCGCCCGTCGCCTGCGCCTTGCCCGTCGCGGCCGATCCGTCGCGACGCGCGACGAGCGACGCCAAGAGCGCGTGGCCGAGCTCGACGCGATCGGTGCGCTCGCGGAGCGGCGGGAGCCGCACCGTGCCGCCCTGGATGCGGAAGAACAGGTCTTGGCGGAACGCGCGCTCGGTCACGAGCTTCGGTAGATCGCGGCACGTGGCGCACACGAGGCGGACGTCGGCGCGGCGCGGGACGACCTCGCCGACCCGCGTGAACGAGCCGTCCTCGAGGAAGCGGAGGAGCATCGCCTGCGCCTCCGGGCTCATCTCGGCGACCTCGTCGAGGAAGAGCGTGCCCCCGTGCGCCGCGGCGAGCTTTCCGTCGACGCCGCGCGCGCTCGCGCCGGTGAACGCGCCCGGCCCGTGGCCGAAGAGCTCGGTCTCGAGGAGCGAGCCGGAGAGCGCCCCGCAGTTCACCGCCACGAACGGCCCCTTCGCGCGGCCGCTGGCCTCGTGCACCGCGTGCGCGAAGAGCTCCTTGCCGGTCCCGGTCTCGGCGAGCAGCAGGACGGGCAACTCCGATCCCGACAGGCGCGCCGCGAGGCGCTTCGCGGCGATCACGTCGGCGTCCGTCGCGAAGATGCGGTCGAACGCGCGCGGCAGCGGCGTGTCCTCCGGGATCGCCCGCCCGCGATGGGTCGCGACGACGCCGAAGTAGCACACGAGCGCGAGCACGCGCCCCTCCGCGACGATCGGCTCGAACTCGACGGTGAAGCGGCGACGACGCGTCTCGAACGACGCGGGCCCACCGAGCGCGACGCGGACGAGCTCGGGCCATTCGATCCCGAAGAGACGCTCGACCGGCGCGTCGACGCCGCGCTCGAGCCCGAGCTCGGCGGTGGCAGCGCGGTTGTGCGCGCGCACGACGCCCGGCGCCTCGACGAGCACCACGGCCGAGCTCGTGCGCTCCATCATGCGCTCGACGAGGCGCCGCGAGCCGGCGTCCGTTCGCCCGTACGCGCGCGTGCGGAGCACCTGCTCCATCGCCGCCGCGGCGCTCCGAACGGCGACGCCGAGCGCAGGCGAATCGAGGTCGATCGGACCGGTCACGTCGATCACCGCGACGAGCTCGCCGAACGGATCGAGCACGGGCGACGCGTAGCAGAAGAGGCCGTGGTTCACGCTCTCCCAATGCGCGCGCCCGACGACGGCGATGGGCTGTCGCTCCGCGAGCGCCGTACCGATCGCGTTCGTGCCGCGAGTCCCTTCGTCCCAGCGAACCCCCTCGACGAGCCGCGTGCGCTCGACCTCGGGCGCGAAGGCGGCGCCTCCGCGCGCGCGGACGATGACGCCCTGCGCGTCGGCGACGATCGACACGAGCCCGCGGGCGCTGACCTCGCCCTCGAGCGCCTCGACCACGCCTCCGCCGTCTGCCAATCCACCGAGCGCCGCGTCGCGCCGCACCGCGAGATCGTGCCCGAACACGGCGACGGGGTGCGCCGCGCCCTCCGATCGCACGCCGAGCTCGGCCGCGCGGTGCCACCTCGGCACCACCGGCGCGATGGACGTGAGGCGAGGCGCGCCGCGGTCGCGCTGATAGCGCTCCCACAAGCCCTCTCGTCCCTCGGTGAGCAAGAGCACGCTCGACTCCTCCCTGCGCCGCGATCCGCGCAGACATGGAGCGTACGGCGACGCGAAGGCTCCGCCAGACGCATTCGACCGCCGCGCCGCGTCGGATTGGAGCGAAGCGCGACAGGTGTCCGGTCAGGCGCGGACGACGCGCGTCATCGGGCGAGCGCGTCGACCGACTCCGAATACGCATCCCGCCCGATGGTCGCGCCCCCGCGCGGCGCGCATGCCGACGGGCCCGGAAATGACGCGGCGCCCCGACGCGCCTCCGCGCGCTTGGATCGTCGCTTGCTCCCTCGAGCCGCAGCAGCCGACACACCCAGAGGAGGGTCCCATGACGTACGTCCCGCCGAACCAAGATGGATCGATCACGCGCTTTCGCTCCCGCTACGAGAACTTCATCGGCGGCGAGTGGGTGAAGCCGCAGAAGGAGCAGTACTTCGAGAACGTGTCGCCGGTGAACGGCAAGCCCTTCTGCGAGGTGGCGCGCTCGACGAGCGAGGACGTGGAGCGCGCGCTCGACGCCGCGCACGGCGCCAAGACGGCTTGGGCGAAGACCTCCGTCACCGATCGCGCGGGCGTGCTGCTCAAGATCGCCGATCGCATCGAGCAGAACCTCGAGAAGCTCGCGGTCGCCGAGACGTGGGAGAACGGCAAGCCCGTGCGCGAGACGCTGGCGGCTGATCTGCCGCTCACGGTCGATCACTTCCGCTACTTCGCGGGGTGCATCCGCGCGCAGGAGGGCGCGCTCTCGCAGATCGACGACGACACGGTCGCCTACCACTTCCACGAGCCGCTCGGCGTCGTGGGGCAGATCATCCCGTGGAACTTCCCGCTGCTCATGGCGGCGTGGAAGCTCGCGCCCGCGCTCGCCGCAGGCAACTGCGTGGTGCTCAAGCCGGCCGAGCAGACGCCGGCGAGCATCATGATGCTCGTCGACCTCGTCGGCGATCTGCTCCCGAAGGGTGTCCTCAACGTCGTGAACGGCTTCGGTATCGAGGCGGGCAAACCGCTCGCCCAGAACAGGCGCGTCGCGAAGGTCGCCTTCACCGGCGAGACGACGACGGGGCGGCTCATCATGCAGTACGCCTCCGAGAACCTCATCCCGGTCACGCTCGAGCTCGGCGGCAAATCGCCGAACGTGTTCTTCGAGGACGTCTTCGCGAAGAGCGACGACTTCGCCGACAAGGCGATGGAGGGCTTCGCGATGTTCGCGCTGAACCAAGGCGAGGTGTGCACGTGCCCGTCGCGCGCGCTCGTGCAGGAGTCGGTCTACGGTCAGTTCCTCGAGCGCGCGGTCGATCGCGTGAAGCGCCACGTGAACGGCAACCCCCTCGATCCGAGGACCACCGTCGGCGCGCAGGCGTCGAACGACCAGCTCGAGAAGATCCTCTCGTACGTGGACATCGGCAAGAAGGAGGGCGCGAAGGTGCTCATCGGCGGCAAGCGCGCCGAGCTCGGCGGCGACCTCGCGGGCGGCTACTACGTCGAGCCCACGATCTTCCAAGGCTCGAACGAGATGCGCGTCTTCCAGGAGGAGATCTTCGGGCCGGTGGTGAGCGTGACCTCGTTCCGGGACTTCGATCACGCGATGAAGCTCGCGAACGACACGCTCTACGGGCTCGGCTCCGGCGTCTGGACGCGCGACACGAACACCGCGTACCGCGCCGGACGCGCCATCCAGGCGGGGCGCGTGTGGACGAACTGCTATCACCTCTACCCGGCGCACGCGGCCTTCGGCGGCTACAAGCAGTCGGGCATCGGCCGCGAGACGCACAAGATGATGCTCTCGCACTACCAGCAGACGAAGAACCTGCTCGTCAGCTACAGCCCGAAGGCGATGGGCTTCTTCTGATCGCGAGGAGCCGACGATGAACGTCACGCGCGTCGAGGGAACGAACGAGGCCATCGCGCTGCTCCGCGAGCTCGTGGAAGAGCACGGCGAGCTGCTCTTCCATCAATCGGGAGGTTGCTGCGACGGGAGCGCGCCCATGTGCTACCCGCGCCGCGAGCTCCGCCTCGGCGCGCGCGACGTGCTGCTCGGCGAGGTCGGCGGCACGCCGTTCTTCATGGGCGGCGACCAATTCGAGTACTGGAAGCACACGCACCTCACGATCGACGTCGTGAAAGGCCGGGGTAGCGGGTTCTCGATCGAGGCGCCGCGCGGCGTGCGCTTCCTCGTCCGCTCGCGCGTGCTGACGCACGAGGAGGTGACGGCCCTCGAGAGCGCCGGGCCGCCGCCCACCGGGCCCGACGCGCTCGAGGCGTTCGCCTCGAGCCGCGCTTGAAGGGCCGCCCCTACCTCGCCTTCGCCGCCGCCGCCCCCGCGTGGAAGAGCTTCCAGTACTCGAAGGACAAGGTGCCGATGAGGCTCACGTTGCGCTTTCCGAAGACGTCCTGGGTGCGCGCCTCGGCCAAATCGTAGAGGTACGCGAGGTCGACCTTCACGGGAGAGATGGCGACGCCCAGACCCGTCGTCCCCGTCGTCTCGTCGAGGCCGATGCGCACCCAGACGCGCTTCGGCACGATCGCCTGCTCGAAGCCGATCGCGGGGTGCACCGCGAACGTCGTCGTGTGCTCGAGGCCGTTGGAGCGATCGAGAGCGACGATGCCCGCGTCGAAGAGCGTGCCTTCGACGGGAGACCAGGCCGCGCCGAGCCGATATTCGTACGAGCGGAGGAGCCCCGACGTGCTCGCCTTGGCCTCCGTGCGCGTCTCGTGGTCGTGATTGAGGATCACGCGCGCGCCGAACTGCCAGTGCTTGCCCGGGTGGGCGTGGAGGCCGAGCCCGCCCGAGGGCAAGTACGACGTCGAGAATCGAATGGTCGGCCCACCGCCGTCAGGGACCAGCGTCGCATGCGACAGCTCGAACGCCCCCATCACGCCGAACGAGAGCCACGCGTTGATGGGCTTCGCGAATTTGACGAAGACGGAGGTGTCGCCGAGATCGCCCATCGAGCGCGGCTTCTTGGGGTTCTGCGGCGTCGTGTCCCAAACCTTGACGCCCGTCCCGGTCTGACCGAGCGCGATGACGTAGAGCACTGCGTCGTTCCAGAACGGCGGCGTCGAGAAGCCCACCGCGCTGAAGGTGAAGAGGTTGCCCGTGTCTCGAAATCGCACGAGCCCTTCGTCGAACACGGCGCCGCCACCCTCTTTGTAGACGAGGGCGTAGTTGCCGGTCGTCGCGCCGTCTCCGCCCATGCCGATCGTGCGGACGCCCTTCTTGACCTGACCACCAGCGAACTCGCGCAGCGCGGTCTCTGGCCCGGCGTACGCGGCGCGCTCGTGCGAGAAGAGACCAGCGAGGACGAGGAGGCAGGCGAGTCGGAGGCGACGTCTCACGACCGGGAACGGTACCGGTGCCTCGCGCGACCGGTCCAGCGATGACTGCCCACCCGGACAAAGAGGAAGCCGTTCCCCAAAGGCGAGGAAGAATGCCCCATACCCAACTTGCGGCTCACCGAGCCCACCGATAAGGGAACGTTCATGAAGGCGCTCATCGCGAGGCTGGTCGAGCAGGCGGATTTGTCCGAAGAGCAAGCGGCGAAGGTCGCGGAGGTCGTGAAGGGCTTCCTCGGCGACAAGCTGCCCGAGATGATCCGAGAGCCGGTCATGTCGGCCCTCTCCGGCGAGAACGTCGATCACGGCGTCGACGTCGCGCGCGGCGTCCTCGGCAGCTTCTTCAAATAGGCCCGGCGAACGCCGCGTGGGGGAGCGATCGGGCGCGACGAAGATCGGCTGGTTCCGCTGGGCCGCCGGCCTCGCGGGCCTCACCGCGCTCGTGCTGATCGTCCGAAGCGTCGGCCCAGCGCGGATCGTCGAGACGCTGCGCCCCGCGCTCGTGTGGCTCCCTCTCGTCGCGGGGCTCGAGCTCGGGCGGATCGCGTCCGAGACCGTCGCGGCCTTCGTCGCGTTCGGACCTGTGCGCGCGCGCATCCCGAGGGGAACGCTCTTTCGCGCGAACCTGATCGGGCAGTCGCTCTCGGCGCTCGCGCCGGCGCCGCGCGTGGTGAACGAGACCCTGAAGGCCACGATCCTCGCCCCGCTCGTCGGCGCGCCAGCGGCCGCGAGCGTCGGGTTCATCGTGCAGGCCGCGACGCTGATCTCGATCGGCGGGTTTTCGGTTCTGTGCGCAGCGGCGATCTTCGTGCTGAGCGGCGCGTCCGTGTGGTTCTGGGCGACGATGATCCACGCGGTCGTGCTCGTCCTCACCGGGATCGTGCTGCGCGCGACGACGATGGCCGAGGGCCCGGGGCGGCTCCTCCGCGAGCGCTTCCCTCGCTTGGCAGAGCGCCACGGCGCCTTCCGCGAGCACACGAAGACGAGCGGGCTCGTCCCGTGGGGCGCGACGGGCGCGCTGCTCCTCAACCGCGCGCTCCAGGTCCTCCAATACGGGCTCGCCGCGAAGGCCGTCGGGATCGACGTCGACGTCGTCCGCGCCTTCGCGGTGCAGGGCGTGAACCTCGTCGCGTCGGCGGTCGGGGTCTTCGTTCCGGCTGGCCTCGGGACGACGGACGGCGCGTTCACGCTCGCCTCGGATCTGCTCGGCACCACAGCGGTGAAGACCGCCTCGCTCGCGCTCTTCATCCGCTGCGCTCAGCTCCTCTGGCTCCTCGTGGGCGCGCTCGTGATGCTGCTCGGGCCGAAGGCGGCGCCGCGCGTGACCACCGACGAGGTCCCGCTCGGCCGCGACGAAGCGGCGGCGACGAGCGGACGACGAGCGAGCGAGGCGGACGACGAGTAGGATGACGGGATGGCTCTCGGACGCTGGGCGACGGTCGTCGGCCTGTCGATGGTGCCCGCGCTGGTCGCGGGGCAATCGGCCGCGTGCGCCGCAGGCATCGCGTTCGGCTTCGACCCTTGGCGCCTCGTCCCCGTCGTCGCCGTGGCGGGCTTCGTCGAGGGGCTCTTCGTCGCGTGGATCGGCGGCGGCGTGCGCCGCATCGGCTTCGTCGAGCGACACGTGGAGCGCATGCGCACCCCGCGTGCGATGGTGTTCGCCGAGAAATGGGGCGTCTGGGGCGGCCTCACCCTCGGCGTCGCCGCGGTCGGGCAGGAGCCGATCCTGCTCGCGCTGCGCGCGCTCGGCATCGAGCTGCGACGGCTCGTGCTCCCCGTCGCGGTGAGCAACGCGCTCTTCTCGGTCGTCTACTACTTCGTCGTTCGACTCGGGCTCGATCAGCTGATGAAGCTGCCCTTCTGAGCGCCGCTCAGAAGCCGCCCTCGACGCCGAGGCTCGGCACCGCGACGGGGCCGATCTTCGTCTCGTCGCACACGCCGGACGGGGCGCACTTCGTCCCGACGACCTCCTTCGCGACGAACGCGTTGAGCATCTCGAGGATCACCGAGACGTGCCCCGTCTCGCGGATCTTCCAGCGCTTCTCGATCCGAAGGTCGGTGCGGAAGAACGGCGTCTGACGGCGACCCGTGTCGACGATGCGCGCCGCGCTCGGATCCGTCGAGCCGGCCGGCTCGACGCGATCGAGGACCGGTGTGCCCGAGTAGAAGAGGTTCCTCACCCCGCCGCGCCATCCCTTGCCGAAGTCGTAGCTGAGCGCGGCGCTCGCGACGTGCGTGCGATCGAAGCCGGAGGGCACGCGCTCGCCGTGCGGACCGTACCGCTCCGAGCGGCCGATCGTGTACGACACGATCGCGCCGAGGCGCTTCGTGAGCCGGCGCTTCAGCGAGAGCTCGATGCCCGTCGACCAGCCGTCGTAGCGTTCATTGAAGCCCCCGAGGCCGTCGGGGAACCCCTGCGTCGCGAGCGTCGAGGTGCCGAGCGCGTCGTTGATCGCGAAGAACGTCGCGCGGTACACGGCGGCCTTCAGGATCCACGACGCGTCCGGGGTCCACTCGACGCCGGCGCTCGACATGAACGTGTGCTGGAGGCCGTGATCGTCGAGCGGAGGCCGAAAACCAGGTCCGGAGACGATGAAGCTCGGCGGCTGCGACGAGAGCCCGTGCGACGTCGTGAGGGCCACCTCCTTCGTGAGCGGCAGCCGGAGCGCGAGCGACGGATCGACGCCGTACGCCGCGCGCGAGCCCGAGGTGAAGAGATCGATCCGGATCGACGGCACGGCCTCGAGCGGGCCGAGGCGCATGGCGAGCTGCTCGTAGACGCCGAGCGCGGTGTCGAGACGGCTCGTGAAGAAGCTCGTGAACTGCTGCTCGCCCTGGTCGCCTCGGTCGAGGTCCGACTTGAAGCTGTCGAGCGTGAGATCGATGCCCGCGCGCAGCTCGAGATCGTCGCTCACGGCGTGCTTCATCTGCGACTTCAGCGCGATCATCCGATCGACGACGTCGCGCCCCTGATCGAGGTGCGTCTCGTCCCAGCCGAGGATCACGTCGTGCCGCAGCGTGGTCCGATCGTCGACGCGCTGATCGTAGCGGACGTCGAGCCGATGAAAGGTCGTGTCGAAGAGCGTGTTGGTGGGCTGATCGCCGAGCAGCCTGCCGAGCAGAGCGGGGTACGGAGTGAAGTCCTTCTGCCCGAGGTAGTCGTAAGCGCCGAACGCGAAGCCGCTCAGCCGGTGCTTCGGCGTGAAGGCGTACGAGACGCGCGCCGCGTAGTCGCCGTAGGTGAGGACGGTGTCGCTCTTCAGCAGCGTGAAGAGCGGCGCGGTGTACGAGTAGCGACCGGCCGCCATCGCGCTGCCCTTGCCGTGGTCGAAGGGCACCTCGACGAAGGCCCCGGCGTCGATGATGCGCACGTTCGCTTCGCCGTGAAAGTCGTCGCGCGGCTCGACCAGATCGGCCGTGACGGCGCCGCCGGCGAAGCGACCGATCGTCGGATCGCCCCCCGCGTGGAGCTCGACGTGATCGATGAGCGCAGGGTGCACGACCGACGGGCCGAGCCCGAGGTGGTAGAGCAGCGGCACGCGCACGCCGTCGAGGAAGTAGCCGACGTTCCCCGGAGGCGCGCCGCGCACGTAGAAATAGGGGACACCGCTCGCGAGCGGCACCACGCCGGGCAGCGCCTCGACGACGCGAAACGGATCGCCGAACGTGCCGGGCACGAGCCTCGCTTCGGCGCGCGAGAGGCTCACCACGTCCGGCGGCTTCGGCGCCTCGCGCACGGTCACGTCGATCGGCGTGGGCTCGGGCGGCGCGTCGTTCGCGGCCGGCTCGCCCGCCTGCGCGTCCGGCGAGAGCGTCGGGGAGACGGCCGGTGCGGGCGCGGATCCCGTCGTCGTCGGCGGCGGCGTCGGCGGCTCGTCGGCCGCGCTCGCGCGCGCCCCGAGGACGAGCGGGATCGCGATGGCGCACGCCGCCGCGGATCGACCGAGACCGAGCCGAGCCATCGAAGCCAAGACCTCCGCGCGTGAAGCTACGGAAGGTCGCCGACGACGGGAAGTGAGTCGAAGGTGTTTTCGCGTGGGAACGTCCGTCGCCGTGGCGCCTTCGACGCGCTCGTCGCGCACCGCGTCGGAGCGCGTCGCCGTTGCCGCGGAGGCGCGACCGCCCTACGTCCGAGGGATGTCGACCCACGGTCCTCGCCCCGTTCGCGCGCCGCGCGGCACCACGCTCACGTGCAAAGGCTGGCTGCAGGAGGCCGCGCTCCGCATGCTGCACAACAACCTCGACGCCGAGGTCGCCGAGCGCCCCGACGATCTCGTCGTCTACGGCGGCACGGGCAAGGCCGCGCGCAGCTGGGAGGCGTTCGACGTGATCGCGCGCGAGCTCCGCGAGCTCGAGAGCGACGAGACGCTGCTCGTGCAGTCGGGCAAGGCCGTCGGACGCTTTCGCACGCACGCCGACGCGCCGCGCGTGCTCATCGCGAACTCGAACCTCGTGGGACGCTGGGCCAACTGGGACGAGTTCCGCAGGCTCGAGGGCCTGGGCCTCACGATGTACGGACAGATGACCGCGGGCTCGTGGATCTACATCGGCTCGCAAGGGATCGTGCAGGGGACGTTCGAGACGTTCGTCGCCGCGCGCAAGGCGTACGTCGCGCGGACGAAGAAGGAGGGCGGCCTCTGGGCGCTGACCGCCGGCCTCGGCGGCATGGGCGGAGCGCAGCCGCTCGCGAGCGCCATGGCGGGCATCGCGTGCCTCGGCGTGGAGATCGATCCGGCGCGCATCCAGAAGCGCATCGACACCCGCTACGTCGACGCGAAGTTCGAGAGCCTCGACGAGGCGCTCGCGTTCGTCAAAGAGTCGGCGAAGCGCGGCGATCCGAAGACCGCGGCGCTGCTCGGCAACGCCGCCGACATCTACCCGGAGCTCGTGCGGCGCGGCGAGATCCCCGATCTCGTCACCGAGCAGACGGCCGCGCACGATCCGCTCGTGGGCTACGTGCCGCAGGGCCTCTCGCTCACCGAGGCGGCGGCGCTCCGCGCGTCGGATCCGAAGGGATACGTCGAGCGCGCGAAGTCATCGATGCGCCTCGAGGTCGAGGCCATGCTCGCGATGCAGAAGGCCGGCGCGGAGGTGTTCGACTACGGCAACAACATCCGCACGTGCGCGATGGAAGCGGGCGCCACGAACGCGTTCGACATCCCGGGGTTCGTCCCCGCCTACATCCGCGAGCTCTTCTGCCAGGGCAAAGGTCCCTTCCGCTGGGTCGCCCTCTCGGGCGATCCGGCCGACATCGCCGCCACCGACAAAGCCGTGCTGGAGGCCGTCCCCCACGATCCCGATCTTCGGCGGTGGATCGAGATGGCGCAGGAGCGCATCCAGTTCCAGGGCCTCCCGGCGCGCATCTGCTGGCTCGGCTACGGCGATCGCGCCAAGGTGGGCCTCGCCTTCAACGAGCTCGTTCGAAAGGGCGTCGTGCGCGCGCCCATCGTGATCGGTCGCGATCACCTCGACTGCGGCAGCGTCGCGTCACCGTTCCGCGAGACCGAGGCGATGAAGGACGGCTCGGACGCGATCGCCGATTGGGCCATCCTCAACGCGCTCGCCAACACCGCCGGGGGCGCGACCTGGGTGAGCTTCCACCACGGCGGCGGCGTCGGCATCGGC